>NZ_SDHZ01000005.1:0-300000 GCF_004118675.1 Filimonas effusa | reverse complement strand
TTGATAGCAGAATGGCCCGCACATAAAAAAATAGCCAGGTACACCTGGCCATTATGGTTTTATGTAGCTGTAACAGGACCCATTGTGTATATCATGATCAGCCCTTATTACAGATGACCTAGTTGGTAGGAAGCCTGATATGGGAAGGATATCTTGTATCGTGATAGATTTTGATCTCTGACGCTTGAAAATCACTTTCTGCAGCGTCAGGTATATTCATAAATCGCTGCGGATTCCTGTCAACCAGCGGAAACCAGCTGCTCTGTACCTGTACCATTAGTTTGTGTCCCGGGAGAAAACAGTGGGCTATATCATTTAAAACAAGCTTCAAAGGAGTAACTTGTCCGGGTATAAAAGCTTCAGGTCGTTCATAGCTGTTCCTGAATTTTCCACGTACTATCTCTGCTCTCACAAGTTGCTGGGTTTGCTTTTCGTCTGGTAGCACATCAATGATCTTAACAACGAAGTCTGCATCTGTTCCTGTTGTGCTTACAAACAGATCGGCGGTAACAGGCCCGCATACCGTAGTCGGCTGCGTAAAGTTACTGCTTTCAAAATACAACACATCCGGCCTTTCCGCAGCAAAACGTTGATCGGCGGCCATATATTCATTCACACGGCTGCCCGACTTTTTACCAATATAAGGCACAGGATTGGCAGGGTCCGAAATATAACCGCTGAAAACAGGAGCCTCCTTTGAATCCGGAACGGTTGTGGTAAGGCGATGCCCCGGATGAAGATACCATAGTTCTTCCCGCGGATTCAAAGGAGGCCAGTGCGAAAATGATTTCCACTCGTTTGTACCCGTGACAAATACGGTGGCTTCGGCCTGGTTAAAACTTCCTTTTTGTTTAAGATGCCAGCAGAAGAAATTGAACTCAAGTTCGTGGTAATAATCGTTGACATTACTGCCAAACTCATAAGTGCTGAACTTACTCCAGTTACCACGGGCCCATGCACCATGTGTCCAGGGCCCCATTATTAACCGGCTGTTGTTTCCGGGGTTTTGCCGTTCTATAGCTTCATAGGTTTTAAGCGCACCAAACAGGTCTTCTGCATCAAACCAGCCACCCGTTACTAATACCGCCGGTTTAATATTTTTCAGATGCTGCCTTATATCCCTGGCCTTCCAGTAAGCATCCCTGGTACTATGAGCAAGATATTCATTCCAGATAGCGCTCTTCCCCTTGAAATAGTATTTGTCAAGATTCTTGATAGGACCAATACCCAGGAAAAATGCATAGCTGTCTTTAATACGCACACTATCGCTGATGGAGGGATATTGCTTCCACGGCCCCGGACGGGGATGATCAAAATAATTCAGGAAACTGAAATTATCCATCAGGAAAAAAGCGCCACGATGATTTACATCGTCTCCCTCAAATTCATCTGTAACAGGAGCTTGTGGCGACACCGCCTTAATAGAAGGATGTGCATTCGGTAACGCAGCCGTAGCATAAAAGCCCGGGTAAGAAATACCATACAATCCCGCCCGACCATTATGACGAGGTATGTGCTTCAGCAGCCACTCCATCGTATCATAAGTGTCACTGCTCTCGTCCGTATCTTTATTGGAACGCTTAATGGCAATTGCAGGCGTTACCTCCCGGAACGAACCTTCGCTCATATAACGGCCACGTACATCCTGGTAAACGAAAATAAAACCCTCTTTGGCATAAGCCGCACCCATACCCAGCTGCGAAGGATATGCATTCGCACCATAAGGATCACACGAATAGGGCGTACGCGTGATGAGGAAAGGATACAACTGGCTGCTGTCGCGTGGAATATAAATGGCGGTGAACAATTTAACCCCGTCACGCATAGGGATCATCTGTTCTATTTTATAATACTGGTCAGCAATCCGTTGAGCCGGCAAGATTGTCGTGCTTACACAGGCCAGCAGTAACAGCAGCAATTGTTTTTTCATAGCTATCGTTATTTTAGGAAAGTTCGATGGCTGGATCCCAGAATTTGCCCTTAAAATCAACAACTTTATCATTTTCTATCCTGATCCCCTCTTTTTCCAGCCGTTGTTGCATGGCTTCAGGTGGAGAAAAATGCATTTTACCGGATAACATCCCGTTTCGGTTAACAACCCTGTGAGCCGGTACTTTAGGCTTCACTTTATCACAGGCATTCATTGCCCAGCCCACCATACGCGCCGATAGTCCCGTACCCAGGTATTTGGCAATAGCACCATAATTGGTAACACGGCCTTTGGGAATAAGACGTGCAACAGCCCATACATCTTCAAAGAAAGAATACCGGCTGTCACCTGGAACAGATGGCGTTGAAGCCGGGGCATTTTTTTTCATCTCTGAAATTACACGATTACCGGTAAACTTAGATCTTACAGTATCCCGGGTAAAACATACTACCTACTTCTCATTAGCAGGCTCCTCATTCAGCATTTCCTTCAGGATGGCGTCTTTCTCTTTGGGCATAGACTTGTTAAGCCTGAATTTAAGGTAATGAACACGATTGCTTTGCGCTATATCAAGGCTTTCGTAATGTGTTTTAATCTGTAGTTCCGTAGTGTAGTTACCGTTACGGTAAACATCATTATCGTCTGTCAGCAGCTCAAGTTCATATAAACCAATAACTGTCTTGGTAAACTCGTATAAAACAGGACTATCGGTTTTAAGCTGCACAATACCGCCGGGTTTAAGAAATTCCTGGTAAAGACGGAGATATTTAGGATGGGTCAGCCTTTTTTTCATCTTTGAAAAACGAAGCTGCGGATCCGGAAACGTGATCCAGATCTCATCTACCTCGCCGGCTACAAAATACTCCGTTACCTTATCCATTTGCGACCGCACAAAAGCTACATTCCCCAGCCCTTCCGTAAGCGCTGTTTTTGCTCCCCGCCAGATCCGGTTTCCCTTTACGTCAATACCAATAAAGTTGCGGTTGGGATATAACCTGCCCAGTCCTACCGCATATTCGCCTTTACCACAGGCAAGCTCCAACGTAAGAGGATTGTCGTTTTTAAAGAAGTGATGCCAGGTCCCCTTAACATTTTCAGGATATTCCAGCACATTGGGAAAACTTTTTATCTCCTCAAACCTTATTAATTTCTTTTGACCCATAGCTGCAAAGATAAGCTGATAGAGCCGTTCCTCAGAAATGAACCATCCGTTTACTGTAATTACCGGGATATTTTTGTAAATTAATTCCTGAAACAGAGCTGCTGTTATGAAAATTTACCCTTTCCGTATTTCCCTGATTTACTTCGTGCTGGCGACTGTATGGATTTATACCTCAGATCGCTTTCTGATCGGGTTGTCTCCAGATTCCTTAACCTGGGCTCAATCTGTAAAGGGTTTTTTATTCGTCCTGGTCACTTCTGTCATTATATATTTTGTCACCAATGCAGGCTATAAACGCATCACCCGGCAGGAATTGGACTATAAGCGCCTTTTCGATGAAAGCCCCCATCCTATTATCGTTTATGATATCGAAACATTGAAAATTGTGGCGGCAAACCATGTCTTTTTCGCCAAATACGGATATACCTTACAGGAAACTGTCCATTTAACCATTCTCGACCTTTGTTTGCCTGAAGAAAAGCAAGCTGCATTGGAAGCATTAAAAGCGATACGCCACCAGCCGGCTTCGGATAGCGGCATCTGGCCCAGCAGAAATAAAGCCGGCGAAGTTTTTTACATTACCCTCACCTCCTATTCCTCCACATTCCGAGGAGAACAGGTGAGAATGGTGATTGTAACCGACATAGGAGCAGAATTGAAAGCCAGGCAGGCACTGCTTGAATCGGAGAAAAAGCTGAAATCTCTGATAGACAATTCTTCAGAAGCCATTTTTATTATCGACAAAGACATGTGTATTACTACAGGTAACCTGGCATTCGAAAAATTAGTAGAGCAAATAGATCCTGAATTGGGCAAGCCTAAATTGCCGGTAGCGCTCCGCGATGTTCCGGATGCCATAGAAGCAGCCAGCTGGATAGAATATGCCCAGCGTGCATTAAAGGGAGAGTCGATCCAGGTAGAAAAACAATACCAGTTGTCAACGGGAGAAACGATATATTATCAAACGGTAATGAACCCTATTTACGATGTGAACAACGAAATAACAGGCGTAGGCTGTTTTTCCAGGAATGTTACTCAATCAAAAAATATCAAACTGCAACTTAGTCGTCAGCTCTCCCAGCTTCGGGAAATAGCCTGGATCCAATCGCATGAACTTCGCAGACCCCTGGCCAACATTATGGGTTTGGTTTCATTGATAGAACATGACATCCAGGATCCCGAACTTCTAAAGGAGAACGTAGAACTGCTAAGGAAATCAACTAATGAACTGGATGAGATTGTTAAGTCAATCGTAGCAAAATCATACCAGGAAAAAAAATGAGGTTTTTTTAGTACACCGGAATTGAGTTTCAATCTTTTTCAATGTAGAATATTTTCTCAGTGCGTTAATGGCAGGATAATTGAAAAAGTATTATTGTAATTATTTTTTAATAAAAATTAGCACCTATGAAACGTATGCTGGCAGTGTGCATGTTGGCAGCCACCATCTTTGGAGTGAGCTGTGGCACAAATGAAAACAAAACAAATACAAGCGGCGATTCTGTATTGAATTCCCCGCCACCCCCGTCAATGACAGATGACAACACCGGAACTCCCGGAACCACTGTCGATTCTACAGCAAAGGATACAATGGGAATAGATACTGGTCATACAAGGCATTGATAACATTGTACCACATAGAAAAGCTGACTGGAAATACCAGCCAGCTTTTCTTTAAACAGGGGCATAAAGCTTTTTATATTATTTGTAGCTATGCTTTAAGGCGTATAACTGTCGTTTGTTGTATTTACTTTATAATATAAACTTGTAAAAGGCCTCGTATCTCCTGAAAAATTATTACCTCTTATAATACAACTATCTGTAGTATTCAGATAAACACCATAATGATTGCCGGAATAAAAGAAGCCGGGGATAGTGCTTGTAAATATGTTGTCTTCTATTAAACCAGTAACAGTGTTAAAAAGAGTAATGCCATGTTTGGCTGCATTCTTTATACTATTATTCCTGATGTGAATACGTTTATTAGGCATGATAGGTGAAATGGAGTCTTCATAAACACTACCGCTGAAACGTATCTTGTTGAATCTAACATCTATAGCGCCCGCATTTTCTCCGTAACCGTCATAGCCGCAATCCCTGATATCATTATCATTGATAGATAGCTGTTCATTATACAAACCATTATACCATTGCGCAGCCTCATTGTATAGCAGTATTCCAGGTGAACTGCAATTATAAAACTTTGTATTCGATACAACACCGTTAAAGGCACGGATAATAGCGCCTCTGCCCCTTACGGTGAACCTGCTGTCATGAACCATGAACATGGCATTCCTGCGCGAATTATTGTATAACTGTACGTTTTGCTGAAGATCGGTATTACCTAGGTCTGTCATACTGTTATAAAAAGCCGTTGGAATAGCTGGTGAAAACCGGATCGTAGAAGTTCCGTTTCCATTATTGGTCACGGTTTTCACAATAAAGCTGGTGTCGGGAATGATACCCAGTTTGGGGATGTAGATGGTGAAATTATCGCCCGCTTTTAAATTATTGAATTCATTGTTTACGATCAGCGTAGTATCATTCGTTTTAGACTTAACAGAAGTACCCTTATTATACAATGCCACACCATCATCTGAATTGCCAATGAAAGAGCATCTTTCCACCCATGGACCAATAGGATTCGCACGGCAATGAACGCCATCCGCATTGGCCGAAACATAACGGAAACTGTCCTTGAGAGCTGCCTGGCAGTTTAAGACCTTCATGTCGCTGCCGTCATAAGAATAATAACATCCGATAGGACTGGAATAATTCGTTATGCTGTCAAAGGTGATATCGGTACACGAAGTGGTGGAGGCAAAAGAACCGACATTATTACGGCATACAATGGTCAGAATATCTCCTGTGGCAAAGAAACGGCCAGAACTGGAATTCTTCCTGTAGATATTATAGGTTGGCGGATCCGAACAAACCTGCTTTATTACATCAGAAGGTTGCAATCCAAAAGAAGAAGAAGTGATCCTTTTAACCGCACCGCGATTATCCTTATCCAGTAAGTATGCCCACGACCAGTAATCCGTGAAACCAGGGTTGTTGGTGATTTCAGGATAGTAATCACCCGTTGCAGCAGATTTTTTCCTGAGACGTACAGTGATATTAAGTGTATTGGCCTCGCTCGTATCAACCTTGATGACATCCAGTAAGGTATGCGGTAACGGGTTCCAGTCTACCGTAAGCCTTTTGATGCATATTTTGCTTGACTGCTGTATTCTCAGGAAGCCAACATCTGCCCGGTTGGCAATGGTGATATTGCTGTTATTACCATCGATAACAAGGTTTTCAAGGCTGCTGAGATCAAACAGGAACTTGGCTGTTCCCGTAGGATAGAAAGTAAAGTTCTCCGAAGCAGGAAACACAATAAGTGCAGGCTTTGTAGCACTGGTGATAGTATTGGCAATAGACGCTGCAGAAGCGCCGGAAGCAATATGATAAACATTCGGCGGAATGGAAAGCGTATATTGGAAGGTAGCCGACCAGCTGCCATAACCTGCAGCATCCCTGGCTCTTACACGCCAGTAAAGTGTTGAAAACGGTAAAGCATCAACAGGAACATAACGTGGAATAGGGAGCCCTTCCCGGCCGGCTACTATGGAGCTGAAACCGGCATCTGTTGCTATCTGTATCTGGTAAGTGACACTGCCGCTTACTGCATTCCAGAAAAAGCTGGTATTGGGCATATAGCCTGTACTGTTATTGGCAGGTGTCGATAGCGTGGGAGTACCTGCTGCCATGAGTAGTTGAGGCAGGAACAGGCATAGTAATAACAACAGTTTTGTGTTACTTATTTTCATAATG
This sequence comes from Filimonas effusa, assembly GCF_004118675.1. Classification (NCBI taxonomy): domain Bacteria; kingdom Pseudomonadati; phylum Bacteroidota; class Chitinophagia; order Chitinophagales; family Chitinophagaceae; genus Filimonas; species Filimonas effusa. The sequence goes on along the minus strand of NZ_SDHZ01000005.1, from coordinate 293,089 downwards.
GCTTTTCGTTTAATGGTTGCGGCTTATTGTACCAATAGTTTACGGGTGACCTTACGGCGCCCGTTAGTCATGTTTACATAGTAGACCCCTTTGGTCCACCCTTTTACACTCACCAAAAGCTGGCCGCTGCTGGTATTACAAGAGCCAATGGTTTTTACAAGCTGTCCTGTTGAACTATAAATGAAAAAAGCAGGTTTGGCTGCACCCTCACTGTGATACCTGATGCGTAGCTGGTCGCTCACAGGATTAGGGCTTAGTGAAAGCGATAAACTGGTGTCTGCTTTAACGGCAGCTTTTCTTGCGGCAGGCGCTTCAGGTAATAATACAATGCCCCTGAAAATAGTATTACTGTCGGCTGTAGCTACCAGCTCAAAGCTGCCATTGATGTTATTGTTATATCCGGTGCTGTCAGTAAGTGTTACAATCTGGCTGCCCCCCTTGGTAGTATTACTGTTGCGGCGAACAGCATATAAGATCACATTGCCGCCGGCGACCTTGCCGGTAATACCCCTGTAAATATCTGTAGTAACACCGAGGGAACCATTGGCTACCCACGAACCCGCAACAAGGGAATACTTCGATATTACCTTGGCGCCGTCCTCTGCTACATATAGTACATCAACACCCGGAACAGCGGCGTCCATATCAGCAAGAAAAAACTGGTAAGGACTTCCGGTAACAGGAAAGCCCGGTAAGGCAGTTACCGGTTGTGATCCGGTAACAGGTAACCCACTGCCTATTCTTGCCATACGGATACTGCCTGCTGTAGACGATAGATAAAGCCCGGAGTCGGCAATGGAAATATAGCGCCCGGTAGTACTTGCAATAAGTGTTGAACTGGTACTGCCGGCAGTGGTATACCGTATTCCCTGGCTGCCGCCTGCCATCCATATCCTGTTGCTGTCTGCTGCTGCCGAACGTATCACTGTACCGGAAAAGGCATCGCCAGGAGCCGTGCTGGTATTAACCGATCCATCCATACCAACCAAACCTATAACACGGTTAATGCTTGCACTGGTACTGGTGGATACCGATGCCGTTCCGGGTGCAGCATCATATCCGGCCAGAACCAGGTGCTGACCGTCTCGTGATAACGTAAGATAACCTTCCGTTACATCGTACATAGGAAGCGTTAGTCTCTTATTGGCCCCTGAAACCGCAACAGGCAGTTGAATACTTTGCACCAGCGACCCGCAGGGAGTGTACTCATCGAGAAAAACAATTTGTGCAGCGCTGCTTAAACTGGTGATGCCATTCCCTATGCGTACAACCACAATGTTACCTGGTGTGAACGGGTCGGCTAAGGCGCGCATCGTAAAAAAAAGGAAGAAGAATGCGAGTAAATTTAGTTTCATAATGGGCAATTGTTAGAAGACAAATGTTAACAAAAACAAAACGCCGCCCGGAGCCCACAGCCTGCTTTTTTAGCTGGGAGCCATCCCATTTTGCGGGAACCATCCCACTGCATAATATGGCACCTCGAAAGTTTGACTTATTTTCGGCTTGAAAATTTCATTATGAGAAAAGTGATTATTGCCCTGCTGCTGTTATCATTGAATGTATTGTCCTTCGGGCAGGTCGATTCTGTCAGACCTGAAAAGATCTATAAGGTAAACCTGCTTTGGGAATTGCCGGCCTCGGGAGCAGCCATCCTGTTTTCAAGTAAAGGATTCCGTAAACTCGAAAGCGTGTCAAGCATGACCGAAGCGGATATCCTGAAGCTGAACCCCAATGATGTAAACGGCTTCGACAGACCCGTTATCTTTCATGACCCAGCAAAATATGCAGGCGCACAAAAGAATTCCGACCTCTTTTTGAATGCTTCTATCGCATTGCCCATTGTACTGGCGTTCGATAAGAAAATAAGAAAAGACTGGCTCGACCTTATCACAATGTACCTGGCATCACATACAGTCGATAACGCGCTTTATTTTGCAGGAGCCTTTTCTGTACGAAGGCCAAGACCTTTCCTGTATAATAAAGACGTCCCCATGGAAGAAAGGGTAGGAGACAATAAAAGCAACTCCTTCTTCAGCGGGCACGTAGGCTTTGCTACAACCTCTACTTTCTTCCTTGTAAAAGTATACACCGACTATCACCAGATAAAAGGGTGGAACAGGGTACTCCTTTACGCGGCGGCATCAGTTCCACCTGCCCTCGTAGGATATTACCGTATGGAATCGGGCAGGCATTTCAGGTCCGATGTTTTGCTGGGATTCATCTCCGGCGCAGCTTCCGGTATCCTCGTGCCGGAACTGCATAAGATCAATAAAAAACATAAAAAGCTCGCATTTTCACCCTATTTCGCCCCAGGCGGAGCCAACGGATTAAGCATGACGGTCGGTCTCTGATACATATTTCGTAAATTCGCCATTTCACAAAATTTAAGACTGGATGGATACATTTACGCTCATTACTGCCCTTATCACTATCAGCGCTCTGATCTCTTATCTGAATACCCGTTTTATTAAGCTGCCCGGTGCTATTGGAGTAATGGTGGTTTCCATCTTACTTTCTGTATCTATACTTGTCTCCGGTAAGGCAATGGCCGGTTTCGGTGTATTTATAAAGGATGTAACCAGTAATATCGACTTCAGTAAAACATTGCTCGATATCATGCTGGGTTTCCTGCTCTTTGCCAGCGCTTTTCACTTCGATTACCGGAAACTCAAGGAACAGCGTAAACCCGTATTGGTTTTAAGCACTATAGGCGTTATAGGTTCTACATTAATATTCGGCCTCCTGCTCGATGTTATTACAACCTGGCTCGGCATTGATCTCCCCCTCGTTTACTGCTTCCTTTTTGGCGCACTTATCTCGCCAACCGACCCCGTTGCCGTATTATCTGTGCTGAAAAAATCAAAGATCCCGCCTTCCCTTGAAACTATTATCGCAGGCGAATCGCTGCTCAACGATGGCGTAGGACTGATCCTCTTTATCACTATCGGTGAAGTGGCGCAGCAGGAACAGATTTTTTCTATTACCCACGCACTTGAATTGTTTGCCGTAGAAGTATTTGGCGGTATAGCACTTGGTGCTGTGGTCGCGCTTATAACCTATGCTCTTACCAAAAAGATCCAGGACTTTCAAACCATTATCCTGGTCTCTATCTCGATGGTAATGGTTATTTCTGTTATCGGTGGCGTACTGCACGTATCAATCCCCCTGGCGGCCGTTGCAGCAGGCCTGATATTAGGCAATACGTCATTGGGAGCTAAAACGGCTGAAGGATTACAAAACTACCTGCACCAGTTCTGGGAATTGATAGATGAAATACTGAACACCATCCTTTTCGTAATGATAGGCTTACAGATAGTGGTGCTGCCGTTTATAAAGAACTACTGGTTTATAGGGATGCTGTCCGTAGTATTTGTACTCGTTGCCCGTGGTGTAAGTATAGCTGTACCGGCCTTCTTGTTGAAACGTTCCCTCAAAACATCGGTTAAAAGCATTACCATATTGGTCTGGGCTGGTTTGCGCGGCGGCATTTCTGTTGCTCTGGCGCTTTCATTACCTCCTTCCGACTATAAAGAGCTCATCCTGTCCGCCAGCTACATCATTGTCATCTTCTCGATAGTTGTTCAGGGACTTACGCTGAATAAAGTGGTCGACAAACTGGTAAAATAATAAAATGAAACCGGCAAAAAAATGAGGCGCTTCTTATCAGGGAAGCGCCTCGGTGCAGCCGCTGCCTGCGACCGTCTTTAATGTCCTGTTATCGTCTCAACTTATCAGCGTTGTTCCCGATCTTATAATAACCTTTCTGTATAACAGGCGTTTGTGGTGTAACAACCTCGGGCGTAGTTTCTAACTTATTCTGGTTGTTACCTATGGTATAATATCCTTTTTGTGGGGTTGTTGTTCCTGTCTTTACCAGGTTAATGGTTAAAGGACGCGCTAATTTGCTGGCATTATTGCCAATAGCATAATATCCTTTCTTAACTTCTCTTGTAGGCTTGTTTTCCTGCGCGGATGACTGAGATATGTGTAAAAAGAATGCTCCGCAGAGGATTAATAAGTACTTCTTCATCTTAAATCAATTTAAGTATAGTCATAAGGTAATAAACGTTTCCAACGGTCTATAGCATAACGTATAGCCATCACTATAGCTGGTAATAACTTATCATCACCTGCAAAACACAGGAATGATAAGATCAGTAAGACTTATTTGTTATATCAGGAATGTACAGTTCCTCAGGTAAAGCGTGGCTGAGGACCATAAAGGAGTGCCCGTGCGAAGAGGATGCACGTTGGCATTACTATGATATTCGGAGATAAAGGAAGTGTAACTGGTAAGCGGTAACGCAGGCCTTGGTAGCTTTACTTTTGAAACGGGCGCCAGGTGTTTGTGCCCTTTCTTAAAAGTGATCGATGCATTTTCAAAAGACTTTTCTTCTGCCTTTGCATCGGGTTTACCCGCATCATCTGTTTCCTGTGAATAAACAGCAGCCATTGCCGTAGGCTCATGTACCAGACCTCCAAAAGCGAAAGCCAGGTAAACAAGGGTCAATATGAATGCTGCTGTGCGTTTCATGATGCAAAGATACATTGCGATATTCTTTATAAAATGTAGAAATTGTTAAAAGGAAACGAACTTCTTTTCATTGATATAGCCGTTTTTAATCATAACTTGTTTTACTATGATTTTCTTGATTATTGCATGTATCATTACCCTTTCCTGGATAATTGTAAGCCTCTATCTGCTTATAAATGCACGCACAATACAATCCATTAAACAAATCCTTCCTGTCGAACCTCGGCGGGCTCCTTCTGTTGATATCATTATTGCCGTCAGAAATGAAGAAGCCGACCTGGCAAATGCACTTCAAAGCCTTTGCAGGCTTAGTTATCCCAATTACCGTATCTTAATAGTGAACGACCGCTCTACCGATAATACCGGCAACATCCTTACACAGTTTGCTGCCCATGATCCGCGTATTACCGTTCATACCATCACCACACTTCCTGCAGGATGGTTAGGAAAAAATCATGCCTTGTATACAGGAGCCGGCAGGTCTCAGGCAGACTGGATTCTATTTACAGATGCAGATGTTATCTATCATCCCGAAACGCTAAGTAGAGCGATGAATTTCGTCCTCACCAGGGGAATCGACAATGTCGCTGTATTGCCCGAAATCACATCACGTTCCGGACTATTCAAAGCCATTAATGCAAGTTTCCGTATGATCCTCGAAACAAAACTGCGCCCCTGGAAGGCAAGAGATAAGCAGTCGAAAGCATCTATTGGGATCGGAGCATTCAGTTTATTACGCAGAAGCGCCTACATAAGCACAGGGACACATGAACGGATCAGGTTACGCCCCGATGATGATTTAAAATTGGCAGAGCAGGTAAAGCACGGTGGCTACAAACAGGATGTTTTATACGGAGAGGAAATGCTGAGCCTGGAATGGTACACCAGTGTAAAGCAATTTATCGACGGGCTTATGAAGAATATGTTCTCTGCATTTAATTATAATCTGCCCTGGGCTATGCTCAATGCACTGGCCGTATTGTTGGTAATGGTACTACCCGTCCCCGTTTTACTGTTATCCGGTCAGTGGTATTATATGATAATGGCGGCTGCTATTCTTGGCGCCCAGTGGATGGCGTTTACTTTTCATCCCGGCTTAAAGGCACGTTGGTGGTATGCTTTGGCTATCCCTTATGCCGGATTCATCATAGCCTATATCGTCGCTCGCTCAGCTTGGCTGAATACAAAATATAAAGGCATTTACTGGAGAGATAGTTTTTACTCCCTTGATGAACTGAAAAAGTAGTAAGCAGCGTTTACGAAAAACCTATTTTACAAATACATAGGTTAGTGAAGGCCAAAAAATAAATGACAAGGTAATCAAACCCATGCATGCAATAAACCAAAACCATACTTTATGCCACAGAGGTTTCTGCTTGAACGTTTTGTAGTTAACTATAAAAACAATAGCTGCTATGATGGCAAGTAGCACTACAAAAATGCTTTGCATTTTCAGGCTATTTTCTCCTTTCCCCCAGGACATAGATAAAATCATTATCATCGGAACGGCAAAAATGGAAAAACTTCTTTTTTCTTTGCTAGTCATTATTGTGTTATTCTGATGGTTGAAAATAGGGGGAGGACTAAAACAAATCGAAATCACACATTGCAAAAGCTGCTATCTGGTAGCTGCATACACATGCTAATGGCGAAGTTCGCATAGAGTGAGAAAGTAAAATCATGGATAATATTCAATTTCATTTTCCATGGTAAACCGTAGTTTGACGCAATATCCGGTTAGAATAATAAACCCATAAAAAAGGCTCCCGGAATTTTAGTTTCGGAAGCCTCAGTATTTTATACATTCAGAATGTTATCCCTGCTGCTCCAGCCACTTACGCGCATTCACAAACGCCTCCATCCATGGCGATACCTCGTCCTTCCTTCCCTGGGGATAGTGAGCCCAATGCCATTGAAAAAGGGAACGCTCGATATGAGGCATGGTCACCAGGTGACGCCCGGTATCATCACACAACATACCCGTATTGTATCCCGAACCATTAGGATTGGCAGGATAGGTCTCATACCCATATTTCGCAACAATCTGGTATTGATCTGCAGTATAAGGCAGTTGAAATTTACCCTCTCCATGCGATACCCATACACCCAGCGTACAACCCGCCAGTGACGATAGCATCACCGATTTGTTTTCCTGTATAGTTAAAGATGTAAAAATGCTCTCATGCTTCTTACTGTCATTATGAACCATTTTAGGCTTCTCATTATGGGCTGTATTGATCAGCCCCAGCTCTATAAACAACTGACATCCGTTACAGATCCCTACCGAAAGGGTGTCTTCACGTTTAAAGAAATTCTCCAGTGCAATACGGGCTTTGTCATTGTATAGGAAAGCGCCCGCCCAGCCCTTCGCAGAGCCCAGCACATCTGAGTTCGAAAAACCACCAACCGCTCCCAGGAACTGGATGTCTTCCAGCGTCTCACGGCCCGAGATCAGGTCGGTCATATGTACATCCTTTACGTCAAAACCAGCCAGGTACATGGCATTCGCCAGCTCGCGCTCAGAGTTGCTCCCTTTTTCCCTTAAAATAGCCGCCTTCGGACGGGCCTTAGAGCCGTCTATAACGGGTTTAAGACCATCGAAATGCTGGGGAAACCGGTAGTTGAGCACATGATTTTTATAGTTATCAAAACGCTCTTTGGCTTTCAATTCACCACTTTGCTTTTTGTCCAGCAGGTAAGAAGTTTTAAACCAGGTATCTCTCAGTTCATCGATATTGAAACTATAGCTGTCTGCTCCTTGTTTAACCGAAAGTATTGCTTCAGAACTGGCTTTACCTATTTTGAAGAAAGGAACATCAGCAGCGCTTAAAGCCGCTTCTACAGAAGCTTCAGAAGAAGTCTGGAATACCACGCCTGCATTCTCTGCAAACAGGATAGTGATAATATCACTGTTACCTAACGCAGAAAGATCTATCTCGGCACCCAGGTTCCTGTCGGCAAAACACATTTCCAATAATGTCGTGATCAAACCACCACTGCCTATATCATGCCCTGCCTGTATTTTTCCACCTTTGATAAGTTCCTGCAATGCATTGAAGGCCTTTTTGAATAAAGCCGCATCCCTGATATCCGGAGCCTGGTCGCCAATCTTATTAAGTATCTGCGCAAAGGACGACCCGCCAAGTTTATAGTCGTCGAACGAAAGGTTGATATAATAGATACTACCACCGTTCTTCTGTAATACAGGCTCAACAACACCGGTAATATCCGTACAATGACCTCCCGCTGATATAATCACTGTTCCCGGTGCAATTACCTCTCCATCGGAGTATTTCTGCTTCATGGAAAGAGAATCCTTACCCGTAGGGATATTAATACCCAAGGCAATGGCAAAATCAGAACAGGCTTTTACCGCCTTATACAAGCGGGCATCTTCACCCTCGTTCTTACAGGCCCACATCCAGTTTGCCGAAAGAGAAACAGACGCAAGACCATCTTTCAATGGCGCCCATACAATATTGGTAAGCGACTCGGCAATAGCATTACGGCTGCCGGCTGCTTCGCTGATCAGCGCAGTTAACGGAGAATGACCCACAGAAGTAGCGATGCCATCTTTCCCCTGGAAATCCAGCGCCATCACACCACAGTTATTTAAAGGCAGTTGCAGCGGACCGGCACACTGTTGTTTAGCCACCCTGCCGCCTACGCAACGGTCTACTTTATTCGTCAGCCAGTCTTTACAGGCTACCGCTTCAAGCTGCAATAATTGCTCGAGGTAGCTATGAAGTGCTTCTTTTTTATAAGTAACAGGTTGGTAAGTACGTGCCACGGTTTTATCAGTGATCACCACCTTAGGCGAACTGCCGAACATATCCTTCATCTCAAGGTCCATCGGCTTTTCTCCTGTTCTGGCCGATTCAAAAGTGAACCGGTGATCACCCGTTACCTCACCAACAGTATACATCGGGCTGCGTTCGCGGTCCGCTATCTTCTGTAACAACTCAATATTCTCCTGGCCTATCACAAGCCCCAGCCTTTCCTGCGATTCGTTGCCAATGATCTCCTTGGCAGAAAGCGTAGGGTCGCCTACAGGCAGTTTATCCATTTCAATATGGCCGCCGGTTTCTTCTACCAGCTCAGAAAGACAGTTCAGGTGACCGCCCGCACCATGGTCATGGATAGAAACGATGGTATTGTTGTCGCTCTCCACCATACCGCGTACTGTATTGGCAGCCCTTTTCTGCATTTCCGGGTTCGAGCGCTGAACGGCATTCAATTCAATACCCGATCCAAAAGCGCCCGTATCAGCGGAAGATACTGCCGCACCACCCATTCCAATACGATAGTTGTCACCACCCAGCACTACGATCTTATCACCCGGAGCAGGACTTTTCTTTTTAGCCTGGTCAGCCTTACCATATCCAATACCACCCGCAAGCATGATCACCTTATCATAACCAAGGGTTCTTCCGTCTTCTTCATGTTCAAACGTAAGAACAGAACCGGTGATCAGCGGCTGCCCGAATTTATTGCCAAAGTCAGTAGCACCATTGGATGCCTTGATCAGGATATCCATTGGCGTCTGGTAAAGCCATTTTCTTTCCTGTGTGCCTTTTTCCCAGGGCCTGTCTTCCGCCAGGCGCGAAAGTGCAGTCATATAAATAGCGGTTCCGGCAAGGGGTAACGACCCTTGTCCGCCCGCAAGCCTGTCTCTGATCTCCCCACCCGATCCGGTAGCAGCGCCGTTAAAAGGCTCTACCGTAGTAGGAAAGTTGTGAGTCTCAGCTTTGAGGGAAATAACCGACTCGAAATCCTTGGTTTCATAATAGGAGGGAACATCCGGCCTTTCAGGTGCAAACTGCTGAACAACAGGCCCTTTCAGGAAGGCAACGTTGTCCTTGTAAGCCGAAACGATATCGTTGGGATTTTGCTCCGAAGTTTTACGGATCAGCTTGAACAGCGAACTGGGCTGCTCTTCTCCATCCACGATAAAAGTTCCGTTGAATATCTTATGACGGCAATGCTCGGAATTCACCTGCGAAAAACCAAACACCTCAGAATCAGTAAGCTTACGGCCAAGTTTTTCAGAAAGCTGGTTCAGGTAAGCCACTTCTTCCTCACTCAGCGATAAACCTTCCTGTTGGTTATAAGCGGCGATGTCGCTGATCTCCAGTATTTTTTCCGGCTGTATGTTGATAGTGAACAGATCCTGCCCCAACTGATCATACTTCTGAAACAGCATATGGTCATAACCCGTAGCACCTGCCTGGGCAAATTCAAATTCCTCGATACGGATAATCCCTTGAATATCCATGTTTTGTGTTATCTCCACCGCATTGGTGCTCCAGGGAGTGACCATGGCAGCCCTCGGACCAATAAAATAGCCCTTCAGGAGCAGGTCGGGGCTTATTTCAGCGCCTCCGAACAGCCAGCTTAATTTGGAGATATCTGTATCAGTAAGTTCACGGTTTATTTGAACCGCATAAACCTTTGCGGACGGAATTTGGAAGAAGTAGATCCTGTTCATATATGACCGCAAAAGTATTAAAAAGGAGCTTCAGTGAAAAACCGGCATCCCTTACTTTAGGCTTTTCTTGCACAAACCCCCATAAACTAAAAAAACTCCTTCATATAAATGAAAGAGTTTTTATGAGTAAGCAATTGATTTTGCGACCAAAGAGACCGCCTGCATCCATATACAAAATGCAGGCGGCTTGTCTCAGTTTGACCAGCTGTAGGGGTAGGGATCGAACCTACACGAGGCAGTTAGCTATAGTACAAAGTCCGGTGGTCAACCCCGGTCTTCCTTGCGGAAGGCTCTATGCTACGTTTATCCTGTTATCCTCACCCCCGAGACGAGAGGGCATGTCTGCCAAAATTTCATCACCCCACAGTATGAAAAGAATTCGTAATGGATCGCCGGCAGAATAAAACCTCCACCGAAAACCTATTTCTAAATCTTATCTTGAACAAAGAACTTGTTTGTCGTTGTTTGACAACACAATATTAAGAATAATGGCTTATTTGTTGCAAATAATTCAACAATAATTTTGAAATTATAGATATTATTCAAATATTTGCTTTTGTATTTAAATTTATTCAAAATTCAGATTCGAAATGGCGGTGAAATTGAATTTAGACAAACTGGACTTTCAGATCATCCAGGAAATGATGGAGAATGCTGAAATATCCTACGCAGACCTGGGAAAGAAATTGTTTGTTTCCGGGGGAACTATACACGTGCGTATCAAGAAACTACAGGAGTTAGGTGTCGTTAAAGGTACTAAATTAAGCGTGGATTTAAAACTCCTCGGCTACGACGTGATCGCCTTCATAGGTATCTTCCTCGAAAAAAGCTCCCTTTACGATACAGTAGCAAAAGAACTCCGCAAGATCCCGGAAATAGTACGACTGAATTATACAACTGGTAACTATAGCATGTTTGCTGAAGTGGTATGTAAAGACATCCAGCAGCTGCGCTATATCCTGCACGACGAATTGCAGAAGATCAAAGGCATTGAACGTACCGAAACGCTCATCTCCCTCGAAGAAAGTTTCGCCCGTAATGTCTTGGTAATAAGCTAGTCAATATGGCTTCGGATGATACCTGCAGCAGGGCTAAGTCAACGATGCCAGCCCCGCGTACTATTACATCAGTACTTTGCCTTCACCTGTAAAGCGTCGCGCAATCCATTGCCCAACAGGTTAAAGGCCAGCACCAGTATCATAATCGCAATACCCGGCGCCAGCGCCAGCATCGGATTATGCGTAATGATAAAATTGTAGTTCTCTTTTATCATCAGCCCCCAGCTGGGTTGTGGCGGCTGCACGCCCACCCCCAGGAAGCTAAGCCCTGCCTCTATTACAATAGCCGATGCAAAGTTATTGGCCGAAATCACCAGCACCGGCCCCATAATGTTCGGAAGTATATGCCTTGCAATAATGCGTAGGTGCGAAAACCCTAATGCCTTTGCCGCTTCTACATATTCCAGCTCGCGTACGGCCAGTACCTGCCCCCGTACCAGCCGCGCCACATTCACCCACATGGTGAGCCCCACCGCTATAAATACCTGCCAGAATCCTTTACCCAATACCAGCGTCATCGCAAATACCAGTAACAGCGTAGGAATGCTCCAGATAATGTTTATCAGCCACATGATAATATCATCGGTACGCCCACGGAAATAACCCGCCAGCGCTCCCAGTATGATCCCAATGGTGAGCGATAACGCCACCGCTATAAATCCTACACTCAAACTTACCCGCGTGCCTATGATCAAACGGCTGGCAATATCACGCCCGAACCGGTCGCTGCCCAAACGGAAATGAAGCATGATCACCGCATCCGGCGCACAGTCTTTTCTGTTGTATGCCTGCCGCTCCGCCACTCCTTCATCTATATAACGCTGTATAACGATCGAATCACCCTGCTCCTGCCAGCTGTGTATAGGTATCGGTTGATAGTCGGATGCCCGCCCGTTAAACATACGGTTAAGGAACGAACCACCCGACTCCGGCGCCCCGCTTCGTTTTAACTGCAAGGCGGCTATCTTAAACCCGGGCCGCTGATTGGCAACCTCAGGTATCATCCTGTTTCCATACGGAGAATGATCAGGCGCCAGCACATAAGCAAATACAGCTATCAATATGCTGATAACTATAACGGTCAGGCCGGATACAGCCGCCTTATTCCTTTTTAGCTTTTGAAAGAAACTGGTATGATGATGCGCTGACATGTGATCTATTAACGGTTAAGATATACAATAATGCTTACTTAACTGTTCTTCCCTTCCATTGATATTTACCGAATTTGCCAAGCCACCCTGCAATAACAATATAAAGCATATGCACCGGCTGCATAATACCAAACCAGTACAGTAAGCGCCGCTGCCGGAAAAAGCTGGCTACAGGATACATAAAACTAAGCTCTGTAAGGGTCTTGGCTACAGTAAGGCCCAGCCAGATCAACCATAATCCTGCATCCGCAAACCCGGCAGGAATAAGCAGCAGCATAACCAGGTTTACCAGGTAAACCAGCGCAAGAACCGCTGTTATACCCTTGTCCTGGTATTTATCAGCCTTGCTGGCCCAACGTATCCGCTGATTGATGAAACCCTTCCAGTCGGGCATAGGAGCAGTAGATACAATAGCCTCCTGGCTGAAAAGATAACCAGTCCTCCCGGGAAAGGCTTTTTTGATCTTATGCATGAGCAGCATATCATCACCGCTGGCAATAGTATCGATGCCGCTGAATCCTCCCACCTCCAGGAAAGCGTTGCGGCTATAGGCCAGGTTGGCGCCATTGCACATGCTGTGAAATCCGGCCGAAACCGCCGCAGCCGTTATGCCCTGCATGCTCATAAAATCTAAACACTGGAATATCGAAACAAAACTGCCGGTATCGCTGAAACTAACAGGAGCCGCTATAAACACCGGCTTCTCCTGTTGAATATAAGCTTCTATATGTAACAGCCACCGGCTGCCAATAGTACAATCTGCATCGGTAGTGATCACCCAGTCTCCCTGGCACTTGCCGATGGCCGTTTCAATAGCTTTCTTTTTATAGGAATTCAGTTGCTGGCCCTTCATTTCTTTCGCCAGCTCCACCAGTTGCAGATTAGAATAACGCTGCTGCAATTGCCTGATAATAGCAGGCGTGGCATCGGTAGAATGATCATCGATAACGATCACCTCAAACAAACCCGCAGGATATTCCTGTGTAAGTATATCCTCTACACATTTGCCGATAAAGTCCTGCTCATCCCTCGCCGGTATGATAATGGAAAAACGCGTAGCCGGAACAACACCCGCCGGAAGCACAAAAGGCTTTAACGCCAGAAACCATTTACGGTAAGCAATAATAAGAAGCGAATAAAAAGCCAGCAGCACAGCCGCCGTTACCCATAAAATTGAAGACCAGTTCATCAGAACAAAGAAAACTAATATTCCCCACAATCCATCTTACCCCCATCCTCCATTTCATCCCACAATCAAACTCCACCGTCCCCAAACTCCACCGTCCTTCAACTCGATACGCCCCAACCCCATAGCTGCCATCCCTACGTTAGCATCTCCGTGATGATCGGTACATACTTCTCTTTCAGCAACTGGTGACCCGCCTGTATGATCCGCACCTGTGCATACTCCTCGATACCCTGGATGAATTGCTGTCCATGAGCGCTGAGTATGATCTTGTCGTAACGGCCAAATAACAACACCAGCTTCACCTCATGTTCCTGTACCTGCTCTTTGATGATATCCAGGCGTGGCTTGAAACGGCGCATCAGGGTCCACCGCTCATAAAGCTTCGTACGCTGCTCATCATCCGAAAGATAACGGTGAGCTACCTTATGAACCGATTTGTTCAGCAATCTCAACCGTTTGCCTGCCTGCATAAAACGGAATATCCATCCGGGATTATTGGCGGTATACCTGAAAAGACGGTTACCAAGACGGGTTTGTGTGCTCAGCCAATACCAGGTATTCATAGTAAGACCATCAGGCGCTACCAGGAATAACTTATCACAAACCTCAGGCTTCAGTTGAAACAGCGATAACGCTACACGCCCTCCCATACTAAACCCCAGGTAAGTAACCTTGGCATTATCGGGAATACAACGCTCTACTATTTCCAGCCACATGGCCGGAGAACACGCCATCCCTTCCTGCCATCTCGTTTTACCGTGAAGCGGCAGATCAAAGGCATAGATCGTATACTCACGTCCAAGCTTGCTCTCCAGTACATCAAATACACCGGAATCCTCGCCATAGCCATGAAAGCAGAAAAGAAGTTTAGGTCCGTCTCCGGATCTCCGGCAGAAAATGTTTGATTGTCGATAGGTGATGTAGAAATCCATTTCGATCACAATCTTACCGAATTTTAGAGAAAGAATAACTTGGATTTATGAGAAAAACTTTTCATCTTTGAAATGGTTGCATAACTAACTAATTAATGTCAGCTATAAACTTCAAAAGAGGAGAACTCTACAGCGTTATCACAGGTATGGCATCAACTGCTGTAGCACGCCGTCTGCAAAAGAACTTCAGACAGGCAGGACTCGACATTACCGTAGAACAATGGAGCATTCTGTACCACCTGTGGAAGGAGGATGGATTGAGCCAGCAGGAATTATGTAACCGTACTTTTCGTGACAAACCCAGTATCACACGCCTGATCGATAACCTGGAAAAACAACAGCTCGTTAAAAGGATCTCCTCGAAAGAAGACCGCCGCGTGAACAGGGTATGCCTTACCGAAGAAGCCAGGCAACTGCACGACACTACTATCCGCCTCGCCAATCAAACCATGGACGAGGCCCTCGTAGGAGTGAACCGGCAGGACATCGAAACCGTGAAACAGGTGCTTCAGCAGGTATACGATAACCTCAAACCTTAAAACAACAACTCAACCTTAACCACTCTTTCAAAACCCGGGAAGTTTTTCACCTGCGGTATTGGAATAATACATGCTAACCGCAGCTTTCCCGGTTAAGAACTGTACCTCTTGCTATATTTTATAAACGTAAAACTTGCACTATGTCTACCGAAACAACCCAGGCAACAGCCATCACCGGTGGCGAATGGCTCATAAAGGAATCGGATCCTGCCAATACCTTTATTCCTGAAGACTTCTCCGAAGAAGAAAGAATGATTATGGATATGTGCCACCAGTTTCTGCAGACAGAAGTGCTGCCCGTGGCCGACCGCATCGAAAAACTTGAACCAGGTCTTATGCCGGCGCTCCTTGAAAAAGCAGGCGAACAAGGCCTCCTCGCCACCGCCTTCCCCGAACAATATGGCGGACTGGGTAAAGACTTTATCACCGCTACCATCGTGAACGAAGGACTGGGTGCTGGTCATTCCTTTTCTGTGGCCATAGCAGCCCACACCGGCATTGGCTCCCTGCCCATCCTCTACTTCGGCACCGATGCACAAAAAGAAAAGTATATCCCCAAACTCGCAAGCGGCGAATGGAAAGGCGCCTACGGCCTCACCGAACCCGATAGCGGTAGCGACGCCCTCGGGGCCAAAACCACCGCCCGCCTGTCCGATGATGGTAAACATTACATCCTCAATGGACAAAAATGCTGGATCACTAACGGAGGCTTTGCCGACGTCTACACCGTCTTCGCTAAAGTAGATGGAGATAAATTCACCGCTTTCATCGTAGAACGCGGAATGGAAGGCTTTACCCAGGGGCCCGAAGAACATAAAATGGGCATCAAAGGCTCCTCTACCGTACAATTGTATTTCCAGGACTGCAAGGTCCCCGCAGAAAATGTTCTGGGCGAAATAGGCCGGGGCCACGTCATAGCCTTTAACATCTTAAACATCGGCCGCCTGAAACTCGATGCCGCAGCCCTCGGCGGAGCCAAAGCAGCATTGGCCAACACCGTGCAGTATGCGCACACCCGCGAACAGTTCAAACAGCCCATCTTCAACTTCGGCGCTATCAAACACAAACTCGCCGAAATGACCATTCGCATATGGGTTGCCGAAAGTGGCCTGTATCGCGCCGCCAAATGGATCGCCGATAAAGAACATTCCCTCATCGAAGCCGGCGAACCCTTTAACAAGGCCTTGCTCGGCGCCGCCGAAGAATATGCGATCGAATGCGCTATCTTAAAAGTCTTCGGCAGCGAAACGCTCGACTTCGTGGTCGATGAAGGTGTACAGGTACACGGCGGTAACGGCTTCAGCGATGAATATTCAATAAGTAAAGCCTACCGCGACAGCCGCATCAACAGGATCTATGAAGGCACAAACGAGATCAATCGCCTGCTCACCCTCGATATGACACTCAAACGTGCCATGAAAGGTAAACTCAACCTGATGGGCCCCGCACTCGCCGTCTCCAAAGAATTGATGAGTATCCCCGACTTCGGCGACAGCGACGACGCCCCCTTCGCAAAAGAACGCAAATACATCGTCAACTTCAAGAAGGCGATCCTTATGACTGCCGGCGCCGCCGTTCAGAAATTCATGATGGGCCTCGATAAAGAACAGGAATTACTCATGCACATCGCCGATATGGCCATAGAAACCTATCACGCCGAAAGCGCCCTGTTAAGAGCAATGAAACTCGTCGGCCAATCCGGTGAAGCCGCCAATAGCCTCACCCTCGATATCATGAGAACTTATCTTTACGACGCTGCCGACCGCATCAACAAATCCGGCAAAGACGCCCTCAACTCCTTCGCCGAAGGCGATGAACTCCGCATGATGCATATAGGCCTCAAACGTTTCACCAAGGTAGAGCCCTTCAATACCAAAGCCGCCCGCCGCCGGATAGCCGACGCCATAGAGCACAAATAATGGCATAGTCCCCACAATTGCCATCTTCTTTAAATAACAACAACTAAAAAGCCAGACGGGCTGACCAATTTGTTTCGGTCAGCCCGTCTGGCTTTTTAAAGTCCGGTACAAACCGCGGGTATGCCATGGATATGCCGTCCGGTACAAATAGGGGGTATGCCATGGATATGCCATCAGTATACCTAAACCGAACTTACAGCGCACTTACATCGCACTGGTATCGCACTTACATCGCACTGGTATCGCACTTGCATCGCACTTGCATCGCACTTGCATCGCACTTGCTCCGTCCGGGGCTCTCCGGATGGCAGCATTTTCCCCTAACCAGCCATCCCAATACCCGCAAACTCTCTATCCCGGCGCCGGACTGGTGAAAGGAAAGCTCCTTGTTATCCCAATACCCGCAACCTCCCTATCCCGGTACAAAATGGCGAAGGTCACCTGTTTTCGGATGCCTACAACCTCCTTATCTCGGCGCCAAGCTGGCGAAGGCGCTCGTCAATATATTGGTAACCCCTGTCTATTTGCTCGATATTCTGGATAATGCTCGTCCCCTCAGCGCTGAGCGCCGCAATAAGCAGTGCCTGTCCCGCACGTATGTCCGGGCTGCTCATGGTGATCCCGCGAAGTTTATGTTTTCTGCCAAGACCAATAACCGTTGCCCTGTGAGGATCACAAAGAATGATCTGGGCCCCCATGTCAAGTAATTTATCGACAAAGAAAAGACGGCTTTCAAACATCTTCTGATGAATAAGCACACTGCCCACCGCCTGCGTAGCTACAACAAGCATAATGCTCAGCAAATCAGGAGTAAAGCCCGGCCAGGGATGATCGTAAACGGTTAGTACGGAACCGTCCAGGAAAGTTGTTATTTCATATTTTTCCTGGGCAGGAATATAAATATCGTCACCCCTGATCTCAAGCTGTATACCCAGCTGCCGGAATTTATCCGGAATAACGCCAAGATGTTCAACACCCGCACCTTTAATAGTGATCTCACTTTGAGTCATGGCAGCCATCCCAATGAAACTACCCACCTCTATCATATCAGGCAGCATCCGGTGCGAGGTGCCTCCAAGTGCTGTAACCCCTTCAATAGTAAGCAGGTTACTGCCTATTCCGCTGATCCGGGCGCCCATGCTGTTGAGCATTTTGCAAAGCTGCTGAACATAAGGTTCGCAGGCAGCATTATAAATAGTGGTCGTTCCTTCAGCAAGGGTTGCCGCCATTACAATATTGGCAGTGCCCGTAACAGAAGGCTCGTCAAGCAGCATAAAAGTGCCTTTCAAACGCGGAGAACTGAGCTGGAAGAACCCTTCTTCGTCATGATAATCGAATTGGGCGCCCAGTTTCTCAAATCCTATAATATGGGTATCAAGCCTGCGGCGGCCTATCTTATCACCACCGGGTTTGGGAATAAAAGCCTTTTTGAAACGGGCAAGCATAGGCCCTGCAACCATAACACTGCCGCGGAGCTTGCCGCCTTTATTGCGGAAAGCCTCTGAAGCAAGATAATCAGCGTCAACAGCATCCGCTTTGAAGATGCAGGTATCACGGGAAGGCCGTGATACTTTAACGCCCATATCCTCAAGCAGTTCTATAAGTAGGTTTACATCGAGAATATCGGGGATGTTCGAAACTGTCACCTCTTCTGCGGTGAGCAGTACTGCGGAGATAATCTGGAGCGCCTCGTTTTTTGCACCCTGGGGCACAATAGTACCATTCAGTTTATTACCACCTTTTACTTCAAAAGAAGCCATAATGTGTTAGGATATTAAGTGCTACTTAAATCGCTTTTTGAAATTCTGGTTACGGTTGTTATTACCGTTGTTGCTACGATTGGCGTTGTTGCCGCCACCGCCGCGATTGTTGCCGCCGCCGTTGTTACGATTGTTATTGTTGTTGTTACCACGGCTCTTGAAGTTCTGATGGCGGCCGCCACGCGCAGGTGTACGGTACTCGTCGCGCTCGAACGGCGCAGGACGGTGTTTGATATACGGCGTATTGCTGAATTCCAGCTCACCACCGGTAAGAGAGTTCATTTCGGCACGGATAGCATCGTCATGAACAAGTTCTTTATGCCAGTTGGAATAAGCAAGCTTCATATAGTAAGCTATCGCATGGGCAAAACCTGCTTTTTTCTCGCCGTCTTCTTCTTTCAGCGCTTTATCGATCACCACCTCCAGGTTCTTGCCAAGGTGCGAATACCTCGGATACCTTTTAGGATAAGGCAGCGGCTGTGGCTTGGCTTTGTAAGTTTCTTTTGAAGGAACCGGGTACGGACTGTCTACATCCAGTTTAAAATCGCTGATATAAAAAAGGTGGTCCCAGAGCATATGCCTGAAATCTTCCACATTCTTCAGATGTGGATTCAGAAATCCCATCAGCTCTATTACCACTTTGGTTTGCTGCTGACGCGTTTCTCTATCCTCTATGGTTAAAAGATAATCGACCATCTTTTGAATATGACGGCCGTATTCTTTCATTGTTAGATAATTTCTTTCGGTATTATATTCCATAAAATCTTCCTTCAAATGCTTACTTCCAACAAAAGTAAGCAAAGGTTAATGGTTTGTCATTTTTTTTATCACACGTTGCGGATGAGCTGAAAGCAACGCGGAAGGATCTCTATTTTCAGTGATTCCTCAGTTTCCCGGGGCTCCCCGTCAATATGCATAGGCGCCAGCTTCAGATTCTTGATGGTAATGGAGGGCGTTTGAAAATAGAGTACGTTTTTATTGGCCATGTCCTCCACCAGCTGCTGGAGTTTGTTATTACCCCTGATCTGCCGGAGTACGGCAAAAGGCAGCCTGGCTTTACTCATTTTCTGAACAATCACAATATCCAGCAGTCCGTCCTGCAGGCTCGCCAGCGGGGCAATGGTGAAATTGTTGCCAAACTGGTTGCTGTTGGCTACGCAAAGGAAAAAGGCATCGGTAAAGAAAGAAATATTATCAAGCACAATTTCAAACTGGTAAGGCTGCGCTTTAAAATAGTTGATGATACTTTGCTGCGTATATGTCATAAGCCCGCGTGACGATCTGGCGGCAAAGTCATGCGCCACTTGTGCGTCAAAACCAAGGCCTGTGAGCATACAGGAAAACTTATCATTCACCATAAAGCCATCTACCGGATGAGCATTCCCCGAAAGAATAAGTTCAAATGCCTCCTTGGGCTTTTTGGGAATACCCGCTGAAAGGGCAAGACCATTTCCGCTGCCGAAAGGGATAATGCCAAAACGCACAGGCAGGCCGCGAAGCGCACCTATCACCTGGTTAACTGTACCGTCGCCACCTACAATAACTACATCCGTGATTTCCTCTTCAATAATACGGTCGGCGAGATAATCGTAGTTGCCTGTTGAACTTGTGGGAATTATTTCGTAGCTCAGTTTGCGCTGCTTGCTGATAGATTTGATCAGCTTTACAAGCGCCTCTTTTTTAGAGGTTCCTGAGATAGGGTTTACGAGATAAACGAATTTTCGTTTTCTGCCTTTGCTTCCACCCCCCTCTGCCATAGTGCTGTTTCTTTCTGCCACAGGAGGTAGTGTTTCTGATGTGTAACTCATGTCTTTAAAAAATCGTTAGATAAACTGTTCTTTCACATAGGGTAAAGCGAATCCGAAGGCCAAAAATACTCAATAATATCGCCAAATAGAATTATTCTGGCCAATGGCAGGAATTTACCACCTTCTTAACGATGACCCTCATTTGAGGGAAGACAAAAAGACAGCAGGGGCAGGGTTCTTGATAAACCGCAATGTGGATTTTATTATACAACCCGTTCACCCGGAATGATGCAAATTATACACCCTTGTTTAAGTGAAAAGACGAACTGCAATACCTGCCTACCTTATCCTGAATTTATCACCCAAAAGCGAAGCTAAGACTACAAGACGACGAGTTCATTTTAAATGATCGCCCATATCTCAATTTGTATGAAAAACAAAACACGCCCCCCATTCAGGCACATCCCCTGCTTACTGTTGATTTTCACCATGCTGACCTTGAGTTTCGGGTCATTGGCGCAAAAAACAAACATTGATTGCGCCAATATTCCGGCAGGTCCATACGCTGCCGGCGGAACCATTGGTATCCCGGTCAAAACAACAGAAGTGATCACAGATAGTACCAACAAATTCCAGGTGTATCTATCGAATGCAGCGGGAAATTTTGTCAGTACAACCCCAATTGGTTCTTTTACCGGTATTTATACCCCGCAAATACAGGGTTTAATACCCGCTGGCACGCCGCCAGGCACTTACAAGATCCGTATCACCACCAGCAAACCAGCAACAACCAGCGCCGAATGTACTATCACCATAGCTGCCGGATCACCGGTAACGGCATCGGTTACCCCCCTTTACTCCTATCTTGTACTGGAAACCAACGCAATTTTTGGATGGTGCGCCGGTGACATTAAAAACCAGATTGTTCTTAACAATACATCCACCACAGGAGCAACTGTTCAGGGTGTACTCATTAACAACGCTACCGGAGCAGCGATTAATGTACCGTTTGATGCCGCTAATAACAGCTGGAAACTGGACCTTACAGACCTTACAGACTATACTTTTATTGTAACTGCGGAAAAGGGCGGCGTAAAGTCAAGCAAGTCATACACGATCGTTAACAACAACGCATCCTTGAATCTCTCCAACCCGGGCAAACCCGACAGATGTACCAATTCATTGGATACTGTAAAACTTGGTATTGCCACAGATAACATTAAAGGTATCGGGGATAACTACAAGGGTATGCAATACTACATCGACTGGGACGATGGTACTGCCCGCGAAGTATATACTTACTACCAGCTCATGGAATTGCTGAAGGGAACAATTGAACACGTATATAAGAAAACATCCTGCGGCAACACAAATAATAAGTTTAATGTAACCATCAGGTTTTCAAAACCGTTTACAGGTGGCGTTTGCCCCAATACAAATATCGGAACCAGTATCCTGGTCTATGAAAGACCCGAACCCCGCTTTACCTATAACAATCCCAGTTGCGTAAACAAAAAGGTTAGATTCACCAATACCAGCTTGATCGGCAAGGGTACTCTTTCTTACGATTGCTCCGGATTAGCCACCTTTATCTGGTTTGTAGACGGAATCAGAGTATCCAAAACGCAGGATGAACAACCAACCGCTACTCCACCAAATCTCGACTATACATTTACCAAAACAGGTATACATACTGTTACGCTGCAAATGTCAAACCTGGCTTGTAAAGACACATCTATAACCAAAACCATATGTATAGAAGATGAACCGGATCCCAATTTTAAAATAGACAAGAACTGGGTCTGTGTAAACAACAATACACCGGTAAAAACCAGCCAGGATACAGCTACAGGTAAGTTTTTCTGCAATGCTGCAATCCCCTTTACAGAAAGCTGGCAAATAATAGACAGTGTCACTGGTAAAGATGCACCTACCTCAAGCTATATAGCCGATAAAGCACTCACCGGCTCTTATCCTACTTTTACATTTAAAAAAGCAGGCACTTACTATATAAAGCATAACGTATCTAATTCATGCGGTACGTTCAGCAAAAATCAAAAGGTGAATGTATATCAAAATAGTGTAAGCCTGCCTTCCGCCAAGGTGTATTGTGGTACGCAAACACTGGAGTTCTCCAAGAACACGCCCAACCATTTCCCTGACTATAGCACTACAAATGGTATTTATCAATGGACCGTTACAGGTGGTGCTTTTGAATGGGTGAACTCGTCGGCCACAGACCGCTATCCTACTATTAAGTTTAAGGACTACGCGAAATACACGGTAACAGTGAAGTTCGGAAACGACTGCGGCGACAATACAGCTTCACAGGATATTACATTTTCTCAGGCGCTTTCTGTTAGCATTACAAAACCTGCCAGGGGCATAACCTTGTGTTATGACGCAACCAGCATCAACCTCGAAGGCCAGCACAACGGCGGAGCAGCAAGTGGTACTGTATGGTCGCAAAATGCAGGCGCCGACGGTACGTTTACAAAAACCACTACCGATAATACAGATTATAAATTCGG
Organism: Filimonas effusa; assembly: GCF_004118675.1. NCBI lineage: Bacteria > Pseudomonadati > Bacteroidota > Chitinophagia > Chitinophagales > Chitinophagaceae > Filimonas > Filimonas effusa. The sequence goes on along the minus strand of NZ_SDHZ01000005.1, from coordinate 270,240 downwards.
AACCAACGATAAGAAAAACGGCTCTGTAATCCTTACCTATACTGTAACGCCTGTTAACAGCGTATGCCCGGTGGAGAAAGATACCATCAAAGTGAAATTTTTCCCCGACAACTTCGGTACTAATGCAACAGATAAAATATGTTCGGAAGGCAAGCAAACTTACCAGCCGGTATCTTCCGTTATAGGCAGCACATTTACCTGGACTGCCAAGCTGATAGAAGGAAGCGCTACCGGGTTCCATAACCAGGTAACGGCAACTACCAATCCTATTACAGAACCGCTTACCAACAACTCAAACGCTGTAAAGGCGGTTGTTGAATACACAATCACGCCGTATGCCAATAATTGTACAGGAACTTCTTATACTTATACAGTTACGGTACACCCCAGGCCAACATTAACCGTTAAGCCCGACGAAACAATTATATGTAGCGGCAATTCAACTTCCATTAAACTTGAGAGTACAATAAGCAATACGTTTTACGCATGGACAACACCTGCAACAACGCCCGTTACCGGCAATAAAGCCGGGGGAACTACAGACGCATCCAATATTGTAACGATTAAAGATCAGTTGTCTAATACCTCTAATAATCCGGGTACAGTAACCTATACCATCACCGCCAAAAGCCCTGAAGGTTGTTTAAGCGACCCTGCAACCCAATCGATAGAAGTACGGCCGAGAGTTACTGCTGCGAAAGCAGGAACGGACCAGAAGTTATGCCAGGCAACAGAAGTAACACTCGCCGGTAATACCCCAACCGTAGGAACGGGTAAATGGACTTTGACATCAACACCGGCTGCTGCAATTGTAAATCCTGCTATCTATAATACACGTGTAACCGGCTTGCAGGAAGGCAATGAATATACTTTCAAGTGGACCATCACAGGAGACGGCAATACCTGTCCGGCTTCCGACGACGATGTAACTATTTATGTGCGTCCCGAAGTATCAGCGCCTGATGCCGGTAAAGACATTGTATTCTGTACATTCGAAAGCGGTTCTGCCAGCAACAAGGTAACCCTTGGAGCAGCAGCAGTGACACGCTCTTATGAAACAGGTACCTGGTCCATTACTTCAAGGCCTGCAGGCAGTACTTATAGTTTTAAAAGTACAACTACGGCTAACACCGAGTTTTCGTTCTCAAACCCCGGAACCTATATATTAAAATGGACAGTAGCAGGAGATGCTGGCTGCCCTTCGAAAAGCGATGAAGTAACGGTAGAAGTGTATGAAACACCAGTAAGTGGCGGCGTAATTACAACAACGCCTAAAGTATGTGCCGGCTCAAACATCGACTTTACACTTTCAGGCTTTACAGGTGCAATTTCAAAATGGCAATATAATCCTGATCCGGAACATGGAGGAACATGGCAGGATATATCCAATACCACCGCCACCATTCAATTCCCGAATGTGCAGGATACCTTTGATGTAAGAGCCGTTGTCATTTCTTCGGGCGCCAACAGCAGTTGTCCTGCAACTATTGAAACGCCATCTGTCAGGGCATTTGTATCAGCGCCAACTGTTGGCGGAACCACCGGCGACGATGATAAAGTATGTAAGAGTATCAATAACGGAACCGTTAAACTTACCGGCCATGTAGGCACGGTGGTATCATGGCAAACAGCCTCCGGCAAAAACGGTCCCTGGACCGATGTCGGTAACGCCAATGTAACAGATTACGGTTATTCAAATCTTACTGCTACCACCTGGTTCAGGGCGCGTGTTAAAAACGGGTCCTGCCCCGAGGCCTATTCTACCCCCACCGAAATTACCGTGGTAGAACCTGTTTCGGCAGCAAATGCAGGCAGCGATCTCAAACTATGTAATGTGTCAACAGCCACATTAACAGGTAATACGCCTGTTGGAAACGAGAAAGGTAAATGGGAACAACTGCCCGGTGTGAATACAGCCACAATGAGCGATGTTACCAAGCCCGTATTGAATTTATCGGACCTTACTACCGGCGTATATAAGTTCAACTGGAGTGTAAGTAACGACCCCTGTCCGGTTAAAAGTGCGAGTGTAACAGTCACTATTTCATCCAGCGCTATCGGCGGCACCACAGAAAAAGATGCTACTTACTGTAAGGGCACAGATGACGACAACTTAACTCTGAACGGCTATTTCGGTTCCGTTAATAAATGGCAGTCGTCCATTGACGGAGGAACGAACTGGACAGATATTGCGAATACGCAAACCTCGTTGCCGTACAAAAACCTGCCGCAAACAACCACCTTCCGTGCGGTGATCGTTAATGGTTTCTGTACCGTTCCGGTTTATTCAACACCAGCAACTATTACTATTAAGCCTCCGGTTACAATAGCAAAAGCAGGCCCCGATCAGGAATTGTGTAACAGCACCGATGCTACCTTACAAGCCAATGCTGTGGCAGCTGGCGAAACAGGTACATGGTCCCAGACAGAAGGCGCTGCAGTGACGCTAAGTGATCTCAATAAGCCGCAACTTGATATAAGCGGCCTTGTACCGGGCATTTATAAATTCCAGTGGGAAATAGACAATAAAGGCACCTGTCCGCCTGCAAAAGATGAAGTGATCATAACTGTGTATCCCCCGCTTGTAAATAAGATCGACAATACGCCAATTACCATTTGCGAAGGCCAGCTGGTAAATATCCTGAGCCAGGAAGTGAGTGGTGGTAAAGGTACCGGTCACTATGTTTACCAGTGGCAATACAGCGATGACAACCAAATAACCTGGAAAGACTTTGGCACCAATGCAACTGCTGCTGATTTTAGCTTTATTGGCACTAAAACTGTATATGTGCGCCGCCATGTTATTTCCGGTCCGTGCGACACTTACAGTGATCCTACCAAAGTAACGGTACAACCCGGCCTGGCAAATAATACACTGTCGGCTAATGAAACGATCTGTACTAACACGGCAGCTGCAGAGATCCAGGGTAGCCTGCCTGCCGGTGGCGACAACACTTACATTTATGTCTGGGAACAAAGCATTGATAACGGTAGTACCTGGGCAGTGATCCCCGGAGCCACCAGCCAGAACTATGATCCCGGCATACTTACACAAACGACTCAGTATCGCAGGATAGTAAGCACCGTCTTATGTAGCGGCCTGCAAAACAATACCATCAATACCATCACCAAAACGGTGAACCCCGATGCCAGGGCGTTGTTCTCTGCATTGAAAACAAATGGTTGTGCCCCTTTTAATATTACTGCACAGAATATAGCAACATCAGAGTTCCCGGATCGCAATGACGTTTATACCTGGAAAGTGGATGATAAGGAAATAGGCACACATGCCATTTTCCCGGGTTATACGATCGCTAAAGCAGACGAATCTGTCACTGTTAAACTGGTTGTAACAAGCAAATTCGGTTGTAAGGCCGACAGTATGGATATGAAGTTCTATTCTGCCGCACCAGCCAATCCATCCTTTACTGTAAGCCCCGATAACAGTTGCGGCCCCGTTAAAGTGAAGTTTACCAACACTTCTCTTTCAAGCACCCGCATGAGTTATGCCTGGGATTTTGGAAATGGCTTAACTTCTTCCGAATACGATCCGGGCGAAATTGAATATGATATAAACCCTGAAAGAAGAGATACCATTTATCATGCAAAACTCGCAATAACAACGGCTTGTACCACCGATGAATTTATAGTACCCATTACAGTAAGGTCAAAACCCAAGGCAGCATTCACGCCTTCCAAAACAAGTGGTTGTTCTCCGTTCCATGTTGTATTCAACAATAATTCAATGGGCGAAAGAACAACCTATACCTGGAGTTTTGACGACGGCAGCGCCGATACGGTCACTACTTCCACAGGTGTTGTTGAACATACCTTTATTACTTACACACCTCAAACCTATAAGATAAAACTGGTGGCGGTGAACGAATGCGGCACCGATGAATTGATCTACAACCTGGTAGTATCACCTAATACAGTAAGATTGAATATGGCTGTCAATGGCGACGAACGTATTGGTTGCGCCCCGTTAAAAGTGAACTTCAACAATAACACCCGCGGCGCCAATGCCTTCCATTGGGATTTTGGCGATGGTAACCAGCTGAACACTACCAACGGCATAGAAACCATCTCCCATGAGTTTACCCAGCCGGGCAAGTATCAGATCACGCTTGTGGCATCAAACGGATGTAGCGATACTACGGGTTACGAAAATGTGGAAGTACTGGCAACGCCAAAGGTAACCTTCACTGCTGTTCCCGGGGAAGTATGTATAGGAGACTCTGTCACGTTCCGTAACGAAAGCGATCCCGTTACCGGGATTACCTGGAGTTTCGGCGACGGTAAAACATCAACGCTCACCGATCCGAAACATGCGTATACAGCCGCCAATACCTACAATGTAACAATGGAGGGCGCGATCCAATACAGCGGAGGTATCTCCTGTAAAGCAAGTATCACCAAACCTGTTAAGGTAATACCATCGCTGACAGGTGATTTCACGGCCAGCACGCTTTTGGGTGAGTGTGTTCCCTTCACTATCACATTTACCAACACCACCAAACCTTCCGCTTTAACCAAATGGAACTTTGGCGATGGAAGTAATGCTACCGGTGATGTAGTAACACATACCTACACTGCAAACGGCGACTATACCGTTACCATGGAAGCGCTTCATCCGCATGGCTGTACTTACATCGCATCGAAAACAGTAGAGATAAAGGGTCCGGAAGGACAGTTTAACTACGACTTCGGTTATATCTGTAAAGATAAACCTGTGCGTTTCGAAGCTTACGCAGTACGCACTACAGGTTATACCTGGGTATTCGGCGACGGCGATACGCTTGTTACCAACGATAATATAGTATATCACGTTTATAAACAATCCGGAACCTACACGCCTTCAGTGCAGCTGCGTCGTAATGATTGCGGTATATGGTTAAAAGGTCAGGACCAGATAAAAGTGGATTATTATAAAGCCGGCTTTAGCCAGGTACAGCAGCAAGGTTGCGGCAATAGCGTTATAGCCTTCCAGGACACCTCACGTTCAGGATTCGGTATCGCCGCCAGGGCATGGGATTTTGGCGATGGCGGTACTGCAACCTCCGCTCAGCCACAGCATACTTATACCAGCACCAACAGCTGGCCGGTAACGCTTATCATTACAAGTGTAAGTGGTTGTAAGGATACTGTAACCACACCGGTCTACGCCCAGCCACACCGCCACCCGAAAGCAGCTATCGTTAACAGCGCCAGCGGTTGTGTGCAGCAGGAGGTTGTATATACAGCTGTCGTAACTTCTGATGATCCTGTAACGTTATATTCTTGGACCTTCGGCAATGGCACCACAGCCGATGGTGTTACCGTGAAAAACAAATATGCAACCAGTGGCATCTATCAGGCAACGCTTATTACCGGAACAGAGTATGGTTGCTACGATACCGTTAAATCGCCGATGACTATTTACCCGACACCGGTAATAGGCATCAGTAAGGATGTTACAATTTGTAAAGGCCAAAGCGCTCAACTCGGAGCAGCCGGCGCCACTACAGTAGCATGGACACCTACCGAAGGGCTTTCCTGTACCAGTTGCGCTAATCCTGTCGCCAGCCCTGCTGCTACCACACAATATGTAATATCAGGCATGAACAACTACGGTTGCGTAAGCAGCGATAGTGTTACCGTGAATGTGATACAGCCTTCGAAAATAGCAGTATCGCCAAACGATACGATATGTGTGGGCCAGTCGGTACAGTTGAAAGCAGAAGGTACTTACAGGTATACCTGGACTCCGGCCGCCTCACTGAGTGTGTCAAATATTGCAGCGCCTGTGGCGTCGCCTGTTTTAACTACCACTTACCGTGTTGAAGGCACCGATGAAAAGAACTGCTTCCGCGATGTGGCTACCATTACCATAACAGTAGGCAATTGGCCTAAAGTGTCACTGGGCCCGGATAAGGTATTGCCAACAGGAACAGAGTTGCAACTGGCTGCTGCAGTTAGCAACGGGCCTATCACTAAATGGTCATGGGCGCCCGCCAAAGAACTGAGCTGCGCAGATTGTGCACTGCCAACAGCCATTATTAAGAAAAACGCTTGTTACTCGGTAATCGCAGAGAACGTGTTCCATTGCGAAGCCAGGGACACCATCTGCATTACATCGTTCTGCGAGAATACACAGGTGTTTATTCCCAACGCTTTTGTTCCAACAGGAACCAGCAATAACATCCTGATGGTAAGAGGCAAGGGTATCAAGCAGGTGAAATCGTTCCGCATCTTCAACCGCTGGGGACAAATGGTATTCGACAAAGCCAACTTCCCGCCAAATGAAAAAGCATTTGGATGGGATGGCCGGGTGAATGGAGTGCCGGCCTCACCTGAAGTATATGTGTACACATGCGAGGTAATATGTGAAGACGATAAGATGTTCACTTACAAAGGCAATGTGGCGATATTAAAATAAAACGAAAGCCGGGCGCCGGAAACGGCAGCCCGGCTTTATTACTAAAAGACGCGTTATGAATCTGAAGTTGAAAACTATGGTAACGGTACTGTTTTTCATGGCTGTAGCAAAGACATGGGCACAGGATCTTACTTTTTCGCAATTCTATGAAAAACCACTTTTGCGTAACCCGGCGCTGGCGGGTGTTTTTACAGGCGATATGCGTATCAGCGGCGCTTTCCGCAACCAGTGGGCAAGTATTACTGTTCCCTACCAGACATCGGCATTAAGTGCAGAAGTCAAATTTCCGCTTAACCAATGGGACGACTGGCTTACCTTAGGCTTACAGGCAACACACGATGTAGCAGGTGATATTAAGCTCAAACGAACCCAGATCCTGCCAGTAGTAAACTATCATAAGTCCCTGAGCGGTAATACCGATGATTATCTTTCCGTTGCTTTCATGGCCGGCCCGGTGAACAGCCAGTTCGATCCTACCAAGGTAAGAATGGATGATCAGTACGTCGACGGTGTTTATAATCCCAATGTTCCTACCCAGCAGCTATTTGAGCGTACAGGGTTTAACTACTGGGACGCCAGCACAGGCGTTACCCTGAGCAGCGGATTTAGCGAGAACGCCCGTTTCTACTTGGGAGTGGCTTTATTTCATTTCAATAAACCCAAAGTGGCTTTCTATACCAGTAATTCAAACGTTCATCTCGATAAAAAATATGTGGTGAACGCCGGGGTAACCTTACCTACATCCGATTTTAACCGGGTAATATTATATGCCGACTATTTCTCGCAGGGCGGAAACCGCCAGTTCCTGGGTGGGGTGATGTACGGAACCGACATTGCACAGGATTATGATGAGGATGCCCGGAGCCTGTCGATCTATTTCGGGGGCTTTTTCCGCTGGAATGATGCGTTATGCCCTGTGGTTAAATTAGATATGTATGACTGGTCTTTTGGATTAAGCTACGATTTAAACCTGTCGAGATTACGCACTGCATCCCGTTTAAAGGGAGGTTTGGAGCTTACAGCGTCTTTTAAAACCAAATTTTTGAACCGTTCGAACTACGCCGATAAGGTGCGATGCGTGTGGTTTTAGCCGTCCTGCTTTAAATTTAGGTGAAAAATGCAATCAGAGACCGTTTTCATTTCACCAGCCGGTTGCATTTTAGTACCTTTGCGGCCAATTTGAGGCTTAAAACGTAATATTACTAGAGCTTGGTCTCAAACCCGTCAAATTTTTATGGACATAAGAAACATTGCGATTATCGCACACGTTGACCACGGAAAAACAACGCTGGTAGACAATATCTTAAAAAGTACCAAGGTATTCCGTGAGAACCAGGATGCAGGTGAGTTGATCATGGACAGCAACGACCTGGAAAAAGAACGTGGCATCACCATTTTCTCGAAAAATGCCGCGGTTACGTATAAAGATGTAAAAATCAACGTAATAGATACTCCTGGTCACGCCGACTTTGGAGGTGAAGTGGAGCGTGTACTGAAGATGGCCGATGGTGTTATCCTTCTCGTCGATGCTTTTGAAGGCCCAATGCCTCAAACACGCTTCGTTCTTCAGAAAGCCTTACAGCTGAACCTGAAGCCTATCGTTGTTATCAATAAAGTAGATAAGCCAAACTGCCGCCCCGACGAGGTGCATGACGCAGTTTTCGAACTGTTCTTTAACCTCGACGCTACCGAAGCACAGCTCGATTTCCCTACCTTCTATGGTAGCGGTAAAAACGGCTGGTTCAATGATTCATTGACTCCTACTGAAAATATTGATGTCCTGATGGATGGTATCCTGAAATTTGTTCCGCCACCTACCGTTAGCGAAGGTGCATTGCAAATGCAGATCACTTCCCTCGACTACTCTTCTTTCCTTGGCCGTATTGCCGTAGGTAAAGTAGCCCGTGGTTCTATCAAAGAAGGTCAGCAGATCGCATTGATGCAGGCTGATGGTTCTGTTAAGAAACAAAAAGTACGCGAATTATACGTATTCGAAGGTATGGGCAAACGTAAGGTGACCGAAGTACTGGCGGGCGACCTTTGTGCAGTAGTAGGTCTGGAAGGCTTCAACATCGGTGATACCATCTCCGATGCTGAGATCCTGGAAGCACTTCCGGTGATCAGCGTTGATGAGCCTACCATGAACATGACCTTCAGCATCAACAACTCTCCTTTCTTTGGCAGGGACGGTAAATTCGTTACCAGCCGTCACCTCCGTGACCGCCTGATGAAGGAAACTGAAAAGAACCTTGCCCTCAGGGTAAAAGATACCGACAACGGTGATACCTTCCTGGTATACGGTCGTGGTATCCTGCACCTGGGCGTATTGATAGAAACCATGCGCCGTGAAGGGTATGAATTAACTGTGGGTCAGCCCCAGGTAATTGTTAAAACCATCGACGGTAAAAAAATGGAACCTTACGAAAACCTGGTAGTAGACGTTCCCCAGGAATTCGCGAGCAAGGTAATTGACCTTGTTACCCGTCGTAAAGGTGAAATGCACGTGATGGAAACAAAAGGTGAAATGCAACACCTGGAATTTGAAATCCCTTCCCGTGGTTTGATCGGTTTACGTACGCAAATGCTTACAGCAACAACCGGTGAAGCTGTTATGGCGCACCGCTTTAATGAATATAAACCCTGGAAAGGTGTTATCCCTGGCCGTAACAATGGTGTATTGCTGGCAAAACAAACCGGTACTACCACAGGTTACTCTATCGATAAATTACAGGACAGGGGAACTTTCTTCGTTGATCCGGGAGAAGAGGTGTATGCAGGCCAGATCATTGCCGAGCATATTAAACCAGGCGATCTTATCGTAAACGCTATTGAAGGTAAAAAATTAACCAACATGCGTGCAAGCGGTAGTGACGCTGCCACCAACATCGCTCCTAAAACATTGCTTACCCTCGAAGAATGTATGGAATACATTCAGCAGGATGAGTGTATCGAAGTAACACCTAACAATATCCGTATGCGTAAGGTGATTCTCGATGAAGAAGAGCGTAAACGTGTAAGCCGTTCAATGAAGACTGAAGAAGCGTAAGTGTTTAATGAGTGAATACTTAAAAGGGCGTATCGTTAGATATGCCCTTTTTGTTTACCCCCGGACAACTAAAAATCATAATTCCGTCAGTTAACTGACGGAATCAATGCAAAATTCGTCAGTTCAGCTATTTGAATAGTTTTTCATTACTGTCCGTACGGCAAAACACGGGAGCTTTGTGGGAAAGTTATATTCAGGGAGAAAGAAGCAAATACAATGCTTACCGGCAAGCTTATATAAACAGCTATTTCTGGCGTACTTGTGATCAGCAGGAGATAGATCTTACAGAGGAAACGGAAGGCACTACTACAGCATACGAATTTAAAATGGCTGGAGAAGCAGGCTAAAGTGCCCGCTGCTTTTGCAAAAGCATACCCGGAGGCCTCTTTCACAACCATACATCGTGACAATTATCTTGACTGGATTATGTAAATTTGCGGTATCACTTTTAAATAGGAGCGGATGAAGAAGCGGGTATGCCTCACGGTTATTATCGCAGTAATTACCTTTATTCAGGAGTTGCAGGCGCAGTGTTCTATTTGTACAAAAACGGCTATGCAGCTGGGTGAAGGCCCGGCAAAGGGACTGAATGGCGGTATCCTGTACCTGATGGCTACACCATTATTGATCATGTTCATCATAGGCTACCGCTGGTGGAAACGCGAACGCCAGGTAAGTTAATTTCTATTCTGTCATATACTTTGCAACCAGGGTGTACAGGTTTGTGATCCCTGTTTGTTTTATCTCTTCATACAAACGGACGCGGGTAATATCCTTCATTCGCTTCTGTTGGATCAGCAGGAAAGCCTTTTCCGCCAATAGCCAGTTCTTTTTATCATTGGAAATCCCGGAGATCCAATGCTTTTTTATAGTGGCAAAAAGTTCCGCTGTACCTTCCTTTTGCGATGCTATGGTTTTCAGAATGGGAACCTGTTTGTTTCCGGGTTTAAAACTAAGCGCAGCAGCCAGGTTCTTTATAAAAGTATCCGCAGCAGGACGGTCTGCTTTATTTACCACAAACAGATCGGCCACCTCCATGATACCTGCTTTCAGGGTCTGAATATCATCGCCGGCCTCAGGCACCAGGATCATGACAGTAAGGTCTGCCAGCCCGGCAATCTCTATTTCACTTTGTCCAACCCCAACTGTTTCCACCAGGATATAATCAAAGGCGGCGGCTTTCAGGATATGCATGACATCTACAATTCCAGCCTGCAAACCTCCCAGGCTGCCACGGGAACCAAGTGAACGGATAAATACATTGGGATGTGTGTACCAGTTGCTCATGCGGATCCTGTCGCCCAGTAAGGCGCCCAGGTTAAACGGGGAAGAGGGGTCTACGCAAAGAACGGCCACCGTTTTATCTTCAGCAACGATCTGCCCGATGAGGGCGTCGGTGATAGTGCTTTTTCCTGCACCGGGTGGTCCGGTAATTCCAATAACCGGAACGGACTGCTGCGAAAGGCCGCGCAAAGTTTTTTCAATACCCGGTACCTGATTCTCGGCAAGGGATATCAATCGCGCAATTGTCTTGTAATCTCTGTTTGCAAGGGCATGCAGGAAGTCCATCTTACACAGTTTAAACCACTAAATAGAAATACCCCGGCCCTTGAAGCTCATTTTTGAGTATTTGATTGCATTTTTCAGATACGACAGGGCCGGCAGCAATCTTCTTTTATGTCCAAATATATCCTTACTATGCTTTAATAAAAAACGAAACAGTTTCCAGTTAAAAGCCGGCTTGTCGCTGGTTACACTCTGCTGTTCTAGCAGGGGGATCAGTTCCGCCAGGTAATGGGCATCTTCTTTTCTCAGCGCCGGAATAGCAGAAAACAGGCGTAACGTTTCATAAAGGTCCAGCTCTTTCTTTTTTGAAGCAGCCTGCGAACTGAAGAAATTATTGGATTCATGAATACGATGGTGAACCAGGAAACTGCCAACAGACACTACAGAACCCAGGCAGGTAGCTACAACGCTGATCCACCAGTCATAAGACATTTTATCAGGAATAGGAACAATATATTGCACCAGTGACCGGCGGAAGATCATATCGTGCCCCATGATATGATTGAAAAAAAAGAATTTCCGGGTTCTGTTCCCGCTGAAATGATGCTGAAGAGCGGCTTTCTTATAGTTCAGTGAGCTACCTTCTAAGCGTACCGACTTATTATGCACTAATACAATAGTATCATCGGAGAAAGCAGCCATCTGTGCCGTTATCTTTTCAGGTAACCAGATATCGTCCTGGTCCGAAAGCGCGATAAAGTCACCGGAGGCCTTTTGAATGGCCGACTCAAAATTCTTATTGTAACCAAGGTTCACCGCGTTCTGAAACAGTTTTATTTTTTCGGGGTGCTGCTGCTGCCAGTAAAGTAGCTTAGACCAGGTATTGTCCGTTGAACGGTCATCTGCAACAATCAGCTCAAAGTTTTCATAACGCTGCTGCAGGATGGATGTAATCTGTTCATCGATGTATTTCTCTCCATTGTAAGTACACATCACAACCGAAACAAGAGGCGGCAGATCTTTATTCATGACAACTGTTTTAAACATAATACCTGTTGATAGACCAGGTATTGCCTTTGGCTTTCTGTATTATTTTCTTAAAGAACGGTAATTGCTCAAACTGCATCTTGTCGTTCACTATTGGCTGTGGCTGGATACTATCGGTTAAAGCTGCCAGCTCCTGCAGCGGTACTGCGGCATGTTGTGTAAAGAAGCGGCCTAACAATATTCTGAATTCTTTCAGGTTCCAGTAATGAAATACGATGTCGGCGGCTTCTGAAATATGGATATTGTTCTTTTGAAAAGTATAGCAAAAAGCAAATTGCTCTACAGTATGCCTTGGAAAAAGCGGGTAAAGTTCATCTGTAAGCGCCAGCACTTCGTCCAGTAAAGGCAGGTGACTGTTATGCAGGCCAATGACACCGGCATTCCACATTTCAATATGCAAAGGGTCGGGGAATTGAAGTGCCGGGTTTGGCGCCGACTGCAGGAACTGCTTCCATTTCCTGAAATGAAGATTTCCTCCCGCACCTATTTTCCCTTCCGGTATATGAAATACCACCTGCGCCGCACTTATCCTTTCCAGCAGGTCCGGTAAAGCAGAAGTTACACAGGTATCGGAGTCCATATAAATAAGTTTTCCCTGTCTGCCCGCCAGGCAGTCCTTTATTACCTCTATTTTAACCCGGTGAACAAACTGGTGTTGTCCTTTCCACTGGCTGATAAGCTGCGCATTCATTTCACGGATCGTAAGGGGTACTATTGCGGCGAAAGGTTCAAATTCATGAGGTTGGTCGGTATACACTACCACCTGCGGGGTTTGATCGCCCAGCATGCGATACAATCTTAAGAGAGCGAATTTACATTCATCCAGTAACGCAGGCGCCCCATAGCTTTGAAATACGATATATGTGTTCATTTCTGAATAAATGCAGGTATTACTAAATGAGAACGCATAAAAGTACAGCCTTTCAGCTAACGGGAGGCAGGTGGCCGCATAAACCTTCAAAGAAGCCAATTTAACCGACAACCCCCGTTAAAGCTGGTTTTGGCGAAGCGCCTTATACCTATTTTTTTTACCTTGCGCGCATGAAGAATGTCTCTGTTTCGGTTGTGATCATCTGCAAGAATTCTGCCCAAACCATAGGGAAAGCGGTGAAATCCTGTCAGCCGTTAACAGATGATATTATAGTGGTAGACAGTGGCAGTACCGACGGTACGTTAAACATCGTGCGGTCGCACAATGCCGTACTTATAGAAACGCCCTGGTTGGGTTATGGAGATACCAAGAACCTCGGTAATAAGCAGGCAAAATATGACTGGATCTTAAGCCTGGATTCCGACGAATATATAGACAACACACTTATTGAAAGCCTGAAACAGACCGATCTGTCGGATCCTACTGTTATTTATACGATTAAGCGGATCAGTTATCTTGGCGACAAGGCGGTAAAACATGGCGAATGGGGACGTGGCGTTATCAGACGCGTCTTTAATAGCCGGAAAGCCTGCTGGGATAATTCACCTGTACACGAAGAGATCAGGTGTGAGGGCGAAACGCGTGAAATACAGCTGAAAGGCGCTATTCATCATTTTACATCGCCAGATATTCATACTTACAGAAGTAAATTAGACCGGTATGCCCGTTTAAGCGCAGAAAAGTATGCCGGAAAGAAAAAACCTTCTCATTTATTCAAGCGCTTTTTCTCGCCCGTATTCAACTTTGTGCAGAATTACATTTTCAGGGCAGGTTTTCTTGATGGTAAAACAGGACTTGATATTGCCAGGGCACATGCCTGGTACACGCGCCGGAAATATGAATTACTCAGGTCGTATAATTCCGGAAACTAAACAATCGTATACCTGTTAACTTCTCGAATTTATAAAGGAACCATTTTTTAAAGGAGAACCTTTTCCTGGAAGTGTCCAGTTCAATAGTCCATGACTGCGAAGCCACGCGTTGCTGCATTACAGCAGGATGTTTGCCTTTGAATACTTCAATGGAGTCAAACTCGTCGAAATTGAAGATGTCTTCGGACTGAAGAAAGTTATTCAGGTCGGTATCATTGTCGAGCCAGTATTTGGCAGATTCCTTCATTTTCTTTTTCATCTGTGCAGGGCTTTTCACCCAGCCATAATGATAGATATAAGCGTCGATGAGCTTGCATTTTATCTTCTTCCCGTTTCTTCTGAAACCCTGTGCATCGCGGTAGGCGGTGATGGATTTATCGTTTTTAATGATGCGTATTTCCTTGTTATACCATTTACGGCTATCACCTATATACCGGTAAGTGCCATAGAAGTGAACATAGTTGAATACCAGCCCATCGATGCTTTTATCGTCTTTATACGCCATACAAGCTTCCCTGATCTGGCGGTAGTAATCTTCATGTGCTACTTCATCGCCCTGGATATAGAATGCCCAGTCTGCATCAGGTGCAATAAGCTGAAAGGCTTTATCTGTTTCTGCCGCCAGTACTTTACCTCCCTGGCGTAATGATTGGTCCCAAACGGAATCGAAGATCTTTATTTTCGGATCGCCAATAGAAGCTATCAATTCACGGGTACCATCGTTACAATCGCCCACCAACACTACCATTTCATCTACCACAGGCAAAACCGACCGGATGGCTTCCACAATAGGGTAGTCGCTGATAACCGCATTTTTAATGATAGTAAAACCCGATATTTTCATTGCATGTTCCGTTTAAGATGGTAAAGCCCGGAGCTAACCGCGTATAATGTGCGCAAACGTACATGAGATTTTTCGTTCGCAACCCATTACACCAAGAAAGAACGAAAAATTCCACGGGAGCTCCTCCTGGCCATAAAAGGACATTATTTACAGGAAAGACAGGACGGCTTAACTACGGGAGTATTCTTCCAGTTTCCGTTTTTCTTCTTTTGTCAGGCTGTTGATTCCTTTTTTGCCTATTTTATCCAGGATATCGTCTATCTCATGTTGTTTATTGGTTCTGTCCTGATTGTATTTTTCATCGATGGAATAATAAGGCTTTTGCTTCCTGAAGAAATAGTTATCGATAAGCAGCACATGAGGTCTCGTAACAATAATATAAATGAAAACAACCGCTGGTATAGCAATGATCAGCACTGCCCAATAGTTATAAAGGAAAGTGGAAGGGTGAAAGATAATGGCTGTAAACATGCCAACAAGCGCTCCGCCGAGATGGCTTTCGTGACCGATGTTCTGTTTGCGGGAGTGAATGCCGTAAATAGAATAAACAACATAGGCAAGGCCGAAGATCCATGCCGGGAAGGAGATGGGTATAAGGAACAAACGGATAGGCGAGGAAGGAAAGAGCGCTATAAATGCAAAAAAGATCCCCCCTATGGCTCCGGAAGCGCCCAATGAACTGTAATTGCCGTGTTTCTTATGCACCAGTAGCGAAAGCAGATCGCCCCCGATAAGCCCTGCAAAGTAAATGAGCAGGAATTCAAATGGCCCCACAGCTGCTTCAAGACCTTGCCCGATAAAAAACAGGCCCAGCATATTCAGAATAAGATGTGTCCAGTTGGCATGAATAAAACCGGAGGTAACAATGCACTTGTAGTCTTTGTACAACAACACCTTTTCTACTTCAAACCTGTATTTATCGATGAAGTCCCTGCTTTTGAATCCCTGGTAGGAAATCACGCAGTTAGCAATGATCAATAGTAATGTAACAATTCCCAACCCCATTTTATACGATCTGGCTGTTTAGTTTCCGCCATCTTCCAAATATAATTCAATCCCGGAAAAATTATTTGAACGGATGCAGGCTTGTTTTGAAGTGATATTCTGGGTTAATCCGCCTAAATTGCGACATCAATTCAACCTGTTACAAATGCAACTTAAAAACAACCGTACCTGCCTGTTACTGCTACTGGCATTTTTCGCGATCGTATTTTCCTGCCAGAAAGAGAAATCCATAGACACCGGCAAGCCTTTTCCGGGAGCAGAGATCACTGTCAATACAAGTGTACAGGGCAGAATACTGGATGAAAAGCAGGAGCCTGTACAGGGTGCAATAGTAAAGTTGGGTGCATACAGTACCGTTACCGATATCAACGGCGGTTTTTTACTCGAAAATATAGCGGCTAATGCCCGTGTTACTACGATCCATGTAGAAAAAGCGGGTTATTTCAGCGGATCGCGCACGATCATCACACAGGATGAGCAGTTACATTATGTGCAGGTAGAGTTATTACCCAAAAATATAGCGGGCTCCTTTCCGGCATCGGCCGGGGGAACAGTAAATGCTGCAGGTTGCGACCTGGTGTTCGCTGCCAATGCCATCCATAAAGCAGACGGTTCGGTATATAATGGGAAAGTAGAGGTGGCCTATGCGTTCCTGAATCCTGAGAGTGAACGTTTTATGCAGGTAATGCCCGGCGATCTGCGGGGGATAAACAAACAGGAACAAGAGGTTGGCCTGGAATCATATGGTATGGTGGCTGTTGAATTACTGGGCGCTTCGGGCGAAAAACTGGCGCTTGACAGCAGCAAGCCCGCCACTCTGAAACTGACCATTCCTGCCTCTTTAAGAGCAACAGGACCGGCCAGCATCCCATTGTGGTATTTCAACGAAGAAAAAGGGCTGTGGCAGGAAGAGGGAAGTGCGGTAAGGATCGGTAATACTTATGTGGGTACTGTCAGGCATTTTTCGTTCTGGAACTGTGATGCGCCTTTTAAGGTGATTGATTTCAAAGCTACCATACACGATGCGGCGGGTAATGCGCTGGCATACGGGCTGGTGGAACTGCAATCCAAAACAGGCAATATGCGTGCGTCTGCCTACCTGGATGCCACAGGAACCGTTATGGGATTGATTCCTGCCAACCAGCCGATGGAGATGAAGGTATTTACGCCTAACTGCCGTACAGAAGTGTACAAAGCAGATATAGGCCCTTACAGCCAGGCTGCTGACCTGGGAATTATCAAGGTAAGTTTACCCGCAGGATCTGTGCTGCAGTTATCGGGAGCAGTTACAAATTGTTCAGGACAGCCGGTGGCAGCCGGTTTTGCCGGTCTCACCATCGATGGTTTGAAATACCGTACAGCGATAGAGAATGGCAGCTACAGCTTTGTGATCAACCGCTGCAATAGCAGCAATACCAATATAACGGTATCGGCCTACGACTCTTCAAGTAATAAGTACGGTACAGCAAGCCTGGCTGTGGGCACCGGAGCGGCGGTTCTCAATGTTGTTGCATGCGACAACGTGGTATCGCAGGAATTCAGGTTTATATTGAATGGCCAGCAGGTGAATTATACCCAGCCTCAGGATTCTATCAGTTCCGGCACGGCACAGGGTGGCAGTTACCTGGAACTCTCCGCTATGCGGAAGCAAAGCCCCTGGGAGGAGTTACGCCTTTCGTTCCGGAATAATACTTCAGCCGATACCATTCCCAGTACCTTTATCAGTTACAACGACCGCAATGGAAAGCGCTACCAGGCTTACCAGATGTTGCGTATCACCAAAAGAGACAACGTGACCATAGAGGGAAGCATGACTGGTAATTTCATTGATTCATTGCCGGCAGGCGGCAGTACACTGGTGCCGTTTTCACTTACATTTAAGGCATTGAATCGCTAAGAAGTGTTATTTGTAAGCAGGAAACGATAGCTTCGCGGTAGTTTTGTAAATATTGCCGGGAAAGACATGACGAATTTTATACGGATCTTTCCCCTGGGCATTGTTGTTTACCCGGGAGAAAGTTTGAACCTGCATATTTTTGAAGACCGCTATATACAGCTGGTGAACGAATGCCATACAGAAGGAAAACCTTTTGGAGTGCCTCCTGTGCTGGGGAATACCATAAAAGAAACCGGTACGCTGGTTGAAATTACGGAGATCACCGAGGTATTGGCAGATGGCAGTATGAATATAAGAACGAGGGGCCTTTCTGTTTTCAAGATACTGGAAATAGTAAGGGCAGTACCCGGCAAACAATACAATGGTGCTATTGTAAATCATCCACCCAATGATATTACAGAACGGCCACAACGCATGAGCAGCGTGCTGGCCGGTATTCGTCAGCTACATGAAGTGCTGAAGGTAAGTAAGGTGTTTCCGAAACCTGACAGGGAGCTTACCAGCTATGATGTAGCGCACCATGCCAGTCTTTCACCCGAGCAGGAGTATGAGCTACTGGAACTGCTGAGGGAAGACCAACGCCTGGAGTATTTAAAACGACATTTAAAGAAGGTATTGCCGCTGGTTGGTGGCATTGAAGCTCTCAAAGAGAGGATCCAGCTGAATGGACATTTTAAGGAATTAAAAGGATTTGACCTGGACCTCTAAAACGACCCTGTTATGTACACACTTTGTTTCGATTTCGGCAACACACGGCTAAAATGCGCCATTTTTGAAGGCAAACAGTTGCTGAAATTGCAGATCCTGGAAAACGATGCTCCTGAAACTATTCTTGCGCTTATACGGGAGTATCAACCCGCAAAAAGCATTTTGTCTTCGGTCATTGATCATAACAAAGCGATAGAGCCGTTGCTGGCAGCCCATACCCAATTCCATCTGTTGAGCTATGGCAGCCGCCTGCCCGTGGTTTCACCGGTAGGTAAGCCGGAGACCATTGGCGCCGACAGGCTTGCACTGGTATCGGGAGCGGTTCACCTGTATCCCGATCGTCATAATCTTATCATAGGACTGGGATCATGCGTTACCTTTAATTTCGTGAACAAGTTTCATGAGTTTCTGGGTGGAAGTATTTCTCCCGGCCTCGAAATGCGTTTCAGGGCCATGCATGAATTCACTGCCAAACTGCCCCTGGTAAAGGCAGACTGGAATTTTCCACTGGTAGGATACGATACTCGTACCAACATGCTGAGTGGGGTTATTTTAGGAATGAGTAAGGAGATAGACGGCATGATCGATGCGTACCAGGAAAAGTACGACAGGCTAAATGTTTTACTTACGGGAGGCGACCAGGATTTTTTTCTGCCGCACCTGGCGAATGAGATCATTCCCGATCCGAATTTATTATATAAAGGCCTTTATGCCATTTGCGAACACAATAGCTAAAACCCGATATATGTTCATCCGCAATAACCGGATCTCAATACTGGCGCTGGCCTTCCTGGCAGTGGCCGGTGTATTTGCCAGCTGTGAAAATGATATCAATGAAGTAAAAGAGCTGGGAAAGAAAAAAACCGGTGTGGAAGAAGGCTATAAAATAGAAAGCTTCCTGAGCCAGGATGGCAAAATGAAAGCGCGGCTAACGGCACCCGTAATGCTGCGGTATTTGAGAGATACTGCACGCATCGTGTTCCCCAATACCATGCATGTTGATTTTTACAGCGACAGTCTTAAAATTGAAAACACCCTGTTCGCACGTTACGGTACCTACCTCGAAAACGATAATAAAGTTCTTTTACAGGACAGCGTTATCGTGATAAATGTGAAGGGAGATACCCTGCGCACGGAAGAGTTATGGTGGGACCAGAACAGGCAGTTGTTTTATACAGACAAACCTGCTTATATCCGTCAGCCGGAGCAGAAGTTCGACGGTATGTATGGGATGCAGGCGGACCAGAGTTTTAAAAAGTGGACCTTGTTCCAGGCTTCCGGGTCGTTAAAGGTTGCGGACAGCAGTATGGCCGTGCCTTAACCTTACATTCAGAGACCGGCCCTGCCGGCCAGGCAAATAAATTCGCTGTTGATCGTGTTTTTTATACTCACTAGTTTATAGTATTTTCGGTATATGTCTGTACTCTACACATCTATATGGTTGGTAGTTACACTTATCCTGGTTGGCTTTTTTGCCGGCCTGGAAGTGGCCTTTTCCAGTGCGAACCGGTTAAACGTGGAGTTGAAGAAGAAGCAGGGTAAAAGCAGCGGTATCATTGTATCGCGTTTTATGGAGCATCCTTCCGCTTTCATAGGCACCTGCCTGGTAGGATTTACCGTGAGCCTGGTGAGTTATGCTTTATTGTTCAGCCAGCTGATGCGGGGCTCTTTATGGCATCCGGTGCATATAAGCAACCCCTGGTTAAAGCTGGCCTTTGATACTTTCCTCTCTACTTTATTGGTATTGGTCCTGGGCATTTTTATTCCAAGGGCATTCTGGCGGGCGCGCAATGATAAGCTGTTACTGGCTTTTGCTCCCTTAGCGAACCTTATACACGGTATATTCAGCCCGGTTGCTATAGCAATGGTTGGTGCATCGCAATGGATCCTGAAGAATTTTTTCAATGCCCGCATCAAGGATAATGCAGAAGCCTTCTCAAAGGTAGACCTGGAACAGTTTTACCAGCAGAACAGGGAACAGGATGAAGATAACAATCCCGACCTGAACAAAGATCTATTTGAGAATGCCCTGTCCCTGCCCAATATCCGCATCCGCCAGTGCCTGGTGCCGCGTACCGAAATAGAAGCGATAGATATGAAATCCACCGTGGAGGAGGCAAGACAGCGTTTCATCGATACCAAGCTGAGTAAGATGGTTGTATATGAGGATAATATTGATAATATCCTTGGTTATATCCATCAGCTGGACCTGTTTAAGAAGCCGGGGAAGATACAGGATATACTGTTGCCTATACCCGCCATACCGGAGAGTATGAGCGCTACGGACCTCATCAACAAGTTTTCGAAAGAGCGCAAGAGCATTGCCTGGGTAGTAGACGAATTTGGCGGTACAGCTGGCATTGTTACAATGGAAGATATCCTGGAGGAGCTTTTTGGAGAGATCAAAGATGAATATGATACCGAAGAGCTTTCCGAGAAGCAGGATTCCGAGACCGAATTCACCTTCTCGGGCCGGCTGGAACTGGATTACCTGAACGAAAAGTACGATTTCGATTTCCCGGCCAATGAGTCTGAGACCTTATCGGGATATATCATAAATGAGTACAAAACCATCCCCAAGCTAAAAGAGCGCATCATTATCGGTCATTATGAGTTTGATATACTGGAAGTGAGCGATACCCGTATTGAAACGGTTAAGATGAAAGTATTACGTTAACTTAGCGCCCTAATTTCAGATTACAGTCATGGCAAACCTATTTACGAGGGGTGGAGACGAAAGCAAATCGGAGATGTCGTTTGTAGATCATCTTGAAGCGCTGCGCTGGCATATTATAAGATCGGTAGTTGCGATACTTGTAATGGCTGTCATTATATTCCTGAATATTCAATGGGTTTTCGACAATGTCATTGCAGGCCCTATTAATCCTAATTTCGTTAGCTACAAGGCCTTCTGTGATCTCAGCCATTACCTGCATCTGGGTGATGCGCTTTGTTTGAAGCCCATTAAAGTTGAAATGCTCGAGAACCGTTTCGGCGGTCAGTTCCTGGGTAGTTTCACTGTTGCTTTCGTAGGCGGGCTTATTGTTGCCTTTCCATATATCTTCTGGGAGTTCTGGCGTTTTGTAAAGCCTGCCCTGAAGGAAAAGGAAGTTAAGAACACACGTTTTGCTATTTTCTGGGTTACCTTCTTCTTTTTCAGCGGGGCTGTCTTTGGCTATTTCATATTGGGACCCTTTACTTTTAACTTCCTGGCCAGCTTCCAGATCAGCGGAATGCATATGGTGGAAACCAAGCCTACGCTGGGCGATTACCTGGAAAATCTCACCAATATTATCCTGGGTTGCGGTATTGCTTTTGAGTTACCGGTACTTTCTTACATACTTACCCGGATAGGACTGATCACTCCCCGCTTCCTGCGCAGTACAAGGCGTTATGCTATTGTAATTATCCTGGTCATAGCAGCATTTATTACACCCAGCCCTGACTTTATCAGCCAAACCCTGGTATTTATTCCCCTGATGACCCTTTATGAACTGGGAGTTATAGTGTCGGCAAGGGTACATAAGGAAGAACTGAAGAAAGAACAGGAATGGGAATAGGTTTCTGAGCCATGTACTGGTGTATATTTGTCTTATTACGAAATATATACTACTATAATGGATACAACATTTGATCTGAAGAAACCTATTGCAATCGGAAGTGATCACGCAGGCTTTGAATATAAAGATGCTACTGTAAAGTGGCTGAAAGAACAAGGGCTGGAAGTAAAGGATCTGGGTCCGTCTTCTGCTGCATCTGTTGATTATCCTGATTTTGCACATGCGGTATCTGCGGCTGTAGAAAGCGGCAAGGTTGCTTTTGGCATTCTCTACTGCGGTTCGGCAAATGGTGTAGCTATCACTGCCAACAAACACCAGGGTGTTCGTGCCGGGCTTGCCTGGGACAGCGATGTAGCCAAGCTCATTCGTTTACACAATAACGCCAATATCATTTGTTTACCTGCACGCTTTATTGCTTTACCACTGGCATTGGAACTGGTACAGATTTTCATGCAAACTGCATTTGAAGGTGGCCGTCATGCTACAAGGGTGGGTAAGATCGCTTGTCAATAACAGCATACCATGAAAAAACTACTAGCAGGTGTTCTGTGCCTTACACTGGCCGGCACCACAACCTTTGCCCAACGGGATAAACCGGCCGCTAAATTCTCAAAGGAAATAAAGGCTTCTTCGATAAAGGAGAAGTTAACCATTATTGCATCGGACGAAATGCAGGGCCGGGCCACTGCCACGGAGGGCCAGCGTAAAGCAGCCGCCTATATAGAAGCACAGTTTAAAGCGCTGGGGTTACAGCCGGGGACGACTAATGGATTCCAGCAGCAATACCCGGTATATTACGATACTATCAGCCAGGCCAAGCTTTCCGTTAATGGTAAAGCTTTCAGTTTCGGTAAAGATTTCGTTATCGGCCTGGAACAACTGGCGGATACTACTGCGGCCATTAAAGAGATCGTTCTGGCGGGTTATGGTATTACAGACTCTATTTATGACGACTACAGGGATCTTGATGTTAAAGGGAAATGTGTACTTATAGCGGAAGGAGAGCCTAAACTTGAAAACGGTAATTACCTGCTAACGGGCACTACAAAGGCTTCAAGAAGCGCCGGTCAGTTTGTGAAGCTCACCAATGCTATGAAGCATGGTGCAGCTATGGTATTGTATTACAGGCAGGCGCCACAGAGCAGTTTTCCTGCGCTTGCCTTGAAGAGCGGGCAGTATTTTTATCCAAAGAAGCAAAACGGGAAGTTTGGTATTAATAGCATCACCATTAACGACCAGGTACTTGAAGCGATAGCCGAAGGGCTTTCAAAAGACCTGGATGGCATGATAGAGGCAGGCAACTCACTTTCTACCACCCTTACAACAGATATAAATATCACACTGGAAAAAAAGCAATTGAATGTTTTCAGTTCCAATGTGATTGGTGTTTTACCCGGTACTGACAAAAAGGATGAATACGTTTTTATTACAGCGCATTACGACCACCTGGGTATTTCAAGCACGGGCAAGATCTTTTACGGCGCCGATGATGATGGTTCTGGCACAGCTGCTGTAATAGAAATGGCAAAAGCGTTTAAAGCTGCCAGCGATAAAGGCAAAGGGCCACGCCGCAGTATTGTATTTATGACCGTTTCCGGAGAAGAAAAAGGACTCTGGGGTTCAAGTTATTATACCGATAATCCTACTGTAAGCCTCCCGAAGGTGAGTGCCGATCTGAATATAGACATGATTGGGCGGGTAGATACTTCGTATCGCGGCAATCCCAACAATTACCTTTATGTCATTGGCGACGATAAAATAAGCAGTGACCTTACTCCTATTACCGATAGTATCAACAAGGCTTATCTGAAAATGGAGCTGGACCGGAAGTATAACGATCCCAGCGATCCCAACAGGATCTTTTACCGCTCGGACCATTATAATTTCGCCAAGCACAATGTTCCCATCATTTTTTATTTCAGTGGTCTCCATCCGGATTATCACCGGACCACGGATACTGTAGACAAGATCCGTTTCGACCTGATGGAAAAACGGACGCGGCTTATCTTTTTAACAGGATGGGCTATTGCCAACAGGGACGAACTGTTAATCAGGGATAGGCCTCTTAAGTAATTTTCAGTAAGTTGCAGTTAACATATGCGGCTTATAAAGGAAGCTTTTAACATGGCGATGGCCACCCGGTTACACCGGTTGCAACCAGTGTATATCCATCCCGGAATGCAACACTGTATCTGCGGATCGTGCCGTTACGTCAATGAACTGGATTATGATTTCTGCAGCAACTGCGGTCATCCGCTTCACAACAGAAGCGGGCAGCTTACCTTATATGCGGTAAGACAACGGCAACGCAAAGACCTGTTGCTGAAATGTGAAACCAACATACAGGTGGCAAGGAATACGTTGTATATACTGGCGGCAATTAGCATTACGGGTATTGGATTTGCTTTCAGCGAGCTGGATGAAGGTGTTTTCCTGGCCTTACTGTCGATAGTGTCGTCTTCGTTATTCTTTTTCCTGGGCAAATGGAGTAAGCGCCGCCCGTTTACGGCTTTGCTGATGAGTATTATTGTTATTCTTACCTATGCGTTAATAGCAATACTCGGAAAAGTACAGGATACGTTCACCACGGTAACAGGTGTTTATGGTCTTTTTATTACAATCCTGGTATTATTTCTTTTGCTGCGCGGGCTGGCTTTTGCTTTTAAAGCCGACCTGGTAAAGGAAGAAATGGAAATCATGTAACGTGGAAGAACAGCAAGAACCGGCATATTATTATTCCTGCAATGAGTGCGATAGTACGGTGAAGGGTTTTCACCGGTTTTGTCATCATTGTGGTGCTTACCTGGGGGCGGAAGCGCACAGGGAAGATATTTTCAATAATCAACGGTTGCGTTCAGCTTTCCTGTTTTACGGGCTGAATCTGTTCCTTTGCCTGATAGTTAAATACACCAGCTGGTTTCACTCGTACGACCAGATGTTCTGGATGGAGCTTTTGCTGGCGCTGGTTGCGCTTGTTTACGCCTACTATAACAAAGATGAAATATTACCGTTACTGGCAGTTAAACCGTTGAGGATCCCTGTAATGGCGGTGATAATGGCTATTGCAGTTGTAACATCGTGGCTGGTGAATATTTCGGTGCGCGAATTAAATATTTCCCTGTTTAAGTCTGATAATAGCTATTATGGTGGTTATCAGATCTATATAGCGCCTCAGCTGGTAATGATCTATTCTATTGCGCTCATGCCGGCTATATTTGAGGAATTGGCGTTCCGGGGTATATTATACCAATATTTTTCTTCGTTTTTGAATGAGCGGCTGGTAGTGCTGGTAACAGCCTGCATGTTCGCCGCCTTACATCTTAATTTCCTGTCTCTGATCTGGCTGTTGCCTTTCGGGATCTTTGTAGGAGCCTTGCGGAGGAAATATAATACCATATGGTATGGTATTATATTTCATTTTGTCTTTAACCTTACGGCCTGTTTAATAGACCTGTATAGGGAAGGTCATTTATTCTGAGGTTTTGCGTGCAGCAGGTTTAAGGGATGCCGCAAGTTCCTGTTTGTTTTTACAGCGTTCGATATCAGCGTGATAATCACGGATCTTGTCATTGTTGAAGCAATGTAAGATGGCTTTCTGGTATTGCTTGATCGCCATTTCGTAGCGGCCTTTCATTTCCTCGATCATGCCGTAGCGGTAATAGATCCAGGCTTTTTCTACTGTTACCACCTTAAGACACTGCTCCAGGTGTTTCTTCAAATCGTCGATCCTTTCCAGGTCTATGTATAAAGTTGCCAGGTGGAAATAAGGATGCGGGTACAAAGGGTCACTTTTCATGGCCGCTTTAAAGTGTGTTTCCGCTTTCTGGTAGCTATCGAACTGGGTTTTGTACAGCCAGCCTATGGAATTATGAGCCGGAGCAAAGTCTGGTTCCTCGTAAATAATGCTTTCATGTTTCTGGAAGGCCTCGTGATAATTACTGTTCCTGATATCTGCTTCGGCCTCTAAATACAACTCCTCTGTTTTACTTGTCATAGCGCAATAATTATATGGGATAAAAAAACTCCTCTTTGCCGCAGCAAAAAGGAGTTGAATATAAACAATTTATGAATTACCAGCCTAATATGTACGCAAACATGAGCGGCGCTACGATGGTAGCGTCACTTTCCACGATGAACTTGGGCGTATGAATATCCAGCTTGCCCCAGGTGATTTTTTCGTTGGGAACAGCGCCGGAATAAGAACCATAGGAAGTTGTGGAATCGCTGATCTGGCAGAAGTAGCCCCAGAAAGGAACGTCATGCCATTCCAGGTCCTGGTACATCATGGGTACTACACAGATAGGGAAATCGCCCGCGATACCACCGCCGATCTGGAAGAAGCCAACACCTTTGCCGCCGCTGTTCTGACGATACCAGTCGGCCAGCCACACCATATATTCAATACCGCTTTTTACGGTGCTTGCTTTGAGTTCATTTTTAATAACATAGCTGGCGAAGATGTTGCCGGTAGTGCTATCTTCCCAACCCGGGCAAACGATAGGGATATTCTTTTCTGCGGCGGCGATGATCCAGCTGTCTTTAGGATCGATTTCATAATACTGTTGCAGGTCGCCGCTGAGCACCACTTTATAAAGGAACTCATGGGGGAAGTAACGTTCGCCTTTTTCTTCTGCGTCTTTCCAGGCTTTCACCAGGTGTTTTTGCAGGCGGCGGAAAGCTTCTTCTTCGGGGATACAGGTATCTGTAACCCTGTTATAGTGATTCTCCAGCAGGTCCCATTCGTCCTGGGGAGTTAAATCGCGGTAATTGGGAACTCTTTTATAGCTATTGTGTGCTACGAGGTTCATTACATCTTCTTCCAGGTTGGCACCAGTACAACTGATGATCTGTATTTTGTCCTGGCGGATCATCTCTGCGAGGGAGATGCCCAATTCAGCGGTGCTCATGGCGCCAGCCAGTGTCACCATCATTTTTCCACCTTCAGCCAGGTGCGTTTCGTAACCTTTGGCAGCATCTACCAGGGCCGCTGCATTGAAGTGGCGGTAGTGATGCTGAATAAACTGGGAAACCGGACCCTTACTCATCGTTCAGAATTTTAGCTGCAAAAGTAACTATTGCCTGACAATCTCCCTATTTTTGTCCGCAACCAATCCATTAAAGCGAAAATCTCCCCCTGGTTATTATGAAGTTCTTACTTGCTGATATTCCGCTCGGTAAAAAGTGGAAACTCCCCTTTCCTGTATTGTTGTGGTTTTTTCTGGCGCTTTTAGCCGTGTTACTTGAAAGCCTGCGGGGAACAGTGAATAACTATGTCATATACAAGCATGTATTTGTACATACAGTAAACCAGATGAATCTTTATATCGAGTATCCGGCTGTTTATAACGACCATAATCATTATGGACCGTTGTTCAGCGTTCTGATTGCTCCTTTTGCAATGCTGCCGGATAATATAGGGGTTGTTTTGTGGGCGCTTGCCAATGCGGCGGTATTATTTTTTGCCCTCAGGAGCTTGTCGCTGGAGAAGGAGAAATTCTATACTGTATTACTGATTGGCGCTATAGAACTGATGTCTGCCACGCACCATGTGCAGTACAATCCTATGGTAGGCGCCTGGATCGTATTGGCGTATGTGATGGTGGAAAAACAGAAAGATGTGTGGGCAACCTTTTTCATTGCACTGGGTTTTCTTACCAAGATCTACCCTATTGCCGGTTTAACATTCTTCCTGTTCAGCCAGCATAAGGTAAAGTTCATCGGTTATTTTATCATGTGGCTGGTGATACTGGTATGCCTGCCTATGCTTATAACGCCTCCCTCGTTTGTTATCCAGAGTTACCAGGACTGGTACCATAGCCTGGTGTGGAAAGATGCGAAGAATGCCGATCAGTCATTAACCTTTGGTATGCAGGATGTATCCATCATTGGTGTTCTGCGCCGGACATTGCAGGTAAAGATCAGCGACCTGGTGGTACTGGCGCCGGTAGCATTATTGTATGCCCTGCCATTGCTGCGTTTTTCGCAATACAAATATGCCGCTTTCCGGTTACGATACCTGGCGCTGGCATTGATAGCCGTAGTGATCTTCAGTTCCTCCGCCGAATCGGTTACCTATGTTATAGCCGTTACGGGAGTAGCGCTCTGGTATGTATCACTGGAAAAGAAAACGGCATGGACCACTGCCATGCTCGTTATCCTGTTTGTTGTGACTATTCTGTCACCAACAGATCTGTGTCCACCACCGTTAAAAGGGTATATAAGGGCCTATGCTTTAAAGGCTGTGCCTTGTTTTATTATATGGGTACTGCTGCTGCGGGATGTGGCTTTCAAAGATTTCTCAGTTAAACACGGGATCTCTTGAATACACTTACCCAGCTGTTTGCGTCAACCTGCAGAATGACTTTCTTTTTTCCCTGTTGCAGTGACACAAAGAAGAGTTTGCCGTCGCTTTCGCTGTCGAATTCAACAGTTTCAAGGATACCGTAGTCTGAATACTTTTTGTTGATATACCCTGAAGCCTTGGCAGGCAGTTCGGAGAAGCTGATATTCCTGCTGGTGCCGTAGAGGTTGCCTTCATTATCATAAAACACTTCCCATTTTTTGTTGTTCTGGGTAAAAGTGGCTTTTGTATAGCTACTGGCTAATGTCCATTTGACATTAACGGCGTTGGAATAGTTTTCGGAGAAATGGCTTAACACTTTAGTTGTTACCGGCGGTGTAAAAGGAGCAGCAATGGCGCTACCGAGTGTTACAAGCATAAATGCGGCAATAAAGAAAGTTTTCATGGCTTCAGTTTTTGTTTGATTTGATTAGTTCCGGCTGTTGTTTAGCAGCCTTGTGAGATCAAAGCTAGTATGGGATTGAAGCGAAGTCAATGAAATTGTGACCACCAACAGTACAAGGCCAACCTATTAGGACAAACGGTAAAGAATAGCGGTGATTTTACGATCATACGTTTGTTATAACGCAGTATTTAAGGGCTTTTTTCCAACCTTCTTAAAAAAATCATAAAACGCGTCAACTTCATATTAAAAGTGAAAAGCGGTAAGAACGGTTTAGGATAATCGGAAAACTAAAACGATATTGCTGTATCATGAAGAAACTACTTATAGTTTGCCTGTTCTGCAGTCTGGGGGCCATGGTGTTTGGACAGGATAAATCAGTATCCGGAGACTGGGAAGGGCGTTTTGCCGGCAAGCTCCGCTTAATCTTTCACTTTACTTCAAATAGCGGTGGAAAGCTGACGGGAAAGTTTGATAGTCCGGACCAGGGGGCTATGGGGCTTGCTTTTACGGGAACAGCTACCGGCGACAGTATAATAGTAGCGCTGGAGATGCCCAAAGCATCTTTTCGCGGCCAACTGATAAACGATTCAACTATTTTAGGCAGCTGGTACCAGGGAGCCGCTACCATGCCCCTTGCCTTAAAAAAGGGAAGCAGTTATAAAGTCAACCGTCCACAGACACCGGTACCTCCATTTTCCTATAACAGCGAAGACATCGAGTATGACAATGCCGATGGTTCGGTACATTTTGGCGCCACCTTCACCTATCCCAGGTCGGGAGGGCCTTTTGCTACTGCCATCCTGATTACAGGAAGCGGCATCCAGGACCGGGATGAAACCATTCTGGGGCACAAACCTTTTGCGGTTATTGCAGATCATCTTACCAAAAACGGTTACGCGGTATTACGGATTGACGACAGGGGGGCTGGTAAAACCCGAGGATCGTTGGTTAAAGCAACTTCGGCCGATTTCGCAAAAGATGTCGAGGCTGCATTGGCTTATCTGAAAACAAGAAAAGAAACTGATAAATCTAAAACGGGATTGATAGGGCATAGCGAGGGGGGATTGATAGCAGTGATGGTAGCGGCGGCAAACCCCGAAGCTATCCAGTTTGTTATTACGCTGGCCGGACCGGGCGAAAAAGGCAGCAAACTGATGAGTGATCAGAATGAGGCCGTTTGGTTAAAACATGGTGCTACAGTTGTGGCGGCCGCCGCTTACCGCGACCTGTTCAGCCATATTGCTTCGGCAGTGACACCGGAGTCGGACAGCGCTTCTCTTTATCTTAAGGCATGGGCCTATTATGGTGAATGGAAGAAAAAGCAGGATCCCAATACATTGTTGTTATTATCATTATATGATGAGCAGCAATCGGCCCAGCTATTGCAGCGGTTAGTGCAGGCGATGACGACAGAATGGATGAAGTATTTCCTGTTGAGCGATCCTGTTCCTTATATTAAACAATTAAGATGCAAGTTCCTGGCGCTTAACGGGTCAGAGGATATACAGGTAGTGCCGCGCACCAATTTGCCGGCTATGCAGGCAGCTATAGCGGAAAGCGGCATTAAAGTTTCGGAGGTAAAAGAACTGAAGGGATTGAATCACCTGTTTCAGCATTGTACAACCTGTACGCCGCAGGAATATGGCCAGTTGGAAGAGAGTTTTGCTCCCGAGGCGCTGGATACAATGACCAACTGGCTTAATACATATATAAAAAAGTAGCTCATGAACTACCTGGCTCATGCCTGGTTATCATTTAACCACCCGGAAATACTGGTTGGTAATATGATCAGTGATTTTGTAAAGGGAAAGCGGAAGTTTGATTATAGTCCAATGGTTCAAAAGGGCATAGGGCTGCATAGGGCTATCGATGAGTTTACTGATGCGCATGCGGCCACGGCAGCAGCGAAGCAATATTTCAGACCCGTTGTGGGGTTATATGCCGGCGCTTTTGTAGATGTAGTATATGATCATTTCCTTGCGAGGGATCTGAGAGAAAATTCTGAAGAAGGCTGGCAGCAGTTTTGCAGGCATACCTATCATATATTGCAACACCATACCGGGATACTGCCGGACAGGTTTGCGAGTATGGTCCCTTATATGCGCAGTCAGAACTGGCTGTTCAATTACCGGTATATGGAGGGGCTTGAAAACAGTTTCAAAGGACTGGCTTTCAGGGCAACATACCTCGATAACAGCCGCGATGCCTATAAGGTATTTGAGCAGTCGTATGATGCGCTGCAGGCGTGTTATGATGATTTTTTTCCTTTTGTTAAAACCTTTGCGTTTACGCAATTCAACCAGTTACTGAATGAGTAGCTATTATCTTTGCAAAAATCTCAAAACGAGTATGAAAATCCTTCTCAGTTGCTTATGTAGTTTGTTCTCAATATGTGTAATGGCCCAGCAAAAGCCAACAGATATTGACAAGTCGCCAATGGATGTGAGTTATTGTCCTTATAACTATCCGATTTTAAAAATGAGTGGCAAGGCAGGTGATCAGCCCGTTGCGAGAGTGTTGTACAGCAGGCCTCAGCGTAATGGCCGCAGGATCTTTGGAGATGTTATTCATTATAACGAGATCTGGCGTATGGGTGCTAATGAGGCAACGGAGATAGAATTTTTCAGAAATGTGAAGATAGGCGGCAAGCTGATTCCCAAGGGGCGTTATACCCTTTATGCTATTTGCACGGAAACCAAGTGGACGATCGCTTTCAATACAGAAAAGGATTATTGGGGTTTAGCGCAGAATCCGAAGAAAGACCTGACAAGGGTTGAGGTTCCTGTGCAGAAGATCACAGATCCTGTAGAGGCGCTTACCATTTATTTTGAAGATGTGAAGGGTGGAACAAACCTGATTGTGATGTGGGATGAGCAGAAGATAAGTTTGCCTATCAAGTTTTAGATATTATTGATTTTAAGGTAGTTAGTTGTAGATTACATCATGAAAAGCAACAGATAGCAATGAAAAACGGTACTAAGTTCATACATGCCGGCATGGAGCCGGATCCTTCTACAGGCGCTATCATGACGCCTATTTACCAGACATCGACTTTTGTGCAGGAAGCACCGGGTGTAAATAAAGGATATGAGTATGCCCGCTCTCAGAATCCTACGCGTACGGCATTGGAAACGGCTTATGCTGTTATCGAGAACGGTAAGTACGGGCTGGCCTTCAGCAGCGGCGTTGCTGCTACTGATGCGGTTATTACCATGCTCAATCCCGGTGATGAGGTGATTGCGGCAAGTGACATGTACGGTGGTACCTATCGCCTGTTCGACAAGGTATTCAAGCGTTTTGGTATCAAGTTCCATTATGTGGATATGCAGGACGCTGAGAATATCAAGCCTTTCCTGAATGCGCAAACCAAGCTGATATGGACAGAAACGCCTACCAATCCTTTATTGAATATTGTTGATATTGCTGCGGTAGCGGCTATAGCGAAGGCACATGGTGTTTTGCTTTGCGTGGACAATACGTTTGCCTCTCCGTATCTCCAGAATCCACTGGACCTGGGCGCCGATATTGTTATGCATTCTGCCACCAAGTACCTGAGCGGCCATAGCGATGTGGTGCAGGGCTGCCTGGTAATGAACGACAAGAACCTTTACGACCAGTTATATTTTATACAAAAAAGTTGTGGTGCGGTTCCCGGACCACAGGATTGTTTCCTGATACTCCGTGGTATTAAAACATTGCATGTGCGTATGCAGCGGCATTGTGAAAACGGAGAAAAGATCGCACATTTCCTGCGCAATCATCCCAAGGTAGACAAGGTTTACTGGTGTGGTTTTGAAGATCATCCGGGTTATGCCGTTGCAAGCAAGCAGATGCGTGGTTTTGGGGGAATGATGAGCTTTACGCTCAAAGGCGACGATATAGAGGAAGCCAAACGTGTACTTTCTTCAACGCATGTATTCTCGCTGGCAGAAAGTTTAGGTGGTGTAGAAAGTCTTTTAAGCCATCCTGCTACTATGACGCATGCTGCTATTCCGCGTGAAGAGCGGATGAAAAACGGCCTGAAAGATTCTCTGATCCGTTTAAGCGTAGGTATTGAAGATGTGGACGACCTGATAGAAGACCTGAACAAGGCAATTGGTTAAAAGACAACATGGCGCAATCGCTGAAGGATTTTTTTGATGCCAAGGTAAGGCAGTACAATACGCCTGCTTTTATAAAAGACGATCCTGTTTCTATCCCGCATCTGTTTAGCAAAAAGCAGGATATAGAGATAGCAGGATTTCTTGCGGCTTTATTTGCATGGGGCAACCGTACCATTATTATCAACAAGTCGACAGAATTGATGAAAATGATGGATATGGCGCCCCATTCTTTTATACTGGATCCTGGTGTTGAGGGGCTTAAGCGTTTGATGACGTTCAAACACCGGACCTTTAATGCTACCGACCTGTTGTATTTCGCGGAGTTTCTCCGTTTTCATTATAGTAATAACGACAGTCTTGAGTCGGCTTTTACACGTTGGGGAGATGATGTGGAAAGCATGCTTACGGGTTTCCATCATTATTTTTTCTCTTTGGAGGATGCTCCTCCGCGTACGCGGAAACATATAGCAACGCCCTACAAGGGAAGCAACTGCAAGCGGCTGAATATGTTCCTGAGATGGATGGTTCGGCAAGACAATTGTGGTGTAGACTTTGGCATCTGGAAGAATATATCTCCTGCTTCGTTGATCTGCCCGGTAGATTTGCACGTGGCGCGTGTTGCAAAACGGTTTCAGTTACTGGAAAGGAACCAGACCGACTGGAAAGCTGCGTTGGAATTAACGGGCTATCTGCGTACTTTGGATGCTGAAGACCCGGCTAAATATGATTTTGCGTTATTTGGACTGGGTGTTATTGAGAAATACCAATAAATATAGCACTATGAGCTTGCTGACACATATTGCGCAACATCTGATAGATGTTCATGAAGGCGATAACTGGACAGAAGTAAACATCAAAAGTACCCTACACGATTTAACCTATGAGCAGGCAGCGCTGGTAACTCCTTTCTCGCCCAATAGTATTGCCATGCTGGTACACCATCTTGCTTTTTATAATGAAGTAGTGCAGCAAAGGTTGCTGGGCACTTATCCTCCCATTCCTCCGAGTAACGGGTTTGACGTTCCTGTGCTGAACAGTGAAGGACAATGGCAGGAATTGCAGCAGAAGTTATTTGATTCTGCGCGCTCGCTGGCCAACAGTATTCTTCATTATTCAGAGGACAAACTATTTGAAATGCCTTCTACCGGGTATAATGTTCCTTATAAGTTTTTGCATGGATTAACGGAACATGCACATTATCACCTTGGGCAGATGGTAATACTCAAAAACTGGCATCGCAGCCGGAAACATTAAGGATGGAAGCAGTTAATGAACAATTAAGACGGGAACTGGAGAACATTACAGGAAAAAGCCTGTTACCGGAAAGCGGCAGCCGGTTATTCAGAGAACAGTTGGGGAATTATCTTAATCACCTGATCGTTCACGACCAGCACAAACTCATTTTTATTCTTTACCGTGTAGATCTCAGCGAGCAGCGTATTAAAAAGCTGTTGCTGGAGCATCCTGATAATGCGGGGCTGGTGATGGCCGATCTTATCATAGAGCGTCAGCTGCAAAAGATCATCTCAAGGCGGCAGTTCAGGCAGGAACGTAATGATATTCCCGACGAAGACAGGTGGTAAAACTATTCCCTGTTAGTAAGGAATATCCACTTATTTTTGGCCTGTTTTTATAAAACTACCATATGAAGATTGTTTCTTACCTGCAGGATGGCCATGATCATCTGGCTATTGTAGCAGACGGCCATTTGTATGATCTTGAGCGTTTACATCCCGATTTACCCGGCAACATGAATATGCTGCTGGCGCACTGGCACGATTATCTTCCATCGATGTTAAATGTGGAAAGCCGCATTAAAGAAGGGCATATCGGTAAGGACAAAGCAATACCTGTTGCGCAGGTTCAGCTGCTGGCCCCGGTGCCTTTTCCTGCAAGTTGCCGCGATGGTTATGCTTTCCGGCAGCATGTGGCGGCGGCCCGGCGTAACCGTAAAGTACCTATGATCCAGGAGTTTGACGAATACCCGATCTTTTATTTTACCAATCATATGAGCATACAGGGGCCTGGTGATATACGCTGTATGCCCGATCATTTCGAGAAGCTTGATTTTGAGCTGGAGGCAGCTATCGTAGTATCGAAGCAGGGCCGTAATATTCCTGCCGGTGAAGCTGATGCATATATTGCCGGCCTTATGATCATGAATGATATGAGCGCCCGCCGTTTACAGATGGAAGAAATGCTGCTGAACCTGGGACCTGCCAAAGGCAAGGACTTTGCAACTGTTATTGGTCCCTGGCTGGTGACGCTGGACGAGCTGGAGCCTTATGAAACCGCTCCGAAGGAAGGGCATACCGGCAAAAGCTGGAACTTAGCCATGCGTTGCCGTGTTAATGGTAAACAGGTGAGCGAAGGCAACCTGGCGGATATGGACTGGACCTTTGCCGAGATCATAGAACGCTGCAGTTACGGTGTTGATATACATCCCGGTGATGTAATAGGCAGCGGCACTGTAGGTACGGGATGTTTTCTCGAGTTAAACGGTACGGGAAAACTGAATGATCCCAATTACCAGGAGCAGTGGTTACAGCCAGGGGATGTGGTGGAAATGGAGATAGATGGGTTGGGGCTGTTAAAGAATACGATAGTGAAAGAGGATACGGAATGGAGCATTCTTAAACAAAAGAAAACTAATAAGGTACCCTAAACTTCAAAGATCATATGATAGTTAGCTTAGCTGAACTGAAGCCTGCAGAGCGGCAGGCATACCTGCAGCATGCAATAGCGCCGAGGCCGGTTTGTTTTGCCAGCACTATCGACAAGGCAGGCAATGTGAACCTGAGCCCTTTTAGTTTTTTCAATTTATTTTCTTCGAATCCGCCGGTGGTCATATTTTCTCCTTCGCGGCGCGTGAGGGATAATACTACAAAGCATACCCTTGAGAATGTGCTGGAGGTGCCGGAAGTAGTCATCAATATTGTTGATTACGAGATGGTACAACAGACTTCGCTTGCAAGCTGCGAGTATCCCAAGGCTATTAATGAATTCCTGAAATCGGGACTGACGGCTGAGCCTGCAACCCTGGTACAACCACCTATGGTAAAGGAAAGTAAGATAAAGCTGGAGTGTAAGGTGCTGGAGGTAAAGGCATTGGGAACGGAGGGCGGCGCCGGCAACCTGGTGATAGCAGAAGTATTACGGATGCATATCGAGGATGCCATACTTGACGAGAAAGGGATGATCGATCATCATAAGATACAGCATATAGCAAGACTGGGAGGCGACTGGTATAGTGTGGTGAATGCGTCTTCGCTGTTTTCTGTCGCCAAACCTAATGTACACCTGGGAATTGGGTTTGACGCCCTGCCTGAAAGCATACGCAACAGTACTGTGCTTACAGGCAACCAGCTGGCGCAACTTGCCAATGTGCATGAGCTGCCTGTTGCCGATCCTACATTTATGGATGATACGGTGAGAAATATAGTACAATATTACTCACTGAATCCGGATGATATGGAGAAGGAGTTACACAGGCATGCGGCGTCCTTACTTAAGGAGGATAAAGTAGCGGCAGCGTGGCAGGTGTTGCTGGTGGGTGAATAATTATATTGCAGCCCAGCCCTGGTTGGGAAGCATATTGTCGAGAGCGGTTCCATTGCGCATGGCTCGTGCTTTTTCCACTACGTGTTGTACAATTTCGTAGGTGCTGTTGGTAATGTGCAGTGGTTGCTGTGCGGGGCCGTTGAGCCATTGTTGCACATGGCCGGAGAAGGCGGCATCGATAGTGCTGATGATGGGCACGTTAAACTGTTCGAGGGCGGCTGCATTACACAGTTGCTCGTATTGTCCTTTTATAGGAAGACATAACAGTTTCTTCTGCAGATATAATGCTTCGGCAGGCGTTTCGAAACCGGCACCGGTGATAACGCCATAGCTGTTGATCATGCTGCTGGTGAAGGTTTCATTATCTACGGGCAGGAACGTGATATTGTCCTGCACGGTTTTACCTTTTACTTTTTTAGAAAAGACTTCGAAGCGGATATCTTTTACCTGGCTGAGACTTTGGGCTACTACTTCATCGGAGTAGTGCGACAGGTAAACGGTGACATGCCCGTTGTTAAGAGGCTGGGCATTCAGCACCTGTTGTTTTAGAACGGGCGAGAAAATGAAATTGTCGTAGCTATTGAAGTGCAGGCCAACATACTGATCGGCTTTTGCATATTGCTGCAGTACAAATTCGCCTATAAGGTCCTTTTTAGCAGGGCGTGGCGTATTTGCTGATTTAAAACTTGCCTGGTGGCCAAAATTGACAGAGGCCACTCCTTTCATCTTACAGGCAAGTGAGGTGATACATTCGAAGTCGTTGATGACTACGTCGTATTTTTCAACGGGTAAGTTGCGAGCTTCTTTCCAAACTCTTACGGGATTAAAAGCACGGGCTATTTTCAGGTAGTCTAAACCACCGCTGTTACCATAAAAGAGGCATATGCCTTTGCTGCGATATTTTATGGGCAGTGCGGCTTTAAGGTTACTATTGGTTCCGCTTAAGAATACGTCTACTTCTCCATACTGCTGAAGGAATGGAAGTAATTCTATGGCGCGGGCAATGTGTCCGTTACCTGTGGCCTGTACTGCATAAAATATTCTCATATGCGTCCCATCGGGATATTTACCAGTTTCTCGAAAATGAAAGAGATATCGTCGTTCGTGTTCTGTTGGGGCAAGGGGTAGCTCATGGCTACTTTGTCGGTCACTACATTCAATGCCGGGAGTTTTTTCTGCATTTCAACTACAGTGGCGGCGGCATAATCCTTTTCGTTGTACTGATGGATCTTCCAATCGCCATGGCTGTATTCGAGCGAAGTGAGATTTTCTACCCAGTCGCCGCTGTTGAGATAAGTAACAGAACCTTCTTTTGTTTCAATAACCCTGTTCTGGGGCTGGTGAATATGTCCGCAGATAACATAGTCGTATTGCTTGCGGATAGCCAGTTCTGCTGCTGTTTGTTCAAAGTCGCCGATCCAGGAAACTGCTTTTTTAACACTGTTCTTGACACGTTTGCTAAAGCTCATTTTTTCCTTTCCCAATACTTTAAGGCACCAGTTGATGCAGCGATTGAGAATGATCAGGAGATCGTATCCATGTCCACCCAGTTTAGCCAGTACTTTAGCGCTGCCTTTCGTGGTTGCATCGAATACGTCGCCATGGAAGATCCAGGTCATTTTGCCATTGATCTCCATTACTACTTTATCTGTAAGCTGGAAATTTCCTATCTGGATATCGGAGTAGCGTCTTAAGACTTCGTCGTGGTTACCTGTAATATAAATGACGCGGGTTCCTTTGCTAAGCAGGCCCATGATCTCTTTGATCACCTGCATATGTGCTACAGGGAAGTAACGTTTGCTAAATTGCCAGCCATCGATGACATCGCCATTTAACACTAAAATCTGCGGTTGGATACTTTTGAGGTAGTTGACAATTTCGCGGGCATGGCAACCGTAAGTGCCTAAATGCAGATCACTCATTACAACTACATCAAGTGGTCTTCTTTCCATTTGGAAATTATGTTTATCAAATTTCACTAACGGATGTTATGAGGATATTACGTACAGATTAATACATTGTAACCTAATTGTAAAGAAATTGTAAAGAGCGGGGATAGTTTGGCCTGGGAGGGTACAGGTATCCGGGAACTAAAAGATCGCATAATTGGCGCCTGCTTTTGGTGTATGGTTATTTTGATCATGCCATATTTAAATGACTATTTATTTAGGAGTTTTATAAAGTTTTCGAAGAGTTTTTGGTTGGTGGGGTTGTCAAGTGCTTCGGCGATATCCTTTTTTTCGGAGGCGTTCAAATGGAAGCTTAAGGAGGCGTGGGCGTCTTTCCGGGAAGGCACGTACTGAAAGCAAAGGCGATGAAAGCGGGGGCCGAAACTATCATAGACATATCCCAGTTGGTCGGCCTGGTGATAGTCCTGGAGGTGGAACCAGTTATTCTGTAAAAGCAGGAAGGGTTTGGTTAAAAAGCTGAGCAGGCTGTTTTGTTCAACCGGGCGTTCCCAGTCGCCCAGCTGGCGGTCACGGATCTGGATAAGGACAACGTCGCTTACGTTTTCGTTCAGCCAGTTGCGGAAGGATTGTATAAATCTTAATGAAGTTTCCTGGCCATAGTTATCGCGGAGGCCGGCGTCCATCACGTCGATAACGGGATGAGTGGGCAGCCACACATTGGGCAGGATATAAGGGAAGGTGGCATTCATGCGCAGGGCGGAGCTAACGCGCAACTGGCGGGGATGCTGGGCATGGAAAAGGGATAGAAAGTCGATAGCATCCGGGTCGGTATTCAGGAGCTGGCTGCTGTCGGTTTCGTTACGCATGAGGAACCTGGCAGGCCTGCTGCCTATGATCATTTTACGGCCGTCGCGGCTGATGACCGAGTTAAAGAACATGGTAGGTATGAGTGCTGCATCTTCCGGAGCGGTATAGTCGCCAATGGTTTTATCGAGGATGCCGTTGGTGTTTTCATTCAGCTTTTGTTCAAAGGCATAACCCCTGTCTTTGGTGTAGTATTGCCCGTTAAGTTCAAAGCGTTTGGCCGGGCCTACGAGGTCGCGGGATATGAAGGACGAAAAGAGGGGGTTGAGAAGGTCTTTGGAGATATTGTCAACATATTCTTTGTCCTGCAGCCTGATGGCGGGGCTTTTCAGTTTTTGCAGGTAGAGTTCCCTGAAGTAGGCCGCGCCGAGCATTCCGCCTGAGGCGCCTGTGATGAGGGCGGTTTGCTGCATGAGTTTCCCGTTGGTAATACTATCGAGGCGTTGCAGTACATTCATGGTAAAGGTAGCGCTACGGGTGCCGCCACCGCTTACATTGATAAGAAAGAGAATAGGTTTGGGATGCTGCTGGCGGCTTTTCCAGTTTTCGAGCCGTTGCCTGAAAGCTGTTTTGTCGGTTTCTACATTAACGGGGTCTGCCAGTTCCAGGATGGTTTTGCGGTCGTATTCGGGGCGGATGATCTTAGAGTTGTAGCTAAGGCCATAGGCTTTGTTACGAACGTCGATGATATCGTGCTGGTACATCCAGTTAAGCGCTACATATAATAGTAACAGCAGTGGGATGCTCCAGCTGTGAAGGAAGAGGGAAAAGGCAGCAGATACGGCTATAACGATTGAAAAGAAGAGTGTAATGCTTGCCGCGGCGGGGATCTGGAACGCCATGTTTTCGGAAAGAAAACCTACGCCGATGAGGAAGAAGAAAGCAAACAGGACTATAAATACGGCTGCAAAGTGGTGTCGTTTAAATATGAGGTCGAGGAATTCTTCGGAGTAGTGGCGGACGTCGCGGGGTTTACGGAGGTGGAACCTGGCGCTTAGGAACCAGTCGACGCGGATTTCGATCTTACCAACGGGGCGTCTTCGTCGTTTTACCGACTGGTGGTATTTTTCGTTGGCAGTGGTGATAACGGCGTACATGCGCTTATAAATGGTTTTATCGGCGCCGAAGAAGTACATAAAAGCTATGGTGACGGAGAGGATGAAGCCTATGGTAAATCCACCGGTGAGCAACAGGATATCCTTTGTTGAGTTGAGTTCGCGGTAGCGTTCGTATTCAATTGCATGGAAGAAATAAAACACCAGGAATGAAATGGGAATGATGGCGTTATTGATGCAGTATTTCAGGAAAGGTTGTGCTGTAGTAGCCAGGAACCTGATATGTTTACTATGGAGGATAAAGGTGGTGATATTCCAGCTCATGACGAAGATGCCGATGGCGAATCCTACAATTGCGGTGCTAAGGGCATTGACGTTTCCCAGGTATTCGGGGGCCAGGAAGAGGGAGGCGGCGCCATATGTTTCCATAAAATGGCCTGCCACGGTGGCAAAAAGGATATACCAGAATACCAAGAAAACCTGATAACGGCGCAGGTGCAGCAAAAAAAGCTGCACGGGTAAAGCGTAAAAGAAACCTACCCAGTATTTTTTCATCCTTAATGTTGGTTGTCAATAGACAAGTTAAGTAAAAAGCGGCAGGTTCTGCTTTTATAGGGCCAGACAATATTTCCCTTAACTACGTGTTGGATGGAGCGGGTAATTACCTGATACGGAGTTTATGTGCATAGCTTAATGTG
Source organism: Filimonas effusa (assembly GCF_004118675.1). NCBI lineage: Bacteria > Pseudomonadati > Bacteroidota > Chitinophagia > Chitinophagales > Chitinophagaceae > Filimonas > Filimonas effusa. Next base: position 229,469 of record NZ_SDHZ01000005.1, on the reverse strand, counting down.
AACAGAATGCAGGAAGTAAGCATATGCAGGGGCTGGGCAATGGCCGGGATATTATAATAGGCCATTGAAAGTCCCAGGATCATGACTACCAGCACTGTAAGGAAGATCCAGGTTGCGGTAGGCTGAAGTACTTTATGAGAGATGCTGCTCCAGAACAGGATGAGGCAAGCCAGGGCGGCTGCCCAGGCGAAGGTTTTGTGTATAGTGAAGAAGATGTTTAACCTGCTGAGCCACAGTTCGCGCTGTGCGTAGTTGAGGGAACGTGACACTTCATCGACCTGTTCTCTTACTTCGGTCCCCAAAATTATTTGAATGATGAGGAGGGCAAGGGTAAGAATGGTAAGCCATTTCAATCCATTGTTCCTGATCTTTTCTATAGGGCGGCGTATGTGAATGATGAGGACGGGGATGCAGGTAAGCACCAGGGCTACCAGCATGTGTGTGGTGATTTTTACAACGGCGAGGTTGGCGTCGACCACGCGTTTACCGAGCCAGCCCTGGAAACAAACGGCGAGGAAGAGAAATAATGCGAGCCAGGCTATTTTGCGGTTGGAGCGGTAGTATTTACGGAAGCTCCATACTGTATGGATGATGATGAGGAAGCCGAGGATGGCGCCGCAGAGGCGGTTGATATATTCTATCCAGGTATGGTATGGGTTGAAGGTATGGTCGATGTCCTGCTGGCGGAGGTATTTTTCATAATCGGCTGGCAGCTGATGAATGCTGGTGGGCGGAATCCAGCGGCCGAAACAGCGGGGCCAGTCGGGGCAGCCCATACCGCTTTGCGTCATACGTACTACGCCTCCTGCAAGGATTACAATAAAGGTGAAAAAGAGGACGAAACGGGTATAGCGGATGTACGCGTTATCGGACATTTTCATGAGTACAGTTTTTGGGTACAGTTTTCCGGGCACGTTTTGCCCGGGTACAGTTTTTTGCGCGGCAAATGTATGAAAGTATTTTCCGCTACCTTTATGGGGTATTTATATAGTTTTCTGAAGGATAATGCTTACACCTTTTTACCAGGATACGTTAGTAGAAGCCGGCTGTGATGAAGCGGGCAGGGGATGTTATGCCGGGCCTGTTTTTGCGGCGGCGGTTATACTTCCTGCCAGTTTCAGGCATCCTTTCCTTAACGACAGCAAACAGCTTTCGGCTGGGCAGCGGGATGAGCTGCGGGTTGTTATCGAGGAAGAAGCGATCAGCTATGGCGTTGCGATGGTGAGCGAGGAAGAAATTGACCGCATCAATATACTCAAGGCTTCTTTCAAGGCCATGCACCTGGCGATAGATCAGTTGAAGGTGATCCCTGAACTACTGCTTATCGATGGTAACCGTTTTGTTTCTTACGGTGAAACGCCTCATCATTGTATCATCAAGGGTGATGGTATTTATGCAAGTATAGCGGCAGCCAGTATACTGGCAAAAACTTACCGGGATGCTTATATGAAGCAGTTACATGACAGTTTTCCCCACTATAACTGGGCGCAGAATAAAGGTTATGGAACGCTGGAACACCGGAATGCGATAGAGGTACATGGCATTTGCCAGCATCATCGCAAGAGCTTCAATATCATGCCGCAGCAGATCGAGATAGCGCTTTAAACGCCTTCTCCGGCCCCGCGCCAGTGCCTTTATACTTTCCTGTTTTTAGCGCTGTATCATATGAAACGGATAAGCTTAATGATCTTGTCCCGGTTAAACGTTTGGTTTGAATTGATGCCCCATACGCTATTATCTGCCATTCTACCCTCTATTCCTATTCTTCAAACTTACCAAGGCCTTGCCGTACGAGTTCGTATGGCTCCTGGGTACAGTCGACAATGGTTGAGGGGATCATGCCTCCGATGCCGCCGTCGACAACGATATCTACGAGCTTTTCAAAGTTTTCATAGATGAGTTCGGGATCGGTATAATCTTCGACCATGTCGCCGGGGAGGGATGCCGAGAGGATGGGGTGATCGAGTTCGCGGATAATGGAGCGGGCGATATTGTTATCCGGAACACGAAGTCCCACTGTATTCTTTTTGCTTTGCAGGATTTTAGGAACTTCTTTGCTGGCCGGGAGGATGAAGGTATATGGGCCTGGCAGGTAGCTTTTGAGCAGGCGGTACAGGGGGGTGGTTGTGCTTTTGGTGTATTTGCTAAGGTCGCTGAGGTCGTAACAGATAAAGCTGAGGTTTGCTTTACGAATATCTATTTGTTTGATACGGCAGATACGCTCAACGGCTTTATGCTGGAAGATATCGCAGCCGAGGCCGTAGATGGTATCGGTTGGATACACGATAACACCTCCGTCGCGCAGGCACTCAACGATGGTTTTAATGTGGCGTGGCTGGGGATCATCGGGATGTACATGTAATAGCATAACACAAGGTACGATTTACGGTTTGCGATTTTTAACCATCAGCGGAGTTTATTCTGTATTTTTTTCATGCACTTAACTACTAATTTTGCGTAAACGATGTACCCATGCTATTACGCCCTGTGGATATAGTGGATAACATTTCCGCTGAGCACTTCAAAAAGAATTACCTGGCACCGCGCATTCCGGTAGTTATCAGAAATCTTTCTGCTGACTGGCCTGCTACAGAAAAATGGACCTGGGACTATTTTAAAGCTGTAGCAGGCGACAAAAGAATAGGTATCTATAATAATACCAAAAGTGATGCTTACACTCCTATCAACAAGGCCGACGACTATAAAAGTTTTGGGGAGTACATCGATATGATAAGCAGGGGGCCGGCTGCGTGGCGGATCTTTCTTTTTAATATTTTCAGTCATGCGCCGCAGTTAAAGCAGGATTTTACCTGGCCTGATCATTTAATGAAAGGTTTTGTAAAGCGTATGCCGATGCTGTTTGTTGGCGGCGAAGGGTCTATTACGCATATGCATTTTGATATAGACCTGAGTCATATACTGCATACGCAGTTCGCGGGCAGGAAACGGGTATTACTTTTCCCTTATAAAGAACAGCATAAGCTTTACCGCAAGCCGTTTGAGGTGTTGAGCATGGCGGATTTCAGCAATTATTACGATGCCGGTAAAAGCAAACTTGATATAGAGCGGTTTCCGGCGGTACAGTTTGCCGAGGGGTTTGATGTAACGCTTTCGCATGGGGATACGCTGTTTATGCCCGGAGGTTACTGGCATCATATGGAGTACCTGGATAGTGGTTTTGCGATGAGTTTGCGTGCATTGAACTATTCGGTCAACGGGGCTTTAAAAGGCGTATGGAACCTGACGGGGATGCGTGGTATAGATACTTTGCTGAAGAAGACATTTCCGGTGCCGTGGTACGAGTGGAAGCAAAAGAAAATATTTGAACTGGCTGAAAAAGGAAACGGCGGTTAGAAAACCGCCGAAGATGTGTCAGCATATAACCCCCAATGAAAGTATAAAAAGTTTTTACCGACAGGCTCTTACGCCCCCCAGCATTTAAGCCTGCCGGTATATGACACAAAGGTGCGGCTACCGGACGGTTTAAAAAATGTGAAAAACCCCATTTTTTATTGTGATTTTTCACGCTTACATAATGATTTCTCTAATATGTGTGTTGTTTTAGGGGTTAATGCTCAATTATTTATCTAGTTTTCAGCTATTACCGGCTTGTAGTTCTTCCCAGTATTCGGCGGCGCGGCGGGTATGCGGCACTACGATTGTGCCCCCTACGATATTGGCTACGGCGAAGATCTCGTACATTTCCTGTGTGTTCACGCCCAGCTCATAGCTTTTTCCGAGGTGATATTTGATGCAGTCGTCGCATCGGAGCACCATACTGGCTACGAGGCCGAGCATTTCCTTGGTTTTTTTATCGAGGGCGCCTTCTTCGTAGGTGTTGGTATCGAGATTCCAGAGGCGTTTCATCACCAGGTTGTCTTTGCTGAGGATGACCTCGTTCATGCGGGTGCGGTATTCGTTGAACTCTTCGACTAATTTACTCATGACGGAAAATTTTAGGCAAAGGTATTTCCCCTTTGGTTTGAGTTCTACCGTTTACCCCGATATTCTATAAATTGCATATTCATCAAATGCAATAACTGGAATTATATGGAGAACAAAACATACGATTTTGGCATGATTGGCTTGGGCGTAATGGGGAGAAACCTGCTGCTGAATATGGCAGATCATGGGTTTAGCGTGATTGGGTTTGATAAGGATACGCAGAAGGCTTCGTCGCTGGAAGCTGCCGCCACTGCGGGTACGACTGTGAAGGGTGTTACTTCCCTGGAGCAGATGATTCAGCAGCTATCGCAGCCCCGGAGGGTGATGATGCTGGTTCCTGCCGGCAAGCCTGTAGACGATGTTATTGAAAGCCTGCTGCCCTTGTTACAGAAGGGGGATGTGGTGATAGACGGAGGTAACTCGCATTATACCGATACCCTGCGTCGTGTAAAATACCTGGAAGAAAAGGGTTTACATTTTATGGGCATGGGTGTTTCGGGTGGTGAATATGGCGCCCGTACCGGTCCGAGCATTATGCCGGGCGGAGACAAGGAAGCTTACAAACATATTCAGCCTTTGCTTGACGCCATTTCGGCAAAAGTGAATGGTGAGCCTTGTACGGCTTATATGGGTAAGGATGCTGCCGGTCACTATGTGAAGATGGTGCATAACGGTATCGAGTATGCCATTATGCAGCTGATAAGCGAGGTTTATGACCTGCTTCATAAAGGCGCCGGCTTTGATAACGACCAGCTTCATGAGATCTTCAAACAATGGAATGAGGGTGAGCTGCAATCGTACCTGATTGAAATTACCCGGGATATATTCCTGCAGGATGATCCCGAGACCGGCAAACGCCTGGTAGATGTTATCCTGGACAAAGCGGGCTCGAAAGGCACCGGTAAATGGACTTCACAGGATGCAATGGATCTGCCTATTGCCATTCCTACTATCGATACTGCGGTAGCTATGCGTACTATTTCGGGTTATAAAGCGGAGCGCGTGGAGGCTGCCAGGTTGTATCCTTCGGCGTTGCAGCCTTACAGCGGCGATAAGCAGGCGCTGGTAAAACAAGCGGGTGATGCATTGTATGCCGCTATTATCCTTTGTTATGCGCAGGGGCTGGCAATGTTGTTCCAGGCATCGAAAGAACTGTCGATGGATATTCCTTTACAGGATGTGGTAAAGGCCTGGAGAGGGGGGTGTATCATCCGTTCTACCTTGTTACAGGATTTCTACAAGGCTTTCAGCAGCAAGGCCGATCTGCCCAATATCCTGCTGGATGCTTCGCTGGCGAATATTGTGAAAGAGAAACAGGAAAGCCTGCGCGCGGTGATCACTACCGCGGTAGCGCATCATGTTCCTGTAGGCGGACTTATGAGTGCCCTGGCATATTATGACGCCTATACAACAGAGCGTATGTCTACCAACCTGATACAGGCGCAGCGTGATTATTTCGGAGCGCATACTTATCAGCGTATCGATAAAGAAGGCAGTTTTCATACAGAATGGGGAAACACTAACAAATAAAAAATCATGGCACACAGTACCAATAAAAGACCACCTGCCACCGTCATCTTCATTTTCGGAGGTAGCGGCGACCTTAATCAACGCAAACTGACGCCTGCGTTATATAATTTATTCATCGATAACTGGATGCCCGAGAAGTTTGCCATTGTAGGCCTGGGGCGGACTGACTATTCGGATGACAAGTTCCGTACACACCTGTATGATGGCATCCAGGAGTTTTCGCGCCGTAAGAGTGAAGAGAGCTGGGGGAAATTTTCGCAGAGCATCCGTTACCTGCAGATGGATGCGGGTGATGCAGCGGCTTATCATAAGCTTACCGATGTGGTAAAGGAATATGAAGAGCAGTGGGGCGGCCATGTAAATGTGATGTTTTACCTGGCGGTGGCGCCGCAGCTGGTTCCGGATATCGCCGTTAAACTGGGTGGCCTGGAGTTTTGCAAGGATACCAACTTCACCCGTATTGTAGTAGAGAAACCTTTTGGGCATGATCTGCAAAGCGCTACTGAGCTGAATGCGTTGCTGAACAAGATCTTTTCTGAAGACCAGGTGTATCGTATCGATCATTACCTGGGCAAGGAAACTGTTCAGAACCTGCTGGCATTGCGTTTTGCGAATGCATTGTTTGAGCCGTTATGGAACCGGAACTACATTGATCATATACAGATCACTGCTGCCGAAACGGTGGGTGTAGAAGACAGGGGCGGTTATTATGAGCAGTCGGGCGCTTTACGCGACATGGTTCAGAATCATATACTGCAATTGCTGTGTATCATTGGTATGGAGGCCCCGGTATCGTTTGAAGCCAATGAGATCCGTAACAAGAAGGTGGATGTGCTGAATGCTATTCGTCCGATTACGAAAGACCAGGTGCATGAGGTGGCTGTTCGGGGTCAGTATGCAGAAGGCTGGATGCAGGGGCAGAAGGTTAGGGCATACCGTTCGGAAAAGAATGTTGATCCTACCTCTACTATAGAGACGTTTGCTGCTGTGAAGTTCTATATCGAGAACTGGCGCTGGCAGGGTGTTCCTTTCTATGTTCGTACAGGTAAGTATTTGCATGAAAAGACAACCAGCATTACTATCGAGTTCAAGCAGGCGCCGCATTTTGCATTTCCACAGGAAGCTGCGGAGACGTGGCGTCCTAACCGTTTGACGATTAGTATACAGCCGGATATGGATATCAGGTTGCGTTTCCAGGCCAAACGTCCTGGCCAGTCTATGACGTTGAACCCTGTTGATATGAAGTTCAGTTATAAGGATGCTTATGATCATGAACCGGAAGCATATGAAACCTTATTGCTGGATGTAATGGAAGGCAATGCCACACAGTTCATGCGTGCCGACCAGGTAGAAGCTGCCTGGCGGGTAGTCATGCCTATCATTGAAGCCTGGGAGGCGCGTCCTCCTGTAGATTTCCCGAATTATGCACCTAACAGCTGGGGGCCTGAAGATGCCGAAGCGTTGATTGCGAGGGATGGGCATAACTGGGCAAAAGTGAAGTAGAGATGATGGATGACAGATAACAGAGGGGATGTCGGTGGTTTGGGAGAGAGATGGCGGAGGAGATTCTGGAGATAGGGGGATTATAGGTGTTTTTCATTAATTAAAGCTGTCTTGTTTATGAATATTCATTTGTTGGAGAACGCTGACAACCTTAGTAAGGAGTATGCTGACTGGCTGGTTGACTATGTTGGTAAGACGCTGGAGAAGCAGGATAGGTTTACTATTGCTTTATCGGGCGGGAGCACTCCCAGGAAGCTGCACGAGTTGCTGGCAACGGATGCTTACAAGGATAAGATAGACTGGAGCAAGCTGCATGTTTTCTGGGGCGACGAGCGTTTTGTGCCTTTTGAAGATGAGCGCAATAATGCTAAGATGGCATATGATACTTTGCTGAATCATGTGCCGGTTCCTGCGTCACAGATCCATGTGATGCCTACCAACCTTTCACCGGAAGATGCTTCTGCGGAGTACGAGAAGTTGCTGAATGCTTATTTTGTTCCGGCGGATGATCCGGGAGGGACGGATTTTCATTTCAGCTTTGATCTTGTTATACTGGGTATGGGCGATGACGGGCATACCTTAAGCCTGTTTCCCGGATTACCTGTAGTGCATGAAAGCAGCAAATGGGTGACATCGTTCTGGCTGGAAGCGCAGGATATGTATCGTATTACGCTTACTTATCCCATTGTTAATAAGGCACGCAGTGTAACCTTTCTTGCTACCGGTGAGAAGAAGGCGGTGGTATTGAAAGAGGTGTTGGAAGGAATAAAGAATGTAGATCTTTATCCTTCACAGATCATACAGCCTGAACAGGGTGAGTTGCATTGGTTTGTAGACAGGGCTGCGGCATCGAAGTTGTCGCGATAGTTCGATATGAGAAAGAGGCCGTATCATAAGTGCGATACGGCCTCGTTTTATTCGGGTACCTGATGGAGCCGGGTTCGCGTTTAAGCAATTCTCAGCGGCTATTTTTATTTATGACCCACCCTCTTTTTTTGGGGTTTCATGCAGGGTGTGTAAGCGTATTATTTTGTGGCGTTGTATTTCTGTTCCCAGAACCTGGCTTTATCTTTATCTTTTGGGTAACCGTTATAGCCTTTTTTATAGCGGTTAGAAAGGTTGAACATAGCATATCCATGGCCATGTTCCGCGGCTTTAGTAAGAAAATAGATGGAACGTTCGGGCGTTTTATAGAGACGCGGATTGAGACCTATCATGAAACAAGCGCGAGTATAAGCCGCTGTGTCACCGCTGGCACTGAAATATTCCATAGCTGTTTTTTCATCTTCCTTTATACCAAATAATCCTGCGAGGTAAAACATACCCGTCTGAGCTGCTGCATTTTTATTTCCTTTTTTAGCTGCCTGCATGAACCAGTAAGCAGCCAGGGAATCGCTCTTTGAACAGAACAGCCTATGTTCCTCGTATTCAGACGCATTGACTTTATAACAAAAGGTTACTTCATCGGCGAAACCGATGTCTCTGTTAGTATAGTTCTCCCCTAAAATCATCATGTCGTTAACCCTACCGGCATGGGCTGCTTTGGTAAACCATTTTTCGGCTTCCTGTAAATGCATAGCAACCCCTCGCCCTTTTAAGTATGCCTTTGCTATACAAGACATCGAATAAGCATCGCCGTTTTCTGCGCCCTTGCGATACCATTCGAGAGCGGTAAAATCGTTTTGCGTGAGGTTGGGCCCTCCTATGCTGTAGAGAAAGGCAATGTTTGCATAGCCAGATACGCTTCCCCGAACCAGGGCCAGTTTATAATATTTCAAGGCTTCGGCATAGTCAGCTTCCACTCCCCATCCATATTGATAATTACGAGCCAGATTATCGAACAGGGTGGCTGATCCTCCCATTTCTAACGCGTTTTTATAAATATTCATTGCCTGCTTATAATCATTATTCTTTTCGTACCATCCGCCCTTAAAATAGGCCGCCAAGATGCTTCCATTTGCTATTGCTTTAGTAAACCAGTTCATAGCTTTAGCGCTGTCGGGCGCCAAATAGCCTCCCTGCGCTCCATTCCTGTATAAGATTCCCAAGGAAGTCATGGCAGTGATATCACCGCCGGCGGCAGCCTTTTCGTACATGGCTACTGCTTTTTTAACCTGTATTTCGACAGTAGTAGCCGAGGGATCGAAAGCCACAGCAAGCGCACTATCGGAATAATATACCGAGGCCGCTACTTGTGCAGCATGCGCATCACCTTCGCTGACCAACTTCATGAGGGGCTTATATTGCTGGGGCAGCATGTCCTTTTCTTTTGCATCGCGCATATTTAATACCCTTGCAGGGATATAGCCGTTTGTGGCAGCTTCATATCTGTAATATCCGGCATTCGCGGAGCATCCCAAGTCGTTGTAAATACAATAGAGTTGATATAACTTTTGGGGATTGGGCCGTTGCTTTAGTTCGCCGATGAGTTGTATCCTGGCAACAGGAAAATCCGATTTCAACTGTTCGGATATTTTATATACTTCTTTGTACTTTCCTGTAAGCCTTTCATCATCGCTATTCTTTTGCAGGAATAGCTGGCAGTTTTTATATAGTTCATTAAATATTTGTGGAGAAGCGATATCCATAAAAACATCTTTTCCTTCCAGTAGTTTGTATTGAGAGAGGATTAGAAGGTGTTGGATGGGCGGGTTTGTTTTACCAAAAAGCTTTTCTGCTTCTTTCAGGCTAGTGATAGCCGTTCTATAATCGCCGTTGTTGAATGCCTGTTCAGCATCTTCGAACTTGAGTTTGGCGAGGGCAGTTTGGGCCTTACTGTTGTTTACCAGCAAGACTAGAGACAGTAGCAAAGTCCATATTCTCATACACACTATTTTATTTTTTGTTATTACCATTAAGTTATTACGAAGTCCAGCCAGGAGTCGTAGTTATATTATGCTTCTTCAAAGCAATAGGGCAAGGCGGGTCAATTTTAAGCTGACTGAGCCATTGCGGTTAGTTTGGTTTTTTGCATGTATTATGGGCAACTGTTCCGCATTGTTTAAAAGCATTGGCGACGTTATGTAGGTGCATAGTCATGACTTTGATGTGAGGTTTATTATTTTACAGCATTGTATTTCTGTTCCCAGAATTTTGCTTTGTCTTTATCTTTCGGGTATTCGACCAAGCCTTTTTTATAGCGGTAAGCAAGGTTGAACATGGCCCATTTATGGCCGCGTTCAGCAGCTTGGGTAAGAAAATAGATAGAACGTTCGAGTGTTTTGTTAAATCGTGAACTGAGACCAATGATAAAACATGCGTTTGTATATGCGCTGGTGTCGCCGCTGGCCTTGAAATATTCCATAGCTGTTTTTTCATCTTCATTTACGCCATTTACTCCTGCCAGGTAATACAGGCCGGTTTGCGCTGCTGCATTTTTATCTCCCTTTTTTGCGGCTTTCATGAACCAGGAAGCAGCCAGGGAATCATTCTGCGTAAAAGGCATTTTATATTTTTCGTACCGGGATTTGTCGAGTTTGTAACAGAAATAGAAGTCGGGGCTATTGTAGCCTAATTGAGCATAGTTTTCTGCAAGCGTTATCATGTCAAAGGTTCTGCCGGCACTGGCGGCCTTGGTAATCCATTTTTCAGCTTCGATTATATCGGCTGCAACTCCCTGTCCTTTGAAGTACATCCATCCTATGCAAGACATGGCAAAGGGGTTGAATTTTTCTGCTCCTTTCTTATACCATTCCATTGCAACAGGCAGATTTTGCTGGAGATTGGGGCCTCCATAATACAGGGTTCCAATAGAACTATAAGCAACTACCGATCCACGGCCCAGTGCCAGTTTATAGTATTTCAATGCTTCGGCATAATCCTGTTTTACTCCTAATCCCTTCTCATAGAGTTCAGCCAGGCATTCGTATATATGGGCTGAGCCTCCCAGGGAAAGCCCTTTCTGATAAAAGTCAAGTGCCTTTTTATAATCTTTGTTCCTTTCATACCAAATGCCCAATGCAGCTGTAGCAGATATACTTCCATGCTCCATTGCCTTCGCATACCAGCTTAAAGCCTTATTGGTATCTATGGCAATATTGGCGATTTTATTTCCATACTTGTATAAAAATGCAAGGGATGTCATTGCGTTTGTTTCTCCGCCTGCTGCTGCTTTCTCGTTCATTGCGATGGCTTTTTTCAGCTGCCTTTCGATAGTATTGGCCGAGGGGTCGAAAGCGACTGTGGTCGTACTGTCAGAATCATATATCAAGGCTGCAATGCGTGTAGCGTAAATATCACCTTCACTTACAAGCTTCATGAGTGGCTTATACTGTTGTTCCAACAGGATTCTGGCTTTTGCAGAGTCTTTATCTTCACGCAGGTCTATGACTTTGCCAGGAAGGTATCCTTTTTCTATAGATAGCGCTCTATAGTAATTTGCGATAGCGTTACAGTCTAAGTCGCTAAAAATGATGAAAAGTTTATAGAGATTAGGGGGAGTTGGACGTTGTTTTAATTCATTGATAAGTTGTATGCGCTCAAACGGATAGTCAGATTTTATTTGTTCGGAGATTTTATACACTTCTTTGTACTTCTCTATCAACCTTTCGTCATCGACGTTTTTTTGCAGGAAGAGCTGGCAGCTTTTGTACAATGTATTGAAGAGCTGCAAGGTAGTAGTATCAAAAAAAATATCTTTATCTTCCAGGAGTTTTGCCTGGGAGAGAATCTGAAGGTGCTGAATAGGCGGGTTTGTTTTGCCAAAAAGCTTTTCAGCTTCTTTCAAGTTGGTTAAAGCAGTTTTATAGTCGCCGTTGTTGAATGCCTGTTCTGCATCTTCGAACTTTAGTTTGGCGAGAGCAGTCTGGGCGTGAACAGGTATTATGCTCAAAAGATATAGTACAATAAGATAAATGATTTTTTTCATCACAAGGTTTTATTATCAGTCCCAGAAATCGGATTTCTTTTTTGTTGCGGAATCTTTTTTTGCCGGCTTAGCAGATTCGCCCCAGAAGTCGCCTGTTTTCTTTGGTGATGCGAGTTTTGATGCCTGTTGTGTTGTTCCTGTTTTGGCGGCAGCGGGTTTTGTTGCGGCACTTTTTTCTGTGGAGGATTTGGTGCTGTTAGCATTTTCTCCTGCTGAGGTTTTTGATTTGCCGGTATCCCAGAAATCGGCTGTTGTACCTGCGTTTGCAGCTGCTGGTTTTCCTTTGTAGCTAACTTCTTTTATGGAGACTCCATTGTTAGCCTGCAGCATTTCGGTAAACGACTGTCTCATTTTTTCAGCGTCTTCACGGCTGTAGTAGTAGCCGTGCATGGTTTCGCTGAAAGGAGTCAATGATTTTATTTCAGTACTGATGGTATTCCTGAAAGGCCAGGTGCCATCGGCATAGCGGCCTATTTCGAAGACGTTGGAGATAAAGACTGTAATATTATCCTGGCGGACATTTGCGGCGTCGTAGGCATAAATGAAATAGAAGAGTTGATTAGCTTTTTCGGGTGAAGAGCTAAGCGGGATTTCTTTTGGTTTAAATTCAGCGAACAGGGTTGTACGCATTTGGATGTTTTGCTCTTTTGCGAGTTCTTTCTGCCTGGCGGCTTCCTGCTGTTGGGCAAGTAATTCTCTCTGGCGATCTTCTTCGTCGAGGCGTCGTTGTTTCGCTTCCTGGTTTTGTTTGAGGATAGCAATGAGTCCGTTTGTTACGCCGTTGATGACTTCGGTGGTTTGTTGCATGTCTTCTTTTTTCTTTTGTTCGAAGGCCACCATGCGGTCGTAGTTTTCCTGTTCGATCTGTTTATTTTTTGCGGCTGTTTCAGCTTTTAATGCGGCGAGCCTGTTTTGGCGTGCTACCATTTCGGTGATTGCAGGATTGGTATTCAGGCGGGTGCCGCTACCGGAAGAGGAAGTGGACGTTCCTGATGATTCCTCTGAAGAAGTTTCTGAGCTGCTGGAAGCGGTGGTTGCTGATATTCCGGAGCTGGCGGAAGAACCGGCACCAGCAGAGGCCGTTGTTTTACTGGCGGAGGGCGAGGATTCGCCCCAAAAATCTTTATCGCCGGCATCAGTAGTTGCAGTGGATTTTTTCTCCTGTATTTTAGCAGATGCCAGTTTTGTCTTGCATGCTGAGAGGTTAGATTTACATTGCTCCAGCCTGGTTGTAAGGCCTATTCGTATTTTGTACCAGTTGGGCAAAGACTTAAATTCTTCCAACTCATTTATTCTTTGCTGCCATGCTTCACAATTTACTTGTAAGGCATCGGGGTTTAAAGCCGTGTTAGTTGCCGGCAAGGTGAAGTTTGCCATGTAATTGTTTGCTTCGGTATAATCAGATACCGGGTGCCCATCGACAGTTATATTAGAGAAGTGGGACCTGGAAAGTTCGGCGTTTACTTCAGAAACGAGGGCTGATGCGCTTTTGATGCCGGTGCCATAGAACACTTCTGATTTTCCGTTACGTGGTGTAAGATTGAAGTTCCAGCTATTGCCATTGCTGAGGGTAAAGGTGAAGTTGATTTCACTGCCATCGGCAGAGATGTTTTCCATTTTAAAAGCGACATCGCCACTTCCACCATTTTTGATATAGCTGGGTTTAACCAGGAGTCTAGGGTTAGCAGCTAATACTACATTGCCGGCTGCTGCCCATTTATCGGGAAGATTTCCTTGTGCAAAGAGGCTACCAAGCTGCGCTAATGCGGAGACAACCAAGAACAGTAAGAACAAAGAGCAGCGTAAAGCGGGGTATTTACGTGTATAACGGTAACGCCCCATGTAACCGGAAGTTTCCATGGATTCAGGAGTTGCAATAATGAAAATGTATAGTGCTCAAAGGTACCTTCAAAGGGATATGGCAGTCAATACCCCCAAATGGGTATTTTTCTGTAAATTGAAATCAAATCCAACCCATGCCCGCAAAAGAAAACGAACTGATCCTTTATAATGATATCAAGAGAGCCTGGCAAAAAATCTCAAGAAGCAGCAAAGGAGACGAGTCTGTTTCTTTTGAACTGGAAATTCACAAAAAGCTAATCAACATTTTTCATGTAGGGCAGCATTACTATTACATTCTCAATATTCCCACTTCGGAGATGGAGTTTGTAAGCGAGCCGGTGATGGAAATGCTTGGCTTATCATCACCCGAAGCATTTTCGGTATCGTATGTTTTTGATCATATTCATCCTGAAGACCGGACTTACTTTATAGAATTCGAAGCGGCAGTAGCGGAGTTTTTCAACCGGCTACGTCCTGAGCAGGTATTGAAATACAAAGTAAGTTATGATTACCGGATGCAGCGTACAGATGGAACTTATATAAGATTGCTGCAGCAGGTAACGACTATTCAAACCGATACAGATGGAGCAGTTATAAGAGTGATGGGGGTGCATACTGATATTAGCCATTTAAAGCGCGAGAATGGTTCTTCGCTCTCTTTTATTGGGCTGGAAGGAGAACCCAGTTTTCATAATTACAGAATGGGACAATCTTTGAGCTTGCGTGCAAAGGAGATGTTTACACGCCGTGAGAAAGAGATCGTACAACTGCTGGCTCAGGGTAAGACGAGCCGCGAAATTGCGGCAATATTGTATATCAGTTATCAAACTGTTGACCGCCATCGTAAAAATATACTGAGAAAAGCCGGGCTCAATAATTCTGTTGAACTGGTGGCTTTTGCACTCCGGGAGGGTTGGGTATAAAAGCTGTCGTAATTACCCCTTTTTTTGTCTTTTTCGCCCTATCGGGATGTGTTTGTGCGGGGCTAATTTTGGATTATTCAAAACACACAAACACAATATTATGGCCTCAGTAAGCACCTACCTGAATTTCCAGGAAAAAACAGAAGAAGCATTTCTCTTTTACCAATCCATTTTTGGCGGAGAATTTATGGGCGGCATCATGCGTATGGGTGATGCACCTGTCATGGAAGGAATGCCTCCATTGGCAGAGAAGGACAAGAATCTCGTTATGCATGTGGCATTACCTATACTGGCTGGTCATGTACTCATGGGTACAGACTGCGTAGGCTCATGGGGTATGACTGCTACGCCGGGAAACAATATGTCTATCAATCTTAGTCCTGATACACGGGTAGAAACGGAACGTATCTTTAATGCGCTTTCAGAAGGAGGCAAGGTAACGATGGAGTTGCAGGATATGTTCTGGGGTGATTATTTCGGCAGCTTCGTTGATAGGTATGGTATCAGCTGGATGGTTAACTGTGCTGAGAAAAAATAATAAAAGAGACTTCCGGTTTCTATGGATACAGGGCTGACCATTTGTTTTGGTCAGCCCTGATCTATTATTGTTGTAAAGAAAGGAGCCAGCTTCTTATACCTTTTGTGATGCGTGCGGCTACTCTTTTGCGGAAGTTGGGATCGAGGATACGTTTTTCTTCTTCGCGGTTACTCAGGAAACCTACTTCAACCAGGGCGTTGGGGTATTCGGTGGGGCCGTTAAGTCCGAAGTTGAAAGAACCCACGTTACCGTAGTTTTTCAGGTTCAGTTCGAGAAGTTCGTCGAGGATGGCGGTGCTGAGCGGGCGGAAGCCTATATAGCGGTAGTAGGTGCTGGTGCCGCTTACGGTGTCGCTGGCTGCCGAGTTAAAGTGGATGCTGATGAGGACATCGGGATCATCTTTAAAGAGCATTGCAGCGCGTTCCGCCATAGACAAAGTGGTGTCTTTGGTGCGTGTCATGAACACATGTTTAACGCCGGCTTCCTCCAATGTTTCTTTCAGCACTTTTGCATATTGCAGTGTCAGGGTTTTTTCCAGGATGTTTGAGCGGCCTCCTTCGGCGCCGCGATTTGTGCCGCCGTGCCCGGGGTCGATGGCTATTTTAAGACGGGCCAGGTTTAGTGGCGGTTGTCTTTTAATGCGGATCTCGAGGCGTTTTGCGATAGTGTCGTAAGCGATATGATGGCCCCAGTGTTGTTTATGTTTGAGCTCTATATACACGCGGAGCACATCGTCTTCTATCTGTTCGTAATAAACATTCTTTATTTCTTTCGTTGTTTTTAGCTGTGTGATCCAGTTGCTGTTGCTTGTAGCGCCGAAGATATCAACTGCCAGGCGTGATGGACTTAGCTGCTGGATGCTACGGTAGGGAAGCTTTTCGGTAAGGTTAATCGTGACATAGTCGTATAGGGAGTCGCCAAACACCCTCCAGTTTTCGGAGAGATAATAAGGTTGCGGGCGCAAAGAGTCGTTTCTTCTTATCGTTGTTTTTGGGGCGTAGGCGAAGTGGTTTTTAGACAGCTGGATCTTATAGACATCACGGGTACTATCCACCACGCACATTACCACGTTAGAATCGAGGTAGGTCATTTTAGCGCCTCCGAGGCGGTCTTCACCAAGGCCGTAGGTAAGATGTGGCAGCGGGCCTGTTGTATTTCCGAGCCAGAAGCCTGAAGGTACCTGCTGTGCTTTGGCAAGTGTTGCCGTACAAAGGGCGAATAGTGTTATAAGCGTTCTGATGTTCATGGCCTGAAATTACATAATAAATAATTCAACGTTATTGAGCTGTTGTATAAACACAAATGCTGTTGCTTTTGTTATGTGCTACTAAAAGAACATAGTATTTACCTTTGCCATATGATACAGATACGCCCGTCTACCCTGTTAGCACCAGAATCGATTGCTATTATCCGTAATGCCGCTGCTTTTGCGGAGCAGGAAGGTATGCTTCAATCTTCGCAGTTAACGTTGGCTTATGAACAGCAATGGTTCAGTATGATGGTTCCCGGGGTTTATGGAGGGGGCATGCGGCCGTTGCCTGAAGTGGTAAGGCTGGAAGAGGCTATTGCCTGGGCTGATGGAAGTATGGGATGGGTTGTTACGTTATGTGCGGGGGCCGGCTGGTTTGGCGGATTTATGCCGGAAACGCTGGCCAGGCAGGTATTTGATTCAAGGCGTGCCTGTTTAGCGGGCAGTGGTGCGGCAACGGGTACGGCTGCTGTAATTCCGGGTGGTTATAAAGTCTCGGGCAAATGGTGGCATGCAAGCGGCGCTCCTCATAATACTGTGTTTACAGCCAACTGTATTATCGTGGAAAATGACGTGCCTTGTTTACATGCAGATGGTAGTGTTGTCATCAAACCTTTTGCATTCTTCCGTAATGAAGTAACAATCATTCCAACGTGGAATAGTTTTGGCCTTGTTGCTACCGCCAGTCATGCTTTTGAGGTTAATGGCCTGGAAGTATCACCGGACAGGGCTTTTGCGATAGAAGCATCCTCTGTTCATATCGATGCTTCGTTATACCGTTATCCGTTCTTGCAGCTGGCGGAGATAACACTGGCGGCCAATATATCGGGCATGGCTTTTCATTTTATTGATGAGGCCAGTGCTTTTCTGCCGTTGAAGAAAGGGCAGGAACAGCAGTTACTACAGATGGCGGTTGACAGGGCCCTTGAAAATATAGAGATCGTACGCGAAGCATTTTATGCAGCCATCGACAATTCGTGGTGGCAGCTGCAGCAACAAAACAAGATAGAAACGCAACTGCTGGAGGAGTTAAGCAGTGTTGCAAGGGCATTGGCAGCTACATGCCGTGAGCAAACGGATGATCTGTATCCTTATTGCGGATTAAAGGCAGCTGATAAAGACAGTACCATTAACAGGGTATGGCGCGATCTGCATACTGCCAGTCAGCACAGCCTTCTTGTTTTTCCTCGTGTTTAGTATCTTGCCGGTTAAATAGCAACCGAATGAAGCAATTGTTTTTAATGAGTACCCTTCTCATGAGCATCCTGTTGGTAAATGCACAGGATAAAACTATCAGGAACTTACAAACGGAAAGCGGCAGGAGCATCAAAAAAGATGCTGCCGATACTGCGAAAAAGATATGGAAGACGGGAGGCATGTTTTCTTTCAATCTTTCACAGGCGGCCTTAAGCAACTGGGCAGCGGGCGGGGATGACTTTTCTATGGCCATCACCTCGTACCTGAACCTGTATGCTTTTTACAAACATGGCAAACATAGCTGGGACAATACTTTCGATGCCAACTTTGGTTATGTGAACACTACCAGCCTGGGA
Source organism: Filimonas effusa (assembly GCF_004118675.1). Lineage (NCBI taxonomy): Bacteria > Pseudomonadati > Bacteroidota > Chitinophagia > Chitinophagales > Chitinophagaceae > Filimonas > Filimonas effusa. The sequence continues at coordinate 211,519 of NZ_SDHZ01000005.1, read as the reverse complement.
GCAAGAAAGAATGACGACCGCATAGATCTTTTATCGAAATATGGTTATGAACTCAATCCCAAGCTGAACCTTTCGGGGTTGTTCAATTTCAGATCGCAGATGCTGAAGGGTTATACTTATTCAGGCGATGAAAAAACCTTTACTTCTAATTTCCTGGCACCGGCTTATGTACTGGTAAGTGCGGGTCTGGATTACAAGCCTGTTAAAAACCTGTCGATATTTGTGTCGCCTATGACTTCGCGCTGGGTGATTGTAAACAATGACAGTCTTTCAGCAAAAGGGCTGTATGGGGTTGATACCGGCCGGCATAGCACCAATGAGTTAGGCGCCTATGCTACCATCAACTATACCGCCAATATCAATAAAACCGTTACATATAAAGGGCGGCTGGATCTATTCTCGAACTATAAAAGCCATCCGCAGAACGTTGATATTTTCATGACCAATATGTTTGCGGTGAAGCTTTCGAGGGTTATTTCGGCCACCTGGAGCCTGGATATCATTTATGATGATGATGTAAAACTTTTTGGAAAGGATAAGAACTCTGCCGGAACCCAGATAAAGTCGGTTGTTGGTGCGGGTTTGATGGTGAAGTTTTAGGTTGGCCGTGTTAAGTGTGTATTAATTCCGTAGAACGTAAATATTGCTGTATGGTTCAGCCGATTCCGATAGTGGGGATTCGTTAATTTCGTGAATGACATTACAAGAACTGAAAGAACTGGTAGCTAATCGCCGTAGCGTGAAGCCGGCGATCATGAACGGCCAAAAGGCGGATGACGCCGTTATTAAAGCATTGCTGGAGCTGGCCGACTGGGCGCCTACGCATGCGCGTACGGAGCCCTGGCGTTTTGTGGTTTACAGCAACGATGCCGTACAACAATTTTGTGCAGATCATGCGCAGCTTTACAAGGACAATACACCTCCCGAGAAGTTTGCACAGGCAACATTCGACAATCTTACCCATATGGGCGATAAGCTGTCGCATATCATTGCTGTTCATATGAAAAGAGGGTCGAATCCCAACATTCCTGTGCTGGAAGAAATTGCTGCTGTTTCGTGCGCTACGCAGAACATGCTGCTGGGCGCTGCTGCTGCGGGGCTTTCTGTGCTCTGGAGCACCGGTGGTATGGTATTAAAGCCGGCTATGAAGGCATACTTTGAGCTTGGTGAAGAAGACCTGGTGATGGGGCTGCTTTACATTGGTTATTCCAATGATGGGTATAAGCCTGGTTCCCGCCAGTATCCTCTTGATCAGAAAGTGATTTGGAAGTAGCGGCTTAGATGGTGGATGATGGAATTGTGAAAGAGATAGGGGTTTCCTTTTGCATAGTTGTCTTATTTCAAATCAGTCAACTATGCGTTTACTTTTTCTATTCCTGATAATGATATTGCTATGGCTAATCAGAGGCTATAGTCAACAGCCACAACCATTTACACAATCGGTAAAGGGTTATGTATCTGATGCGGAATCGCAGCGGCCGCTGAGCGCCGTATCTGTGTTATTAACGCCCGGCGACTTTAAGGCGGTAACTGATAGTCTTGGTTTTTTTCGTTTGCCGCAGGTACCTGTAGGCAGGTATACCATCCAGTATACATTGCTTGGATATGAGATACTGACTTTGCCCGATGTAGTGGTTTCGTCGGGTAAGGAGCTGGAGCAGAAGGTGACATTACAGGAGGGTTTCAAGCAATTGCAGGCTATTACGGTGCGTTCCGGGCGTAACAGCCGCAAGCCGATCAATGAGTTTGCCACTGTTAGTGCGCGCTCCTTTTCTATCGAGGATACCAAACGTTTTCCTGCGGCGTTCAATGATCCGGCGCGTATGGTCATGAACTATCCTGGTGTGGCTGCGGCCGGTGATGGCCACAATGATATAGTGGTAAGAGGTAATTCGCCACAGGGTGTTCTCTGGAAGCTGGAGGGAATAGAGATACCTACCCCCAATCACTTCTCTGATCTTGGTGCTTCGGGAGGTCCTGTCAGCATGTTAAGCAGTAATGTGATAGGGCGGTCTGATTTTTATACCGGCGCGTTTGCCGCTGATATTGGAAATGCTACGGCTGCTGCCTTTGATCTCAACTTCCGGAATGGCAATACCAGCAGGGCAGAGCATTCGGTAATGCTGGGTACGCTTGGTGCGGAGTTGTCGACCGAGGGGCCGCTTAATAAAAATAAAACCGGTTCTTTCCTGGTGAACTACAGGTATTCGACGCTGGCTTTGCTGAAAACCTTTATAGGATCGAAAGAAACGCCGGAGTACCAGGATCTTTCATTTAAACTGAACTGGAAGTCGGCGAAGACAGGTGAATGGTCTTTATTTGGATTAGGGGGCTATAACAGGTTCGAGGGAGATCCTGAAAAGGACAGTACTAAATGGGATAGTGAGGATAACAGGAATGATCGTGCTACTGTTGTTGGGAAACTTGGTGTACTGGGGCTTTCACACCAGGTGTTTGTAGGAACGGATGCCTATATTAAGACGGTGTTGTCTACTTCGTATCGCGGTTCTTCTATCGATGCCGATACACTTAATCCTTCGAGTCATTACCAGCCTGTTCCTGTTACCCAACAGAAGTTTACCGACAAGGCTTTGCGTATTTCGAGCTTTTATAATAACAAACTTAATCTGAGGAATACCATCAGAACAGGGTTTGTGATACAACGCTGGCAATATGATTTCTATAACCGTTATTACGATGATGCCGAAGACCAATGGAAGCAGGTGCTGGCAGATGATGGCGCTACCAGTTTTTATCAGGGTTTTTTCCTGTGGAAGCACAGGTTCTCGAACAGGCTTCTTCTGAACACGGGTGTGCATGCTTCTTACCTGGCGTTGACGGAGAAGCATAGTATAGAGCCACGTGCATCGTTATCGTATAATGCGGCAGGTGGCGTTTGGACGCTGGCTGCCGGCCTGCATAGTAAGCCGGAGCATATTTCTACTTATATGTTCAGGAATGCTGCGGCGAATGCACCTACAGCGCCGTTGAACAAACATCTTGATCTTTCCAAAGCCGTTCATATTGTTGCGGGGTATGAACATTTCTTCTCTTCATTGAACCTTACTGCGAAGGCAGAACTTTATTACCAGCATTTGTATAATGTTCCGGTGGAAGAGAACAGCAAGTCGGGGTTTGCGTCGCTTAATATGATAAGCGTTTACGACCTGATGGACAAAAACAGGCTTATCAGTAAGGGTAAGGGAAGGAACTATGGAATAGATCTTAGTCTTGAACGTCCTTTCAGCAATCATTATTTCTTCATGACCAATTTCTCGGTGTTTAAGTCGGAGTATACCGATGCTGTGGGCGCTACCTATAATACACGCTTTAACCGTGATTTCCTTGCTAATCTTATCGGGGGAAAAGAATGGCAGTCGGCACGTAACTCCAATAAAACCATAGGCGTTAATGTTAAGGTGCTGATGACGGGTGGTTTGCGTATTTCTCCGATAGACCTGGCTGCTTCGCGTGAAACGGGTAAGGAGCAGTATGTACCGGGGTTATATTATAGTAAACACGGGCCTGCTTATTTCAGGATTGACTGGAGCGCCTATATAAGAAAGGAAAGGAAAAACAGTACACATACTTTTTCTATCGAAGTTCAGAATATGACCAACAGGGAAAACTTCCTGGCTAATTATTTCGATACGAGGACCAATACGGAGAAGACAAGGCATCAGATCGGGTTCTTACCCAATATCAGCTATAAAATACAGTTTCACCGCTGATCATATTTTAGGAATACTGGCATTATAGAAAATATATTTGTAATATGGATGTAAGCTATGCAGGTTTAATGGAATTGCTGGCCGCCGGCGATGCGCAGGTATTTGAACAGGTTTTTAAAGCCTACTTCAAAGGTTTGCATGCTTATGCCTGCACGTTATTGGACAGCGAAGCAGTAGCTGAAGAAATAGTACAACAGGTGTTTTATAAACTGTGGGAAAGAAAAGAGCAGGTAGTGGTGCACACTTCGATAAAAGCCTATCTCTACAGATCGGTACATAACGAAAGTCTCAATTACCTGAAACATCAGAAGGTAAAATCAACACATCAAACGTACATTATGCAGCAAGGCCAACAGCAGGAAAGAAATGCGGCAGCATCGCTGGCTGGAAAAGAACTGGAATTGAAGATCAAAGAAGCGCTCAATGAATTGCCGGAGCAATGCAGGACTATCTTCCAGTTAAGCCGCTTTGAAGAACTGAAATACCGTGAAATAGCGGGGCAACTGAATCTTTCAGTAAAGACAGTTGAAAACCAGATGGGCAAAGCGCTTAAATTGCTTCGCCTGAAACTGGCCGATTTCCTTATATTATTGATCATCTTATTTCTTTACCATTAAAAACAGGCATGTGAAACCAGACTTAAATGAAAAATGGGATGACCTGCTGGTAAAGTACCTTCTTGGCGAGGCCACCCCCAATGAACAACAGGAAGTAGCTCAATGGCGCTCTCTAGGCGAGGCCAATGAAAGCTACTACCAGCAATTGAGCGCGGTTTGGGAAAAGAGCCGCGTTATAGCAGCCAAAACAACTGTTTCGGAAGAGGAAGCCTGGATGCGCTTCCGGCAAAGAGTAAAGAACGATGGGTTTTCTTCTCTGCCACAGGCCGGGAACACGAATGACGAAGAAGGCGGCGGCAAGGTTGTCAAACATAGCAGGTTTACTTTTCAATGGTGGCAGGCGGCTGCGGCTTTCCTGGTATTACTTGCCGGCGCCTGGCTTACGGTAACGCTTGTGAATAACCGGGGAACTGTTACTATTGCTTCGGGAAACAGTGTTTTAACAGATACACTGCCCGATGGCTCAGTGATAACACTCAATAAGAATGCTGCGATTGTTTATAAAAAATCTTTCAATGACAGTCATCGCAATATCGATCTTAAAGGAGAAGCTTTCTTTGACGTGGCTTCCGACAAGAACAAGCCTTTTACTATTAAAACAGGCGACAATATTGCCATCACTGTACTGGGCACTTCCTTTAATGTTAATAATACAGATACTGTTACCGAGATCATCGTGGAATCAGGTATGGTAGAAGTTGCTGTTGGTGAAAGGACAGTAAGACTGCATCGGCACGAAAAGCTTACGGTGAGCGGCAAAGAAATGCAGCTGTATAAACAGTCGAACAACAGTGTGCTCTATAACCATTACCGGACACATACCTTTGTTTGCGCGTCGACGCCATTGCGGGAACTTGTTTTCAAACTCAATGAGGTGTATGCTGCCGATATTGTTATAGGTAATAACCGGATCGCCGATCTGCCATTGACAACAACGTTCCAGGAAGCGTCGCTCGACAGTATTATTCACATTGTTTGCCTGACACTGGATATCAGTTCCCGGAAGGAGAAAAACCGTATTATATTGGAATGAGTTCTATTAAAATATTTAAAGTTATTGTTTGTGTTCTGCTTGCCTGCGCCTGCTTTGTTGCCGCTCCTGCCCAGGACCTGCTGTATAAACAGGTTTCGGTAAATGTAAAGGGAGCACGGCTGGCGCTGGTGCTTGAGCAGATAGGTAAGCAGGGTGATTTTTTCTTTTCCTATAACAGCAATGTCATACGTGGTGACAGCCTGGTTTCCTTATCGGTACGGCAGCGTACGGTAAAGCAGGTGCTTGATCTGCTGTTTGAAGGAAGTGTTCACTACCAGGTATCGGGGAAATATATCATACTCCAGGAGGCTTCTCCGCCGCTCAGCAGCACCTGGTTTGTATCGGGTTATGTGCGGGATGCGGTTAGCGGTGAAAAGATCAGTAATGCCAGTGTTTATGAACGACAGCACTTGTCGGGAACCATCACAAATGAGGATGGTTTTTTTCGTTTGCGGTTGAAAGACAGATACAAGTACCCGCCGTCTTTTGCCATTAGCATCAGCCGTATTGCATATGCCGATACCTTCGTGATGGTACGCCCGGGGCAGGATGAACTACTGGATGTAAACCTGCAGCCGGTTAGCGGTGAATTAAGTCCTATTATCCTTTCTCCCAAGGCCCAGCGTAACTGGCTATCCAAACTCTTTATCTCTTCTTCTCAAAGTATACAAAGTCTTAACCTTCGTAATTTCTTTGCGTCGGAGCCATACCAGGTGTCTCTTATTCCGGGGTTTGGCACGCATGGTAAATTGAGTTCGCAGGTGGTGAATAAGGCGTCGATGAATGTGATTGGTGGTTATACCGCGGGAATAGATGGCTTTGAAGTGGCAGGACTTTTCAATATCAATGAAAAGAGTGCCAAGTATGTGCAGATGGCGGGGTTGTTTAATGTTGTTGGCGCGAATGCTGAAGGTTTACAGATGGCTGGTGTTTACAATCATGTGCAGGATTCGGTAAAGGGCTGGCAGTTTTCCGGTGTTAATAATACTGTGGTAAGTGCGTTGAAGGGCTTGCAGGCTGGTGGTGTTTATAACCATGTGGGTGGCAATATGAGTGGTATACAAATAGCGGGTGTTGCCAATAACAACCGCGAGAATACCGAAGGGTTTCAGATCAGTGGTGTGGCCAACATGGTGGCTGGTTCTTTCAAAGGTTTCCAGGCGGCAGGTGTTTCGAACTATGCCGGCGACAGTGCATCGGGTCTCCAGCTTGCCGGTGTTGCGAATGTTGTGCATTCTACCATGAATGGTATCCAGGTTAGTTTCTTTGTGAACTATGCCCGTCATGTGCGGGGTTCGCAAATAGGGTTCATCAATATTTGTGATTCTGTATCGGGGTATAGTATAGGTTTCATCAATATTGTGAAGAAGGGATATCATAAGTTAACGGTATCTACTACCGATGTATTGGATTTCAACCTTTCTTATAAATCGGGTAACCGTAAGTTATACAGCATTATTACCGCCGGGGCCAATATTGGCGGCAACAGGAAAACGTATGGTTTTGGTTATGGTTTTGGTAATGAAACCCGATTGACGAAGAAGCTTTCTCTTATAAATGAGCTGGTGTTTCAGCAGCTTTATATAGGCACGTGGGATAGTATCCCGGAATTGATCTCGTACCGGCCTGCTATACAATGGCAGGTGAATAAATCGGTGGCGCTTTATACGGGTCCTTGTTTTTGGGCGGGCAATACTGAGCGCCCTCTTCCGGGATATGCTGCTGTAAAAACTCCTGTTACTATTGCCAATTCCGGTAAGAACAGGCTTTGGATGGGATGGCATCTGGCGTTGCAGTTGTTTTAATAATATTCTTTTATAGTGGCTGGGGGAAGATGGATTGCAGGTTGTCTTATCCAAAACAGGAATATTATGACATGCAGGACATTTTGTTTGATGTTGGTAGTGGCGGGCAGCCTGCGCGCAACGGCTCAGGAGCAATCAGCTAAACAGCAACCGGCACATATTGGCTTATCTTATCCTATCAGCAGTAATGGTAAAGATGCCGCTAATTACACCAATAATTTTTCGGCACACGCGTTGGTAGGCGTGTCGCGTATTGAAAACGGGTTTGCCATGGCCGGTATAGGGTTGCTTATTAAAGACAGCGCCAATGGCGTACAGTTATCGGGTCTTATTAACCGTATCGGTAATAATGCCAGAGGAGTTCAGGCGGCGGGTATTGCCAATACGATGAAGAACAGTTATGGTTTTGCTGCTGCGGGTATTGCGAATAAGGCATCGGGGAATGCGGAGATACAGCTGGCGGGTGTTGTAAATGTGGCGAATAATGCAGAGGGCATGCAGGCAGCAGGTATTGTTAATCTTGGCCATAAGGTGAGAGGGTTACAGCTTGCGGGTGTTTCTAATACTGCTGAAGTGGTAACGGGAATGCAGCTTGCGGGTATCGTTAATGTTGCGGGTAATACGGGTAGCCAGGTGGCGGGTATCTTTAACCGTGCGAAGAACCTGGAAGGCATACAGGTGGCGGGTCTTGTTAACAAGGCTGCCAAGGTGAACGGCATACAGGTATCGGGGTTGCTTAACATTGCCGATAGCAGTGATTATCCTATCGGGATCATTAATATTATCAGGAATGGCAGCCGTTATATAAGTGTAAGTATAGATGAATCTGCTACTATGCTTGCGAGTTTCCGGTCTGGCGGCAGGGTGTTATATGGTATTGTTGGGCTGGGATATAATGCCAGGAAGACAGACGGGCTATATGCTGCAGAGGCAGGGGTTGGCGCCAACCTGTTGCAGCGGGGAGACTTTGGTGTTCAGGCGGAGGTTGCGGGTTTAGGGCTTTTTGATATGAAGGGTGGTGAATATTACAAGTCGATGCTGCGGGTACTGCCGTCCTGGTCTTTTGGTCCACGCTGGCGTGTATGGGCTGGTCCTTCGTTTGCCTATATTCATACCGATATGAAGCATGCTGCCGATCTCATTTCAAATCCTATATGGGAGAAAGTAAAGGAAAACAGTATTGAACAACTTGCCTGGGGTTTTGTTGGAGGCGTACAGGTTAAGCTGTAGGGGAAACAAAAAGCGGGGGAAACGGTAAATGGATGTTCCCTTCGGTTAACTTTGCCACGAAATATTAATGCATCCTGGTATGAAAGACTTTAAAAAATATTATATCCTTCCGGCGTCTCCGGAAGAAGTGTACCTGGCGCTCACCAACCCGGCTACCATCAGGTTATGGACGGGTGAACCTGCCGTTATGTCTACAGAACCAGGCTCTGAGTTTTCTCTCTGGGATGAAAGTATTGCGGGTAAGAATCTTGAGTTTGAAGAAGGGAAAAAGGTTGTGCAGCAATGGTATTTCGGTGACCAGGAAGAAGCTTCGATAGTAACCATTAAACTGCATCCGCATAAACATGGAACTTCGGTTGAGTTAAGACATACCAATATTCCCGACGAGGAATATGAAGATATGGTCGCAGGATGGGATGAGGTATATTTTGGCTCGCTGATAGAGTTCTATGAAGAATAGTTCCCAGGTGCGGCGGGCAGGCTGAAACTGAAAATACTGCCTTTTGAAGGCGTACTTTTAACGGTAATACTGCCACCATTCTTTTGTACAAATTCATTGCTTAACTGCAATCCCAGGCCAATACCTTTTTCATTGCCTGTACCGGGGAGTGATTGAATTACGGCGGGGTTGAACAGGTTGTTCACTGCATCCTGGCTCATGCCTATGCCATTATCCTGTACATGCACCCATACTTTGCCTTTTTCTTCACACGATGCCGATACTGTAATGACGCCACCTGTATGGCTGAATTTGATGGCATTGGTAATAAGGTTGCGCAGTATAAGCTGTACGTGATCGGTATCGGCAAATACCATCACAGGTCCATTGCATCCTGCTTCGCAGCGAACGTGTTTGAATTCCATTAACGGAGCCAGCAACTGCAGTATATCGCGGATATAAATGCAGAGGTCAAAAGCATGGGCATTCACTTCAATTCCTCTTAACTGGCTGGTTGCCCATCTCAACAGCACATCCATGTTTTCGTTAAGATGTTTTGTTTGGTTTGAAAGCAAGCTGCTTAGTTCGCGGAAGGTTTTTTCGTCGATGAACTGGTTATTCAGGAGATCGAGTGTAGCGGTTAATGAGTTGAGCGGAGATCGCATATCATGCGCTACTATCGAGAACAGTTTTTCTTTTGAGCGGTTGGATTCCTGCAACTGCTTATTTGCCAGTTCGAGGCGTTGCAGGTACATGAGGCTGCGTTTCTTGAAGGTGTATAAACACAACAACAGTATTACGAGCCATACGGCCATATTTATGAACGATCTGTTGGCGATCGATGGCTGTATGGCATAACGGGAAACCACTTTATGTGCCACGAGGAATAATATGCTGTTGATGAACAGGATGAGCAAAATAACCCGCATGTTATCGAACAGCAACAACCCGAGGCATACTACCAGCAGCACGTAAAACTCCATTCCGTTATGGAAGAGGATGCCGTTTGAGGTAAATGCCAGGGAGAGCAGTACCATCATGGTAGCGGGTCCTTTCAGGAAGTTATGGCGTGCATTGAAATAGATAAGCGTTCCCAGGAGGATGAGATTAACGAGGGTATGAGCGCCCAGCAGGTAATGACCTGTCGAGAAATTGAGGATAGTGAAAAGCAGTGAGGCGGAGCCCCCCACCATGGCAGCCAGGTTTATTGTCCGGATACGTGTATTAATAATAAAGCCAAACTCCTCCGATGTGCCCGTATCCAGCCACTTTTTTACTTTACTCCACATTAGGGTATGGTTTATGCAACAATCAGGAATGCCGGAAACAAATTATGTTCAGCTTCAGAAACCGGGCGTTATTTCTGAAGCCTGTAAACATTGTTCCAACACTTACCAACAACATTGAAGATACCAAAAACCGGGTAATTGCGGATCCCTTATTCAAGGCTTTTGCCAGTGTTTGCCGGCACTTCGCCGCGCTTAAAAGCTTCCTGGCTGGCGGCGTCTCCGAGTTGCATTGTAAAGTTTTTCCATGAACCATCCTTTTCCAGAACTGCGCACTGCCATGGGCCTTCTACATCGTCGCTGAACTGCCAGAGGATATGATAACCTTCTTCATTTGAAAATCCTTCGTCATCGGCCTGCAAAATGCCTTTCACTTTTTGCCAGATAGCAGATTGGGTAGCTATGACAATGGGATAGTTTTCTGCCTCCACTCCTGCGTCGAGCAGTTCGAATGCGTAGATCACTTTTACCTTGTCGAAAAAGGAATGAAGCCATTTTGCTGCACTTAAGGGCTTGAATTCCAATATAGATTCCTTGAATTCAGCCAATTCTTCCTGGCCGAGGTTTCCATCAACAACGGGATTGCGTTCTACCAGCGCCAGCACTTCTTCCTCTTCATTCATCAGTTCAAAGCTGGTCCAGCTTTCGGGTCTTTCATCTTCAAGCACACCAAAGCGGGCTACCAGGCCTTCTTCTTCGAGCGCTTCCAGTATCTGATCTAAATGAATGTCGGGATCCTGAGTGCCCAGTATGCGGATATAATAACTCATAGGGCGCGAAATTAAGCCAAAATTGGCTGTAATCGGGATTGTGGGGCTACCGGGGGGAGAATGAGTTCCGGGGACGGGGCAGGCCGGGAGCAGGTTCAAGGCTCGTTTAGTGTCCGTATATAAAGCGTACTATTTCGGGGAAAGGATAAGGAAAGCGCCGGGGGCTTTATTAACAGCAGTCTGAAAGTAGGGTAATAAAAGAAATACGGAGCGTAAAGTTAAGCTTCACTCCACAAGTTTTGGTTTTGATTCTTCCTTTTTAGACTTGCTAAGATTTATGCCTAAAAGTTTAATCCCTCAACTTTTTGATATGATCCTATGATCCGTGATCGGGGTGGATGGCTGGCAGGAACTATCTATAAAAAAAAAGGGTCTTCTGTAGAAACAGATGACCTCTAACGATTGCTTGCCATATGAAAATTCTTAAAAATCGATGTCGTTGGTAAATGATCTCTTTTTTCTTCTTTTTCTCTTACCCCGTTGTCATTTACAAAACAAACTTACGACGCGAAATAGCGGTTTGCAAGACAAGTTTTCTTTGGTTTTTTTATCGCAAACCGGGGGCTTTAAAAGCCAAATGCAGTGGCAGCAAGGGTTTTAGCGATTTTTTTTAATGATATCCAAGAAAAAAACAATTCCGGAAAACTTTCATTTTTGCATTTTTTTTGGTTTTGAGCATAAAAAAAGGGCCTGAAAAGGCCCAAATGGAAATATGTGGTTTTTTTATATGATTAGGTAAGCAGTACAATCTTGCCTATATGCACACTTGCTTCCATTAGGGAATGTGCTTCTGCGGCGTCGGATAATGGTAAACTGCGGTAAATCACGGGTTTAAACTGACCTGATTCGAGAACAGGCCATACTTTTTCTTCCACTTCCCTTGTTAATGAAGCTTTGAATGCGTTATCGCGGCTGCGCAGGGTGCTCCCGGTGATGGTAAGGCGTTTGCGCATGAGGTCGGTAATGGCGAAGTTTGCTTCATTGCCTTTCATGGCGTTTATGAATACCAGGCGGCCATCGGGTTGCAGCAGGTTTATGTTTTGGGGGAAATACTTTGCGCCAATCATATCCAGGATTACATTAACCCCTTCCTGTTCAAGAATTTGTGCAAAGTCCTGTTCTTTGTAATTGATGGCCTTACCGGCGCCTAAACGGCGGCAGGCTTCACATTTTTCTTCGGATCCGGCTGTTACCGATACTTTGGCGCCGAAGGCTTTTGCCAGTTGAATCGCTGTAATGCCTATGCCGCTGCTGCCGCCGTGTACCAGCAGGTGTTCGCCGGCCTGCAGTTGTCCCCGCTGGAAAACGTTATGCCATACGGTGAGGACTGTTTCGGGTAATGAAGCTGCTTCTGCTTCGGTCCATCCGGCGGGGATGGGCAGGCATTGGCCTTCCTGTGCGATGGCTTTTGAGGCGTAACCGCCTCCGCCAAGCAGTGCACATACGCGGTCTCCCGGTTTCCAGCGGCTTACTTCGCTGCCGCAGGCAATTATTTCTCCGGCTACTTCCAGTCCGGGGATATCGGCGACGATGCCGGGAGGTGCGGCGTAATGGCCTTTCCGCTGTATAATATCGGGACGGTTTACGCCCGCAGCTTTTACTGCTATCAATACTTCATGAGCCGCCGGCACAGGATCGGGACGTTCCGTTAACGTTAATACCGAAGGATCACCAGGTTGGGGAATGACAATTGCTTTCATGGCTTTCACTTTTGCTGAAGGCGGCAAGTTAACTATACCTTTACTTCCTTCCATTTCCCTTTCCGGAAATAATACCAGGCGATGATGGCTATCATGGATTCGGCGACGGGGATGGCGATGAATACTCCGGTTGTTTTCATGTTAAATCCTTTGGCCAACAGGTAGGCGAGCGGGATCTGGAACAGCCAGAAGCCAACGATATTGATGACGGTAGGTGTTCTTGTGTCGCCGGCTCCGTTGAGTGCCTGGGTCATTACCATGCCTATGCCGTAGAAAATATAAGCTGAGCCGCAGATCTGCAGGGCGCGTGCGCCGTAAGATGCCACTTCGGCGTCATTGGTGAAAAAGCGGATGATAGGCGCCGGGAAGAACAGGAAGAGGATCATTACAAAGCTCATAAAAAAGGCATTGTAGCGGGCGGTAAGCCAAACACTTTTTTCGGCCCTTTCTATTTTACCTGCTCCCAGGTTCTGGCCTACCAGTGTGGCGGCTGCATTACTTAACCCCCATGCGGGCAATATAAAGAACACCACATTCCTGAGTGCTACCTGGTAACCTGCCGAGGCTGCGGTTCCTCCTGTTTCGGCAACCAGGCGTGCCAGCACTATCCAGCTGCCGCTGGCAATGATAAACTGGAAGGTGGCGGGCCATCCTACATTCACAAGGGAGCGGATCACGGGCCAGTCGATCCGGAAATGGCTGCTACGGAAATGCAGCAGGCCTTTTCTTCCTTTTGTGAGGTGATAGCATTGGTACAATACGCCTGAGGAGCGGCCTATCAGGGTGGCGATGGCTGCGCCTTTCAATCCGTAGAAATGTATGAGCAGCGGGCAAAGGATGATGTTGAGGATGCTGGCGATCCATAGGCTTTTCATGGCCATGGCGGCGTCGCCTGCGCCCCGGAAGATACCATTGATGAGGAATAGAAGGATGATGGATACACTGCCGCCAAACATGATGCGGGTGAATATGGCCCCATCGGCCACTACTGCGGCATCGGCTCCCATGAGCCGCAGGATATCTGCGGCGAATATGACGCCTGTTATACTCAGGATAACTGTGAGGAAAAGGGCTATTACTATGGCCTGTGCGCCTGCATGTGCTGCTGCGTCGGGCGCTTTTTCGCCGGTTCGCCTGGCTACGATGGCTGTTGCGGCGGTACTTAAGCCCATGGCTATGGAGTAAACGATGGTGATCACCGATTCTGTGAGGCCAACTGTGGCAATGGCATTTTCTCCCAGTTTGCCTACGAAAAACATGTCGACCAGTGCAAACACGCTTTCGAGGCTTAGTTCGAGGATCATGGGAATGGCAAGTAATACTACTGCTTTTGAAATGCTGCCTTGTGTATAGTCTAATGTTTCTCCGTTGAGGGATTGCTTTACTACGTGGTATAAACGGGAGAAACTATTTTGTTTCTGAATTTCAGCCATATGTTTTGACTGCTGTTTTTTGTCTGTGCAAATATGTTGTTATGGCCGGATCGTGTTATCCGGATGCCGGGCAGTGCTGGTGACGTGTGGTTTTACCTGGCTGGATGTATGGTTTTGCCCGGGGAGCGGTATTGTGATGCTTCGGCTGAGCGGGCAGTAGCCAGGTGGCAGATGAAATTAGTTATCAGTTCATACCTGTAATGTTACTATATATTTTCGATACGGGTTATGTAAATTCTGTTTTCAGGGATGTAGTGTAATGCGGCGCCTGTTTTCCCGCGCTGCTTTTCATTTTAGCCGGGCAGGATTTCGGCGGTGAAACCATAGCGCCGGAGCACGCTTATTACAAGGGCTGCTTCAATTTGCCCGCCGTTGTCGCAGGCGACCCGGAGGATATGGTCGCAATCCTCCAGGTCGAAATTAACGCGGTAGGTATTGAAGTGTTGGTGTATTTCTGCTATCAGCAGGTTGGCCTGGTGCCTGTTATTCACGTTGGTTTTGAAAACTTCCACCATAAAAATTTGTATTATTTTTCGAGGAGGGCCTTCAGGCTGGTGAGGCTTGCTTCCAGGTCTTTACCCAGCATCTTGTCCATGTTCATGAACAGCAACATTATGTTCATGGGGTATTTCATTTTACCGTTAAACCGCCAGGTTACACGTGTTTGTGCATCTGTAACGGCGCTGGTGCTCATCCTGGTATAGGCCACTCCCTCGAAAGGTTTGATAAATCTTATTTCACAATCGGTATATTCTCCTTCTTTCACGGCGGTGATCTGCTGTTCGCCTTTACCGGCTTCTTTCATTTCGCTATCCCATGCCGCTATAAATCCGGGGGTGCCGTCGGTGCCGGTGAACGTAGTTTTTACGTTGGGGTCCATGCGCCACCATTTGTTATAGTTGAGATGATTTTTGACGAATTTGATATAGTCGAACACCTGCTGGTTGGGGCGGTTGATGACGATACTTCTTTCTACAGTGTATTCTTTCTTTGTAAACAAGCCAAGGAGCAATACCAGGACAATGACAATAACGATGCCCAGCAATATTTTGCCTACAATTTTCATACAGTGGTTTTTTTGATTATAATTATTACAAATGTATTAGCTATCTGCGTGTGCAAAAAGGGGCAAATGCGCCAATCTCGGGGGTAATTAAGACATGGTATGGTGGTTTTTTTTTGTTTTCTTTGCCGGAAATAAAGCGGCATGTCAGTAGCCCACGGCAAGATCATTATTATCACAGCCCCTTCCGGTGCAGGTAAAACATCCATCACCCGTTATTTGTTGCAGAAATATCCCCGTCTCAGTTTTTCCATTTCGGCAGCGACGCGTCAGCCGAGAGGGGCGGAGCGTAATGGTGTAGACTATTATTTCATGAGTGTAGAGGAGTTCCAGGATAAGATCCAGGAGGAGGCTTTCATTGAGTGGGAAATGGTGTATGAAGGAAAGTACTATGGCACGCTGAAATCGGAGCTGGAGCGGATCTGGAGTCTTGGCAAAACACCTATGCTTGATATTGATGTAAAGGGCGCTATTCATGTGCAGCAGCAGTTTCCCGATCAAACACTTTCCATTTTTATAGAACCCCCTTCTGTTGATGAGTTGCGCAAGCGGCTGATGAGCCGTGGCACCGAAACAGAAGACACTTTACAGACGCGGGTTAATAAAGCTTCTTACGAGATCTCTTTTAAACATTCTTTCGATGAGGTGATTCTCAATGACGATCTCGATAAAGCCTGTGTTGCTACAGAGGCGGTGATCGCGGCGTTTTTGGGTGATAACCTGGTGTAGGTTGTTGTGATGTGTTGGGTTAATGCGGTTTTACCGTTAAATTACGGTAAAAAGCAGCCATATGCAGTTCAGGGATAAAACCGTATTCATTACAGGCGCCAGCCGGGGCATAGGAAAAGAGATAGCATTGAAACTGGCTTCGGAGGGAGCCAATATTGTTATTGCTGCCAAGAGTGTTACAGAAGATCCGAGGCTTGGCGGAACCATTTACAGTGCAGCAGCAGAAGTAGAGAAAGCCGGCGGGCAGGCGTTGGCTGTTCAGGTAGATATCCGTAACGAAGAGCAGGTGATGGCTGCTGTAGCGCAGGCGGCTGAACGTTTTGGGGGCATCGATATCCTCATCAACAATGCTTCTGCGATACAGCTTTCCGGTACAGAAAAAACCGATCCCCGCCGTTTCGATCTTATGTTCGATATCAATGTGCGCGGAACCTTTCTTATGACGCGCTCCTGCATCCCGCATTTGAAAAAAGCTTCCAACCCTCATATTCTTACACTTTCACCGCCGGTGAACCTGCAGCCCAAATGGCTGGCCCCGCATGTGGCCTATACGCTTACCAAATACAATATGAGTATGATGGCGCTTGGCTGGGCCGATGAATTCAGGAATGATGGTATTGCCAGCAATGCGTTATGGCCCAGGACAACCATTGCTACAGCAGCGGTTAAAAACCTGCTGGGAGGTGAAGAACTGATGCAAAAAAGCCGTACTCCTGCTATTGTTGCCGATGCGGCAGCGGCCATTCTTTCGAAAACAAATCTCCTGTATACCGGCCGGACCTGGATAGATGAAGAGGTGCTGGCGGCAGAAGGTATTACCAGCTTCACACAGTATGCCGTAGACCCGGATGCAGAACTGTTTCCCGACCTGTTTATTTAAGCAGGAACAACATTTCTATCTGCCGCGCTTCAACGGCCATGCCTGGCTATTGGCGTACAACATTTTGTTTGCGCGGATACTGCCGGAATAATACTGAAGATAGGCTTTCAGCGTTTGTTCCATGGCGGGGCCAGCCGTATCGCGGGGCCCGTGTAAGAGGTTATGCTGCAGCAGCGAGTCCTGCCTTATGTTGTACAGGCTTAAGCTGATGTAACCGTTGAAAGATAACAGGTAATCGCCCTGCGCCATATTGTACGATTCATTGGTGTAATACACCGCGAAAGAAGCGCGTTGTTTTACATTATTACCGAGTGCAAAATAAGGTTTCTGGTAACCCATCAGTCCCAGTAAAGTAGGCATCACGTCGCACTGTGCAAGTGTTGCGGTATCTGCTTCCTTTTTAATCTGCTGCGATGGATCGTAGATGATCACCGGGATCTGGTATTGTCCTGCAAGGTTACTGTAAAACGGATCAGATGACATGCCGGTATGGTCGGCTGTTAATACGAAGATGGTATTCTGGAACCAGGGAAGGTTGCGTATGCTGTTGAAGAACACACGCAAACTATGATCGGTATACTGTACTGCTTTGGTGATGGGGTTGTCGCTGCCCCGGAACTGCGCCTTATACTTCTGTGGAACGGAAAACGGGTGATGTGAGCTTAGGGTGAAGATGGCGGTATGAAACGGTTGGGGGAAGCCGCTCATTTTTTTACCTGCAAACTGCAGGAATGCTTCATCCCAGATGCCCCAATTGCCATCGTAATCCGCTTCGTTGTTATATTCTTTCCTGCCAAAATAATCGTGATACCCTGCCTGCGAGGCAAAAGCGTCGAGGTTAAAGGAGCCGTTGTTGGCGCCGTGAAAGAAAGCGGTGTAATACTGTTCGGCATCGAGCAGGCTTGCCAGTGCGCGGTAGTCGTTACCGGAATATTGTGAGCTGATAAATGCGCCGTCCATCACAGAGGGTACAGATGCCAGTATGGCGGGAATGCCCTGGATCGATTGTTTGCCGTTGGCCCAGGCCTGTGTAAACACAAGGCTTTCCTTGCTCAGGGAGTCCAGGAACGGGGTAAATGACTGCTGTTTACCCGATAATGCCGTAAACTCTTTGGAGAAACTCTCCAGCGCTATTACCACCACATTCTTCCTGTTGAAATGGCTTCCTGCCACTGCATTATGATAGGGCGAAAAGTGTTTGGCTGCTTCCTGGTCGCTGAAATAATGATGCTGCGGCATACTATGATGTCCGAGCGATTTGGCAAAAGTGAACGGGGTGTTCAGCACCAGCGGAATGTTTCTGGCGGTAGCGTATTTCCCTGCGTCGGTTACATCTATAGGAATAAGCGCCAGCCAGCCGCGGAAGTTCAGGAGCATGAGGCCCATCCATAATACCAGTGTAAGAATGGAGCCCGTTATCCAGCCGAGCTTATGATGGTGGGGAACAGAGCGGTAATTCATGATATACCGGCGTGAGAAATAGCGTATGATAAGAACGAAGCCGATAAAAACGACTATCAGGTACCAGTAGCTTTTGAAGAAAGCGGGTGCCAGGGCAAGGAAATTATCTTCGGCGCCGCCGAAGTGAAAGATCTCGGCGGTTAGTCTTTTATGTGAAAAATCGAAAAAAGCGATATCAAAGATATTCAGCGCCAGGCCCAGCCCGTTGAAAACAGCAAAGAATAGCAAGCCTATCCGGTTATGTGTTTTTTGCCACGATGGGTTTACGGGTATGCACATCCAGATGATGAATAATACGTTTTGTACTGCCAGGGCCGAGAGGTCGAAGTAAGTACCCCCGGTATAAATGCGCAGCAACTCCCGGAATGAGATATGTGAAAAGCTGTTATGATAGTAGATATGAAAAAAGATCCTCGACGCCAGGAATAATGACAAAACAAACACTGATGTGTGTAAGAACAATCGACTTCTGCTGGCAACGGTGCCGGCGATTTCCTTTACCATGTTTCTTAAGGTGCTTTCTTCTGGAAAAGCGTGGCAAAGTTAATGCTTAACAGAAAAGTAATATATTAAAAATGCCGCAGCCGCGACTGGCTGAGGCATTTTTGTTCGTTGGCTGTTATATCAATGTTTTATAGAATTCATCCTGTTTCCGCCAGCGTTCTTTGGTCTTTTTATGAATAATGGAATAGGTTTCATCGTCATAAGGCAGGAAGGCGTAAGCAGCCTGCCCGGTGATGGTTTCGTGCAGCCTTCCTTCCCATTTTATTTCAGGTATGTTTTTATAAATACGCGCCTGGTAGTCGGGGCTGTTGATCCAGCCTTTTTTGTCGACTCCCCATCTGCCCAGCCGGATATCTTCGTCGGTGATGTCGTCGAGGGTATTGATCCTTGGTACATGAAAAAGCTCTACCTGTGGGTTGGCAAGCATCACCTGTTTAATATTCAGGAAAAAGGGTGCTTCCAGCAGCTCATCGGCATCGATCTGGAAAATATATTTTTTGGTACACAGTGCATTCAGAAAGTTTTTGTGTTCTCCGAAATTGCCATTCAGGGCTTTTTGCTGA
The DNA here is from genome assembly GCF_004118675.1 of Filimonas effusa. Taxonomy (NCBI): domain Bacteria; kingdom Pseudomonadati; phylum Bacteroidota; class Chitinophagia; order Chitinophagales; family Chitinophagaceae; genus Filimonas; species Filimonas effusa. The sequence goes on along the minus strand of NZ_SDHZ01000005.1, from coordinate 192,275 downwards.
AACTTAAAGTTGCCTTTATACTTTTCCAGCGTAGCTACGGTAGAAGGCTCGTCTGAAAAATCGTCCAGGACCACTATCTCATCTTCAGGCCCCACATGCCGGAGTAATTGCTGAAAAAGCGGCTCCAGGTAAACAGCACCTTCATTGTGAACTGTTATGGCATATGAAATGCTAACCTTTTTACTTTTTTGAGCGCTTATTGGCTGGGTAGCTTCGGTTGTTGTAATGTCTTGTTTACCGGGAAGGGTTAACTGTACCTGGAAAGGTTTTCTGGCATCGCTTCGTTTGATAATACCGAGGTATTCTAAGATTTTATTCACGGTCTATAGTTGAAACAGGATTAAGATGAAGGATTAATTTAGGCAACTTCTGCGATTGAAACAAATAATAACCGGCCGAATAGAGCGTATAACAACCTACGGCATGATGCCTGTGCCGACTGTTTTTCTTTCAATAGCTGCGCTTATTTTTTTCAATACCTGTGGCCATGAATAATTCTTTTCTACGTATTCCCTGCCGTTGAGCTGCATGGTTTCGTCGGGTGCCTTCCTTAAACTTTCCAAAGCAAGGTTGAAATCGTCCTGGCTTTCATAGGAGAAGCCTGCCTGGCTCATTTTAATATGATCTTTAAGCACCTCGCATTCACCATTTGCCACTACGGGAACTCCCGACGCCATGGCTTCGAGTGTTACCATGGAAAGGCTTTCGAATTTTGATGGGATGATCAGGGCGCGGGCGTTAACGAGTACCGTGTTCTTTACTTCTTCTTCTACAAATCCCAATGGTTTTATATCGGGATGGTCGTCTACTTTCAGGGAGCCTTTTCCTACCAGTACCAGTTGTGCATCGGATGGGAACCTGGTTTTATAAATCTTAAAGCGTTCAATGAGGTCTCCTACATTTTTCCCCGATTCCATCCGGCCTACGTAAACGAAATACGGTTTGCTGAAATCAACTCCCGGAATGGCTTCTTTTTCAATGAAACGGTTGGCGCGGTCGATGCCTATGCCAACAACCTGGTTGGGGATATGGCTGTTATGGAACTTGCGTTCAACAAAAGCCTTTTCACTATGTGAATTATATAAGATATAACCCGGGTTGGTAAATACGTTGGTAAAAACCGGCAGGTAAATTTCCGGTTCGTCATGAGCGGTAGGTATAAGAATGCTTTTCTCCGGCGCTATGTCTATACCCATGGCAGTAGGGTAATACAGGTAGGTGAAGAAAATAAGTTTATCAAATCTTGAATGATGCTCTTTGAGAAACGAAATAAGACCGGGGCAGAAAGGGCCTTGTGTTCTAAACCATTCTTCCCTGATATGGCTCAGCGATTTGCCGTCTATAGTATCCAGTGCGCGGTATAGTTTATTGCGCCAGCCTTTTGTATTGTAGCGTTTTTTCCTGAGTTTTTTGGTGTAGCGGCGGAAGGCTTTTGGTAATCTTTTCGATTCATTTTTGAAGCGGATGATCTCTACGCCGTTTAGTTCGTCGCGGCCCGGCTGGTAATAATTATCCCAGTCTTCGTGGTCTACGGCACAGTTGGTAAGTACTGTAACGTTATAATCGGGCGCCAGATGTTCTGCCAGCAGCCTGCAATGATATTCGGAACCGCCATTTACTTCCTGTCCATAGCGTTGTACGATCAATGCAACGTTTTTCATTCGCTTAATATTTTTTTATAAACATCAATGTATTCCCTCGCGGCTTTTTTCCAGGAGAACAATTCCAGCCATGCGGGAATCTGTTTGTCTTTGCCGGAGCCGGGATAGTTTGAAAGACCTTCCGAAACAGTTTTGGCCATTTCTTCCGGGTCCATGCTGGGGAAGTAGTAGGCGATATCGCCGCCAATTTCGGGTAAGGCAGTGTCTTTCGACAGAAATAAAGGTTTGTTGTGGTTCATGGCTTCCAGAACGGGCAGGCCAAAACCTTCGGCAAAGGAAGGAAATACAAAGCCTTCACAGTTGCGGTAGTACCAGTGTTTGTCGAGTTCGCTGATTTCACCCAACAACTTCACCCGGTCCTTCGATATATTGAACCGCTCCATTTCCTTACCTATCAGGCTATAGTAGTTGATGCTATGATCATCGATGCGACCTGCAATAATGAGATCGATATCGAGATATTTAAGCATTGCCGGCAGTACATAAAAGTTCTTTTTGAAATAAACGGTACCTACCGTGAAGAGAAACGGCCGCGTGGGCTGGTAGGCGGGACGATGTACCTGCAGGATGTTTTCGGGGAAATCGGGAAAGCTTACACCGTTATAGATCACCTTTATTTTGCTGGCAGGGTAATCGATATGCCGTGCAATATCCATTGCTGTAAAGTTGGAGATCGCTACAATCTGGTCGCAGTGTTTGATCGTGTTTTTTACCCAGTTATCGAAATGGCGATAGTGACCCGAAAAAGAAGGGTATTCATATAAATAGTTCAGATCGTGAACTGTCAGTATTTTTTTACCGATGACCTTATGCGGTTTCAGAATGGCGGGCGTCTGGTGAAGAAAGTGAATGATGTCGAATTCCTTCTTCACTTTCCATTTAATGCGATTGTACCCCGACTTGGTTCTATAGGTGCCCGGTCCAAACAGGTTGCTGTTTCTTAGTTGCCTGGGAACGAGGTAGTGTAAACTATAATCTTCCTGAACCGCCTTTTGTATTTCTTTTATCAGCTCCAGGGAGAAATGATACAAACCGGTGCTGGGAGTTGCCATTTGGTCGGCAGTGAACAAGATCTTTGGCATTATACGCGATTCATTTTTTCAATAAGTCCTATCAATAAGGTGTTCCGGATGAACTATTAACGAAACAGAGACATCATAAATTATCGAAGTATTGATTCATTTGATTGAAAAACGTTGCTTGTGGCGTTCAAAAAAGTTGGTTTTCTTTATCAGACCCTGGTTGAACTGTTGTTTATGGGAGGCTGTTTGCTGTTTTATGACCCGGATGCGGGGGCGCTTGCGTAAAAAAACAAGCGACTGGAAATAGAGAACGCTCTATACGCAGTCGCTTGTTTTTTAATAACCTTAACTAACGCCGGCAGTTTTATTAAAACCGGGGGCAGTTACGATCTATAAAAATATACGTTTATTCAAAACTTTCCGGGCGCATTTGCGGGAACAATAATACATCCTGGATGGAGGGCTGGTTGGTTAACAGCATCACCAGCCTGTCTATGCCGATGCCAATTCCGGAAGTAGGCGGCATGCCGTATTCCAGCGCACGTAAAAAGTCGTAGTCGATGTACATTGCTTCATCATCGCCACGCTCCATTAACTTCACCTGGTCTTCGAAGCGTTCCCTCTGATCTATGGGATCGTTCAGTTCAGAATAGGCATTGGCGATTTCCTTTCCATTGATCATCAGTTCAAAACGCTCCACCAAACCTGCTTTTTCACGGTGTTTTTTGGTCAGGGGGCTCATTTCCACCGGGTAATCGATAATAAACGTCGGCTGCGTATAGGTGTGTTCGCTTGTTGCGCCAAACAGTTCATCGATCAGTTTGCCTTTACCCATGCTTGGCGCTACGCTTATATTCAGCTGCTGGCAGGTGGCGCGAAGTGCTTCTTCGTTCATCTGGCTAACGTCGATACCGGTATTCTCTTTAATAGCGTCCAATATGGAAATACGTTTGAACGGCGCTTTGAAACTTATGGTTTTGTCTCCCACCTGCACATCGGTAGTGCCATGAACTGCCAGCGCCAGGCGCTCGAACAGTTTTTCGGTGGTTTCCATCATCCAGTAGTAGTCTTTGTACGCGGTGTACCATTCCAGTACAGTGAATTCGGGGTTATGGGTTCTGTCCATACCCTCGTTACGGAAGTTGCGGCTGAACTCGTATACCCAGTCGAATCCGCCCACGATCAAACGTTTCAGGTAAAGTTCGTTGGCGATGCGCAGGTAAAAAGGAACGTCGAGTGCATTGTGGTGTGTTACAAACGGACGTGCAGCGGCGCCGCCGGGAATGGCCTGTAATACCGGCGTGTCCACCTCCAATGCTCCCTGTTCGTTCAGGAAATCGCGGATGGTATTGATAACCTTCGTGCGTTTTACAAAAGTATCTTTTACATCTGCATTGATAATGAGGTCGGCATAACGCTGGCGGTAACGGAACTCAGGATCTGTTACGGCGTCGAACACATTGCCTTCTGCATCGCGTTTCACCACTGGTAAGGGTTTCAGCGATTTGGTAAGCATGGTGAAGCTTTGTGCATGCACAGAGGTTTCACCGGTATGGGTTACAAATACAGCACCTGTAACACCTACAATATCTCCCAGGTCGGTGAGTCTTTTTACAACCGTGTCGAAAAGAGTTTTGTCTTCACCGGGACAAATATCGTCGCGGCGCACATATAATTGAATGATGCCTTTGCTATCCTGGATCTTAATAAAGAATACCTTGCCCTTACCATTAAGGCTCATGATACGTCCTGCTACTGTAACCTGCGCATATGCATCCTTGGTTTCTTCTGAAAAGCCAGCTTTAATATCCTCGGAATAATGGGTTACGGGAAATAAAGGGGCAGGATAGGCATCTATCCCCAGTTGCTGTAATTCTTTCAGCTTGTCGCGACGGATGATCTCCTGCTCTGACAAATGTTGTTGGCTCATATTCTATATTAAAAGGACCGCAAAATTAACGCTTTGTATTAACTTTCGTTCTTCAATGCGCTGATATGAGAAAAATAGCATACCTGGGGCTGGTTCTGTTGGTGTTGGGCGCCGGAATGGGCTGCCAGCTGATGAGCCGGAATAATCCTACGAAAGAAACCAATAAAGAGCTGAACGCCATGTTCAGCCAGTACTATGAAGAAAGAATGCATTTGTTTCCGCTGGAAGCCACTTCTTCCGGCGACAACCGTTTTAATCAATCCCTGCCTGTTGAATTTACCGACAGCTACCGCGATACACTAAGGGATTTCTATAAGCGTTACCTCGCTTTTGTTTCTCATTATGAACCTGATAAGCTAAACCGGAACGACAAAATCAGCTACGACATTTTTAAAAGGGAAATGGAAATGTCGATCGAAGGTCTTTCGTTTCATGACAACTATATTCCTTTTAACCAGTTCACCGGGTTGCCGCTGACCATGGGACAGCTGGGCAGCGGAAGTGGCAATCAGCCTTTTAAAACGGCAAAGGACTATGATAACTGGCTGCAGCGTATGACGGCTTTCTCCGCCTGGGCCGACAGCGCCATTGTTTATTTCAGGAAAGGAATGGCCGCCGGTTATGTATTACCGCAAAGTATCGTGGTAAAAATAATCCCGCAGCTGAATGCCATGTTAACCGACACGGTAGAGAAAAGTCTCTTTTTTACCCCGGTAACAACGTTCCCCGACTCAGTAGGGGCAGCCGACAGGTCAAGGCTGACGACAGCTTTTAAAACCTGTATCCGGCAATATACCATTCCGGCCTATTCCAGGCTTGCCAGCTTTATGCAGCAGGAATACCTGCCTAAGGCAAGTAAAGCAAGCGGGTTATCTGCATTGCCCGACGGTGATAAGGTGTATAAATACCTGGTAAGGTTCTGGACAACTACCAACCGCTCGCCCGAGGAAATTTATAAAACGGGTCTTGCCGAAGTGGCGCGTATTGGCGCTGCCATGGACAGTATTAAAACCGCTACCGGCTTCAACGGCGACCGCAAAGCTTTTTTTGAGTTTTTAAAGAACGACCCGCGTTTTACGCCTTATAAAACACCGGAGGAGGTGCTTACCGCTTTCCGTAATATCCAGGCGCGTATAGAACCCAACCTGAAAAAGATGTTTGGTGTAAAGCCGCGTTCTCCATTCGAGATCCGCCAAACAGAGGCGTTCCGTGCCGCCAGCGCCAGCGCGGAATATAACCCGCCTTCCGAAGACGGCAGCCGCCCGGGAATCTTTTATGTTCCCATTCTCGATGCTACTAAATTCAATGTTACCAGTGGCATGGAAAGTTTGTTCCTGCACGAGGCTATTCCCGGTCATCATTACCAGATAAGCCTTCAGCAGGAAAACAAGGACCTGCCTAAGTTCCGTCGTTTCTGCTGGTACGGCGCCTATGGCGAAGGATGGGCGCTTTATTGTGAAAGCCTGGGCAAAGAACTTGGTCTTTATACAGACCCCTACCAGTATATGGGTGCGCTGGGCGATGAAATGCACAGGGCCATACGTCTTGTTGTCGACGTTTCGCTGCACACCGGCACTATGACCAGGGAGCAGGCGATAGCTTATATGATGGAAAACGAAGCTATCAGCGAACAAGGCGCTACAGCCGAAATTGAGCGTTATATGGTGCTGCCGGGCCAGGCGCTCAGCTATAAGATAGGTGCATTGAAAATAAGGTCGCTCCGCGATAAATTCAGCAAAGAACAGGGGAATGCCTTTTCGCTTGCCGCATTTCACGATAACCTGCTGAAAGACGGATGTATGCCGCTGGAAGTACTGGAACAGAATATCGGCAAAAACGGCAAATGAGAAATGGCGGGTGGCCGGAGGGTATACCATAAGTATACCATAAAGCTACCATAACCGCACCTGCATCGCAGTAGCATCGCACTTGTATCGCACTTGCATCGCACTTGATCCCCCGGGCGCCCTGCGATCATGGCGGAAGTTTATGCTCCCGGCGCCCCTGTCATTCCGTGATCATACCGAAAGTTAATGCCCTTCGGCGCCCCGCCCTTCTGTGATCATTGCAGAAGTTAATGCCCCGCGACGAACTATCTTTGCAGTATGTCTATCCTGGTTTATGGAAGTTTTTTAAGCCGGTCCGCCGATATCTTAACCGACGATTTCCTGTTCGAAACAGTAAAACGTTTGCCCGGCATTAACCCTGCTGCCCGCGTACTTTTCCTCGTTAGCGCGGAAACAGGTTTGCGTCATCCCCTGTACGAATGTGGCGAAACGGTTGTAGAGGCGCCGGGCGCCGGAAAGGCTGGCCGGTGGTGGTGGAGCATAAAAACGCTGCCCGCATTCCTGAAGCAGGAGCAGGTGAACCTCGCCATTTCTTACCCCGAGAACAGGAATAATAACCGGATACCGCTGATGATGGTGGTTTCGGAACTTTTGCCTTCGGCGAAAAATGCCGCCGCCCTTACTAAAAAGCTGGCCGGGGCTGCCGCAGTTGTCACTACTTCAAACTGGGGCAAAACGCAGCTGGCATCGGTATTCCAGGTCCCGGAAAATAAGATAACCGTTATTCCCGCGGCTGCCGACACCAGGTTTCAGCCTGTTGAATGGGATGAAAAAGAAGCAGTTAAGGAAAAATATGCCGGGGGAAACGAATTCTTTCTTTTTCCTTGCCTTCCCGGTCATCTTCAGGCGGTTACCGAAGTGCTGAAAGCATTTTCGGTATTCAAAAAATGGCAGAAAAGCAACATGCAGTTGCTGGTAACCGGCCTTGGCGCCGAAGAACAGGCTGCGCTTAAACTTGACGCATACCGTTTCCGGGCCGATGTTTCGCTGCTGCCGGTTTTACGGACAGAAGAACTGGCAGCAATAACGGCCGCCGCCTACGGATGTGTTCAGCCCGGGCTTCCCGATCCCGCCTGTATGGCAGCTATAAGATCGTTGCAATGCGAAATTCCTGTTATCGCCTCTTCAACGGGCGCTTTCCCTGAAATATGTGGAGCGGCAGCGCTCTATGCCGAACCGGGCGATTTTAATGATATGGGCCAGAAAATGATCCTGTTATATAAAGATGAAACGTTGCGGCGCCAACTTATTGCAACCGCAAAAACGCAGAAACTGTTGTATAACTGGGATGCTTCCGCCGCTTTATTCAGCAGCCTGCTCCATCACCCGTAAATGAACGGTCTGAAAATGACCCGGCTAAATAGTACCTTTGCTCCTTCCTTTTAGAATATATAGAACATGCATACTTCTACTATTAGTATTAACGTTGAACTGGATAATGACAAGGTGCCCCACCAGATTGGCTGGAAAGCTACCGACAGCACTATTGACCAATACCAGCAGGCCAGGGCTATGATGCTGGCTTTCTGGGACGGAGCAGAGAAAAGCGCACTGCGTATCGACTTGTGGACAAAAGACATGATGGTTGATGAAATGGCGGATTTCTTTTACCAGACTTTTATGACGATGGCGGATACCTATAACAGGGCCACACAACAACAGGAGCTGGTAGATGATATCAAAAAATTCGCAAAGGATTTCTACGCTAAATTCCAGGCGCTTCAGCAGAAAGAAAACAAATAGTCGCACTTTAAAATAACCGTATGAGCTTAGAACAATTGATCATGGCCGACATGAAAGATGCAATGAAAGCCAAAAACGAAGGCGTGTTGCGTGGATTAAGGGCCATCAAGGCAGAGATCATTAAAGCAAAAACAGAACCCGGAGCCAATGGTGCAATTTCCGCCGAAGGCGAACTGAAACTGTTGCAGAAACTGGTAAAACAAAGAAAAGATTCGCTCGACATTTATAACCAGCAAAACAGGGCCGACCTTGCGCAGAAGGAGGAAGAAGAGATTGCTGTTATCGAAAAATTCCTCCCCAAACAAATGACGGAAGCCGAACTGAAGGCAGCGCTTGCAGCCATTATTGCGGAAACGGGCGCCAGCTCTCCTGCCGATATGGGTAAGGTAATGGGCGCAGCAACCAAACAACTGGCAGGCAAAGCCGATGGTAAAGCTATTTCCGCTGCAGTAAAAGAAATGCTCAGTAAATAGGATTACCCTTAACGGGGGATGGTTTAAGAATGTTTATAGACATCATATTCATTTTGCTGGTGGTGCTGGCGATAATAAAAGGCCTTAGAAAAGGGTTGATAGTAGCCCTGTTCTCTTTCCTGGCTATTATCACCGGCATCGCTGCCGCTCTCAAGTTGTCAGCTACAGTGGCTGTGTGGCTCCACGATCATACGAATATGGGAACCAGGTGGCTGCCATTTCTTTCTTTCCTTATTGTGATGGTTGCAGTTGTGCTCATCGTGAGATGGGTGGCTGCCCTTATAGAAGCCGGAATGGAAATGGTGCTTATGGGCTGGATCAACAAATTGGGAGGAGTGGTGTTATACCTTGTACTGTATATAACTATATTTAGTGTACTTCTGTTCTATGCAGCGCAAATGGGGCTTTTTAAAGCAGAAACCATCTCGGAATCAAAATCTTATACCTTTGTTGCACCCTGGGGGCCAAAGGCAATAGATGCGATGGCTGTGGTGATACCTTTTCTGAAAAATGTTTTCGATCAGCTGCAGGTTTTTTTCGCCGCTTTCGCAAAAGCGGCCTGATAATGAAACCGGTAGCCGGAATGGTAAGCATTATTTAACACAAAAAAAGTATTTTAGTAGTTAACGACAGAAGGGATACCTATTATTATCGATGAGTTTGGGTTATATCGGTTGAATTATGTTTATTTGTGGCAATCCAAGGAGTGTTAGCTATATAAGAACTGATGAGAAATGAATTACGAGATTAAACAATACGATAAGTTTAAGTTTGTTGAGGAAGGCGAAGGCGAACCTTTATTATTATTGCACGGATTATTTGGCGCGCTGAGCAATTTTAAGGATCTGGTAGAACATTTTCGTCACCAGTATAAAGTAATAGTACCCTTACTTCCTTTATTCGACCTCGATATTTTTCATACTTCCGTAGGAGGCATGGAGAAATATGTGCAGAAATTTGTGGAAGCACGCGGTTACGACGGCATTCATCTCCTTGGCAATTCCCTCGGAGGGCATGTAGGCCTCATTCATGTGCTGAAACACCCCGAAAGAATTAAATCGCTTATCCTTACCGGCAGCTCAGGTCTTTTTGAAAACGGTATGGGTGATAGTTACCCTAAAAGAGGGGACTATGAATATATCCGCAAAAAAACGGAACTCACTTTCTACGATCCTGCGATGGCTACCAAAGAACTCGTTGACGAGGTCTTTGAAATCACCAGCAACCGTATGAAGGTGATCAAAATTATTGCTTTGGCAAAAAGCGCTATCCGCCATAACTTAGGCGAAGAGATCAGCCAAATCAAACAACCTACGCTCCTGATCTGGGGTAATAATGATACCATTACACCCCCGTTCGTAGCTAAAGAGTTTAATAAACTGATCCCTAACAGCGAATTACATTTTATAGACCAGTGCGGACACGCCCCCATGATGGAAGTGCCCGGCGAATTTAATGTGATCCTCGACGCCTTTTTGAGTAAATTAAAGCAGCCTGCTGCAACAATTGCCTAGTTTTTGTTGTCTGGTTTTAAAAACGTATCTGGATGTTAACTTCTCAACTCATAGTCTCCAACTATCCCGTTATCGGTCCTGCCGATAAAGCAGGATTTGCATTGGGGCTTATGGAAGATTACGACGTCCAGCATCTGCCTGTGGTAGTGGAAGAAAAATTCAAAGGCCTTGTCAGCAAAGATGATCTGCTCGATGCCGATGAAGCTGCTATGGTAGCTACGCTCGAAGGCAATTGGGTGAAAGTGGCTGTTCAAACACATGACCATTTTCTCACCGCACTTAAACAAGCTGCCACAAACGACATTTCTCTGGTGGCAGCGATCAATGAAACGGGTGAATACCAAGGTGTTATAACCCGTATCGAACTGCTGCATGCCGCCAGCAGGTTTACAGGCGCCGAAGATCCCGGCGGTATCATCGTACTTGAAATGGATAAGCGTAATTTCTCTTTCGGAGAAATGAGCCGGCTGGTGGAAACAAACGATGCCTATATTACCCAGATCAATACTTATATCGATAGCACTACCGGACTGTTGCAGGTAACGGTAAAAGTAAACCGCGCAGAGATCTCAGATATCATTGCCACCTTCCAGCGTTACGATTATACCATACGGTACTATTTCGGAGAAGAAAACTTCCAGAACGAGCTCAGGGAGAACTACGACCTGCTCATGACTTATCTCAAAATGTAGCGGCACTGCCTGCTTGGGCATATTACCGTACCTTCGCTGCGACCAAAGACCGAAATGTATAAGAATGAAAGTAGCTATTTACAGCCGTGGTTTAGATATCGAACAACATAGCCAGTTGCTCATCCTCGCCCAGGAACTACAACGCTATAATATAGCTATCATCCTGCATACCTCCCTCGCCGATCATCTCGACGATATTCGGTCCACAGGGGTTGAGGTAGAATTGTTTTCAGGCTATCACGACCTCGATGAAACTGTTGAATGTCTTATTTCCCTTGGCGGCGACGGCACTATCCTCGATGCAGTGGGACTTATCCGCGATAAAGGCGTTCCTATTCTCGGTATCAATTTCGGCAGGCTTGGATTTCTCGCAAGTATTGGTAAAGAGGAACTTAGCATTGCAGTAGACGCACTGGCCAATGGAACCTTTGTGGTAGACAAGCGTTCTCTTATTCATCTCGACGCCAATATCCCGTTGTTCGATGACGCTTCCTTCGCACTCAATGAGTTTGCGCTCCATAAACGGGATACTTCGCCCATGATCAAGGTGCATACTTATCTTAACGGAGAATTCCTGAATACCTACTGGGCAGACGGTCTCATTGTTTCAACGCCTACGGGATCAACAGGTTATAATCTTAGTTGTAACGGACCTATCGTTTTCCCCGACTCATCAAGCTTCCTTATTACCCCCATAGCGCCGCATAACCTGAACGTAAGGCCTATACTGGTTCCCGATTCCAATATTATTTCTTTTGAAGTGGAAGGCCGTTCCGACCAGTTTATCTGTGCATTGGACTCCAGGCGTGAGATTGTGGATAAAGATGTTCAGCTTGCGGTCAAAAAAGAACAGTTTGGTATTAAACTGGTAAGACTAAATGAAAACAGCTTTCTTTCTACCCTGCGCTCCAAACTCACATGGGGATTGGATAAAAGAAATTAAGGTTTCTTTATAAGAAAGAAAGGAATTTTTCGTTATTACAACATTCCTTATTTTGCAACCGTATGCTACAAAGAACTTTATTCCTCCTTACATTCTTCATTGTAGGTGCCAGAACTAACGCGCAATGGATGGACAGTTATGTACAGCAAGGTGAACTGGGTATTGCGGTTGGCGCAGGCCATTACTTTGGCGATCTCAACACCCGTGCAGCGCTGAACCGGCCTAAAATTGCAGGAGGTATCTTCTTCCGCAAGCAAATGAACAACTATATCTCTCTTAAGCTCAGTGCAAACTATGCAGCGCTGGGTTATTCAGATACTTATTCTAAAAACGAAACACAGCAACGCCGTAACCTTAGCTTCAATACCAATGTATGGGAACTGGCGATAAGCGGAGAGTTCAATTTCTTCAAGTTCTATCCCGGTGTTGAAGGATATAATTTTACGCCCTATGTGTCACTGGGGGTAGGATTGTTCTCCTACGATCCATATGCTTACCTGGGTGGAGAAAAATACCGTCTTCGCGGCCTCGGCACCGAAGGGCAGGGAAGTTCCCTTTATCCCGGGCGCACCCCGTACGGTTCTACCGCCCTGTGTATTCCCCTGGCCGTAGGTATGAAATACGCAATCTCTCCCAAAGTGAATATTTTCGGTGAAGTGGGTTACCGTTTTACCAATACCGACTATCTCGACGACGTGAGCCTCACCTATGCCCCGGATGCATTTGATCCTGCTTCAGTAGCCTACCTTTTACAGGACAGGAGCTATGAAACAGGCACAACTCCCATTGGTATTAAAGGCCGGCAGCGGGGCAACAGCTCGCAGAACGACGGTTATGCAATGGTGCTCGTGGGCATCTCTTTTAACCTCTCCTCCTACCGGTGCCCCAAACCGTAGGCAAATCCCTTATTTCAGGCGTCACATTAGCTAATAAACGCTATTTTTACGCCCGCGGTTACAAACTTTTAATGGCAAGCATGCCGTCCAGTAAGTAATTTTGCCCGCGATTGTACAACGTTGTATTATGCAGGAATCGAATGATCTGAGCCGGATCGATAAAAACCGGTTACCAAGGCATATTGCCATCATTATGGATGGTAATGGTCGCTGGGCGAAAGAAAAAGGACAAGACCGCTTGTTCGGCCATTTCAATGGCGTAGAAAGCGTACGCGATATTGTGGAAGGATGCGCAGAGCTTGGAATTGGTTTCCTGACCCTTTATGCTTTCAGTACCGAAAACTGGGACCGCCCGGAATACGAGGTTACCGGGTTAATGGAGCTGCTGGTTGATACTATCCGTAAAGAAGTTCCCACTTTAAATAAAAATAACATCAGGCTACGTGCTATAGGAGACAAATCGATGCTACCGGCTTATGCCCAGTCCGAATTGCAGGAGGCCCTTGACGAAACCAGTGCCAATACCGGCCTTAACCTGGTAATGGCACTGAGCTATAGCAGCCGCTGGGAGCTTGTTCACGCGGCACAGCAAATAGCGCGCGACGCAAAGGACGGTAAGCTTGATCCCGAATCAATAACCCACGAGGTGCTCACGCAATACCTCGCTACCAAAGATATCCCTGATCCCGAACTCATGATAAGAACCAGCGGCGAATATAGGATCAGTAACTTTCTGTTGTATCAACTTGCTTATTCCGAACTCTACTTTACCGATACCTGCTGGCCGGATTTCAGGAAACCCAACCTGTATGCCGCCATTATCGACTACCAGGGACGTGAAAGACGATTCGGTAAAACGAGCGAACAGTTGCAACAGAACCCTACAATTCATTAACATATTTACAAAAAAAGGACGGCCGATTTAACAAAGACTTTTAATAATTCCCGTTAATTTGCCGCCACTTATCCCAAAGCCAACTGCGGAAAGAATATATCTTATTCTCTGGGGGCTTAAACAAACAGCAATATTGGATGCGTACAGTGTGTAAATCTCTTCTTCTGGCAATCTCAGTCTGCTTTTGCAGCCATTTGGCCATAGCACAGGTTCCCGGAAAAAACCCTTCCGACTCAGGAATTACTTCCATTGATGCAGATCTGATGAACCTGTTTAATCAGAAAACCCCTAAAAAATATAAGGTGGCTTCTGTGAAAGTCGTAGGCAACAAGTTCTTCGACGAGGCACTTTTTCTCTCCATTGCAGGCATCAATGTTGGCGACGAAGTTACCATCCCCGGTGGCGACGCCTTCTCCAAATCGCTTACTAAACTCTGGGCTCAAAATTATTTCAGCGACATCGCTATCTATATTACACGCGTAGAAGGCAGGAATATAGATGTTGAAATTGATATCACCGAGCGCCCGCGCTTGTCGAGGTTTATATTTAAAGGGATCCGTAAAGGTGAAGTAGACGATCTTAAGTCGAAAACAAACCTGGTAATAGGTCACGTGATCACCGAAAACATGAAGATCACCGCTATCGACGCAATCCAACGTTACTACTATGAAAAAGGATTCCGTAACGTTAAAGTCAATATCGAAGAAATAAAAGATGAATCGGCGGAAAACTATGAACTGCTTACTATCCATGTTACCAAGGGTAATAAGGTGAAGGTAAACCAGATCAGCTTCTTTGGTAATACGGTAGATGAAGCCAAACTGAAAAAGCAGATGAAAGGAACCAAGGAAATGTCACGTATGACCTTGTTCCCTGCCAATGAAACCGGCGGTTTCGGCGATCCTAAAAAATATACCTTCCAGGACTACCTCCGCGATAAAGGTTTCCTTACCTACTCCAGAACCAAGAAGGTGCTGGATCCTTATCTGCGTATCAAACTCTTTACTTCAGCAAAATTCAATGAAAAGAAATTTGATGAAGATAAACTCTCCCTGCTGGAATACTATAACTCTATCGGTAACCGCGATGCCGTTATCGAAGACTATACCACCTTCCCCAACAGTAAGGGGAACCTCAATATCCATATTAAAGTAAACGAAGGACATAAATATTACTTCGGTAACATTACCTGGAGAGGTAATACCAAATTCTCCGACTCTGTTCTTACCCTTATCCTCGGTATCCAGAAAGGTGATACTTATAATGCCGAGATCCTGAATAAGAAACTCGGTAAAACCATTTCTCCCGAAGGCGGCGATATCAGTGGCCTTTATATGGACGATGGTTATCTGTTCTTCCGTACCGATCCGGTTGAAACAGCGGTATATAATGATACGATCGATTTCGAGATCCGTATCATCGAAGGCCCGCAGGCTACGATCAAGAACGTTCGCATCAGCGGGAACGATAAAACCAAGGAATATGTGGTCCGCAGGGAATTACGTACGGTCCCCGGCGACAGGTTCAGCCGTGAGGCGCTGATCCGTTCACAACGTGAGATTGGTGCACTCGGATATTTTAATGCTGAGAAAATTGGCATCAACCCTGTACCCAACCCCGACGATGGTACGGTGGATATTAATTATACACTCGAAGAAAAATCGAGCGACCAGTTGGAGTTGAGTGCCGGCTTTGGCGGTGGTATTGGCTTAACCGGTACCCTGGGTGTATCGTTCAACAACTTCTCGGCGAAGAATATCTTCAGCCGTAAAGCCTGGGATCCTTTACCTACCGGCGACGGACAAAAACTCAGTCTCAGGGTACAGAGTAACGGACGGGCCTACCGCTCTTATAATATCTCGTTCACTGAGCCATGGCTTGGCGGTAAAAAACGGAATGCGTTAACAGTAAGCTTGTTCGATACCAAGTTTGCAAATGCTTACGATCCCTATACAGGTACTTATAAAAAATCTGCTGCCGATACTTCCTATTTTAAAACAACAGGTGTTTCCGTTGGCCTGGCTAAACAATTGAAATGGCCCGATGACTATTTCTCTCTTGGCTTTACCTTAAGTTATGCCCGTTATAAATTAAGGAACTATGCTATCGACCGTAACCTTGTATTGAGAGACGGTACCATTTTCGACGATGGCGCTTCAAACAACCTGAACCTGAAAATAGCATTGCAGCGTAGTTCGGCAGGTCCTAACCCGTATTTCCCTACACAGGGTTCCAACTTCCTGGCCAGCTTACAGGTGACGCCTCCTTATTCGCTGTTTGACAAGAATATCGTTAATGAAACAAACCCGTATAAGTGGGTGGAATATCATAAATGGCGTTTCTCCGGCGAATGGTTTGTGCCTATCAGCAAGCCGCATGGCGAAGACAGGAACAAAATGTTCGTGTTGAAGGCAGCCGCGAAAATGGGCTTCATAGGAAGGTATAACAACCGTCTTAAGATCTCTCCGTTCGAACGCTTCCAGGTGGGTGATGCAGGCTTGAGTAATACATTCGCCCTGTTGGGTTATGATATCATTTCACAACGTGGTTACCCTGTTTACGAAACTTCCGATCCTTCGGTTAACCCCGACCAGCAAGGTGCTTCCCAGTACTTCACCATGTTTAATAAATATGTGATGGAACTGCGCTATCCGTTTAGCCTTAACCCAAGCAGTACCATCTATGGTGTTACCTTCTTTGAAGCAGCCAACGGCTGGTACTCCTTCAAAGATTATAATCCTTTCCGTTTACGTCGCTCTGTGGGCGTAGGTATGCGTTTCTTCCTGCCAATGTTCGGTTTGCTTGGATTTGACTATGGTATAGGTTTGGATAGGATTACACCGGGTAATGGCCTGAAAAATGCTTCAAGGTTTACATTTATGCTGGGCTTTGAACCTGAATAAGCAGTATTTTACGTTTAAAATGCTTTCTATGAACAAAATCGTGTTATTGATCTGTTTGCTGGTGTTAGGTTACACCGGCTACTCGCAGCGCTATGCGATCATTGATACCAAGTACATCCTGAATAAGATCCCTGAATACAAACAGGCTGAGCAGAAATTACAGCAAACAAGCGATCTGTGGCAGAAGGAAATTGATGCAAAGCAGGCAGCCCTGGAAAAATTATATAAAGATTATGAGGCTGAGAAAGTGATGTTAAGTCCCGAATTGCAGAAAAAAAGGGAAGATGAGCTGTACAACCGTGAGAAGGAAGTGCGTGATCTGCAACGTAAACGCTTTGGTTATGAAGGAGATCTGTTCAAGGAACGCCAAAAGCTCGTAAAGCCTCTGCAGGATAAAGTTTACAATGCCGTTCAGAAACTTGCAGTGGCCCGCGGATATGATTTTATTCTCGATAAAAGTGAAGGAATTACCGTTATATTTGCCGACCCCAAACTCGATAAGAGTGATGATATCCTAAGAGATCTGGGCGTCAAGAACTAGTTTATATTTTAACCTTTATACAATTAACAGTGCAACAACCCTGTAAATAAAGCAAGCAGGTTGTTCTATTTATTAAAACAAAAAGAAATAGATGAAAAAGGTGTTATTTTCTCTGCTGGCTGTTACAGGCATGTTGTTAGCATCTTCTGACAACGCAAAGGCTCAGGCGCAGCAGGGTATTAAAATTGGTGTGTTTGATATTGAGATCATGATGCAGGTGATGCCTGAATACCGCCGCGTTGACAGCTTGGTACGCCAGTACGAGCAAGATACACTGGGTGCTGAATACCGCGACTACCAGTCGGAATATCAGCGTCTCGACAGCATTTATAAAAAAGACTCAGCAGCTGGAAAATCTAAATCTGTTCTCGATATGCAGCGCCAGCAAATGCAAAGCGTAGCTATGAACCTGGTTTACTGGCAGCAAATTGCTCAGAATAAATCTGATCAGAAAAGGGCCGTTCTGGCACAACCGCTTTACGAAAAAGTAGTGGCAGCGTATAAAAAAGTACTTGATACCAAGAAATATACACTGATCCTGAAGCCAAACACTTTCGAAGCAGGAACTACCGTTGACAATATCTTTGAACTGGTAGCCAAGGAAATGAAAATTCCTTTACCTCGTGAACTGGGTGGTGGTATGGAAGAAGAGCTCGCTCCTAAACCTGCGCAAGGTGTAAAACCAGCTGGTAAGTAATAGCAAGCGTTATAACTTTTTATAAAAGAATGGTCAGTGGAGTAAATGCCATTGACCATTCTTTGTTTCAGGTACTTATGAAATGAATACATATGGAACCGGTTACACATCCGATAGGGGTTTTTGATTCAGGATATGGCGGACTAACAGTGCTACGTGAAATAGTAGCCAAACTGCCCGGATATGATTATCTGTACCTGGGCGATAATGGCCGGGCGCCTTATGGGTCGCGGTCTTTTGAAACGGTTTATCAGTATACACTGCAAAGCGTTCAATGGCTTTTTGCGCAGGGATGCCCGCTTGTGATACTGGCCTGTAACACGGCTTCCGCCAAAGCGCTGCGTTCTATCCAGCAGAAAGATCTGCCCGTAATAGCTCCTGATAACAGGGTGCTGGGTGTTATCAGGCCTACATCCGAAGTAATTGGCAATTACACCAGGTCGAACAAGGTGGGCATTCTTGCCACCAATGGCACGGTACAGTCGCAGTCTTATCTTCTTGAAATAGAAAAGTTCTTCCCGGAGATCCAGGTATCGCAGCAGGCATGTCCAATATGGGTGCCTCTTGTCGAAAACAATGAATATGAGAATGAAGGTGCGGATTATTTCATTCGTAAGAACGTACATCAGCTGCTGGAAAAGCAGCCTGATATCGATACAGTGCTACTTGCCTGCACACATTACCCGCTGCTGCAGGACAAGATAAAGCAGTTTCTGCCTGCGAATGTGAATGTGGTGAGCCAGGGAGCTATTGTGGCAGATAGTCTTGAAAACTACCTGCAAAGGCACCCGGAGATGGAAACCCGGTTGAGCAAAGGAGGGAACAGCAGCTTCTATACGACAGATGCGCCTGAAGACTTTAACAAGGCAGCCCGCAAGTTCTATGGCGGTCATGCTATCGCCTCTTTACACGTAGACCTGCAATAGCCTTACAATTAACCTGAAATAGAAAAGCCTCCGGAAACGGAGGCTTTTAAAATATGATTCGTAAATACTACTGCTGGGTTGGCAGTTGTATCTGTAAGTCTTTTAACTCTTGTTCGCTGAGTGCGGGAATCTGGCCTTCTTTTATTTTCTGTATTACCAGGTGAGCCGTTTTTTCAGCATCTGCCTTCGTTGCAAATCCGTGAATCCCGGAAATTGCAGGAATACGGTCCTGCTTAATATAAAGCTTATGGTCTACATAAATATCATATTCCCAGCCAGCACCATTCTTCAGCTCAACAAATTTTACATCTATCGGTAATTTGTCCTCAGGACTTGGAGCCGATTTTTTCTCCTGCTGCTCAGCTTGTGTGTGCTGCTGGCAGGAAAACATAGTTCCTGCCAGTAACACACATATCAGTAACAGTTTTATATTACTAGTCGGTAGAGCTATAAGTTTCATTCGGAAGGAATTCATCAAAGTTATCGAGGTAGCTGGAACCGCTTTCTCCTAAGCCAATAAAGCCTCTTCCTTTAACTGCAAAGCCTACACCGGAAGAACGTGCTGTACGTTCGTAAGCTGTACGGATGACCCACCTGTCTAAAGCAAAGTCGTAGCGCCATGTTTGTGAGTTATAAGCACCTACAGATCCTGTAGTAACATAACCATAATCACCGATCACGAAACCTACGCCGAAAGTACGCGCGATACCAGTGCTTGATCCTGCGCTGCCGTAATCATCATCAAATGAATCGTCTTTCGCATTGTAGACCTTTTCTTTTTCAGTCCATTTTGTACCGTCAAACTCAAACATATCGGTAGATACGGAGCCGCCGGCGGAACCTCCCAAGATATAAGCTTTATTACCATGAACAAGGGCAATAGCGCCGGAACGTTTGTCGCCTCCTAAAGTAGGAAGATTGTTAGTCCATGTTTTGGTAGTGGTATCATACATGGCGAGGTCTTTCTGGTAAGCGCCGTTTTCGTCTAAACCGGTGGTGATATAACCTTTTCCGTTCAAACCAAATCCAACTGCGTTTTTACGGGCTGTGTTGGGATAGTCGGCACGTTGTGTCCAGGTCTGTCCATCAAATTCCCAGAAATCGCGGAGCAGGGTCGTTTTATTTGAGGATACGCCGGTTCCAACGAAACCTTTGTTACCGATGTTGAATCCAACGGCGTCTGAACGGTGTACACCCGGGAAGGTAGCTACCTGTGTCCAGTAATAGTTACCGCTTCCGTCGGTAGGTATATTGAATTTCCAGAAATCTTTCATGAACCCTTTTTCTACAAGGCCTGCAGCGTCTTTGGCATTGACATTGTAACCAGTACCAACATAGGCAGTCTCATTGATAACAAATGATACGGCAGCAGTTCTTGCAGCGCCGTCAAATTGTCCTCTTTTCACCCAGTTGCCTTCTTCAGAATCAGGGTTGGAAGAGCTTTTACTGCAAGAGCTCAACGCAAGCACCACACAGGCAGAACCTGCAATAAGCAATGAATTCTTCATACGAATCATATCTAGTTTTGAAATTTTGCGATTAAACACACTTTCACAAGTATAATGGGGCCAAAATAAAGGCTTTTTTGTTTAGCACTACGAGTTTTGATGTATAATTTCCTGTAAATTATTCTTAAAACCTATGCTGACAGGAATGTCTGTTTGCCCGATCACCACCCGGTTTTTACAAATTACATTGATCTTACTTACCGACACTATGTACGAGCGGTGAATGCGCGCAAACCGTTCCGGCGAGAACTTTGCTTCAAACGATTTCAGATTCTGCAGGGTATAAATAGGCTTGGGATTATCTTTCAGGTATATCTTGGAGTAGTCTTTCAGTCCTTCTATATACAATATATCTTCCAGGTCCACCTTTACTATTTTATATTCCGTTTTAATGAAAATGAACTCCTGGGCAGGTTTACCCTTCAGTGCTGCAAGATAGGTATGGGCTTTATTTACAGCCTGAAGAAAGCGGTTAAACGGTATGGGTTTTAACAGGTAGTCGAGTATATTCAAGTGATAGCCTTCAAGCGCATATTCCTGGTAAGCGGTTGTAAATATAACGGCAGGACGCTTGTTCAGGCTGCGCAGGAAATCTATTCCCGATATATCAGGCATTCTGATATCGAGGAACATGAGGTCTACTTCCTCATTCTCTACATACTGCAAAGCTTCCAGTGCATTGGTGAAGGAAGCCTTTAGTTGCAGGAATGGCACTTTATCTATAAAATCCTGCAGGATCTCGACCGCAAGCGGCTCATCGTCGATAATAATACACTTAATCATACAAGCCTTCTTTTAACTGAATAGTTAGTGATACACTATAAATATTATTCTCCTCCGTAATGTATAAGCTGTGCATTGGCTGAGGATAAAGTAATGCAAGCCGCTTTTTTACATTCTCCAGCCCTATACCGCCTACTTCCGCATGGTGCTGGTGAAATATTTTGTTAGATACCGCCAGTATTAGTTTTTGCTGCATCACCGTGATTTTTATTTCCACATAGCAGTTCTGGCTGTAACTGATGCCGTGTTTAAAAGCGTTTTCTACAAACGGGATCAGTAACATAGGCTCTATTGCATGTCCGGAGGGAGATCCTTCTATCGTGTAGTTAATGTTTACCGTAGCGGGTAGCCGCAACTTTTTGAGATCGATATAATTCTGCAGGTAATCGAGCTCCTTTTCCAGCGCCACCGTGTTGGTATTCGACTCATAGATCATATACCGCATCATCTGCGACAACTGTAATATTGCTTCCTGCGTTTCATCGGCTTTTCTGCGTGCCAGCGCATAAATGCTATTCAGGGAGTTAAAAAGGAAATGGGGATTTACCTGCGATTTTAAAAAGCCCAGTTCTGCATTCAACTTCTCCTTTTCTAATTCTTCACGCCGCTTTTCTGCTTTAAACCATTCAAGCGCTATTTTAATGAACCCGCTGGCCAGCAGTATTAACAGGGCCGAAAACAGGGCTTTCCGCAACGTCATGGAAAAGATAAATCCCGGTAACCCGGCAATGACAAATCTGGGACCCTCTCGTTCCCCGGGTGGTGGTGGATGGTTAAAACGCCCGGGCGGCATGCCTTCCCTGCGCTGCATGCGACTGTAGCGTTCCGCAAACCGGCGTGCTTCCTCTTTCGATTGTAACCTGTGTGGCGGCATGATAACAGGCCGGAAGCCACTTTCAGGTATACGCCTGAACGTATATAATTCTACAGTATGCTGCTCGGTAATAATCGTTAGCAGCCCCAGCAACGCCAGCAATATATAAGTTGTGATCCGCCCTTTCACAAAAAAACGCGGAATCAGGAAGTTCATGTGAAAATAAAACAGGCCTACCAGGAAGGTATTATTAATGCATTCCTTTACATAAAAGGCGGGATCAAGTACTCTTATATTGTACGACAGCAGCGGCAGCAGGAATACGATACACCAGATAATAACCTGGAAAATAATCCGCCAGTAAGGCATCTGTCTTATGCTTCGTAGAAATTTTTCTCGCATTGCGCATAAAATTAATGGCGAAGCCGCCGCCATTTTGCAACTTTATCAATGTATTAACGGCAATATTCTGTATCATGCAGCCCGAAAAAGACGTATTTGAGCCGAAAATCCTAATATTGTGCCCTATTTGTCGGAGGTTAACGGCATTTTAATATATTCTAACAATTCACTAACATGCGCAATAGTTATTATTGCCAACCCTTTCTAAAAAGGTGCAATCATATGCAGAAAAAAAGGCAATATGTTCCCGTTCTCTCAACATTACTGGCTGTTGGCGTATTATTCGCGGCTTCGTCGTGTAAAAAAGTGGATATTGATTTTGGCGGACAATATGTCCCTAATGAAAGCTCCAGGGTGGTAAAGGTTGATACCATCACTCCCGTGGTTTCTACTGTATATGCCGACTCGTTCTCTACTGCTGCAACAGGAACAATGTTGCTGGGCGCACATACCGATCCCTATTTTGGAAGATCTGTAGCTTCCAGCTATTTTGAATTTGCACCGCCAACAGGAACTACCTACGACGTGAATGCTGAATACGATTCTATCATCCTGGTGATAAAACCTGCATCCACAAGAGCTTATTATGGCGATACACTTACCGATCTGCATATAGGTGTACAGGAGCTTAATGAAGAGATCGTACCTGTAAGGCCCGGATCCACTACGTACAGCACTTTGTTCAATACTACTTCGTTCACGAAGAAAAGCGGTTTCCTTAATATTGGAAATACGCGTACAGCTGTTCGGGTGCAACCTTCTATTACCGATACCATTGTAGTACGTCTTAATGATCAGTTTGGTGCCAATTTGTTCAACTTATTAAAAACGAACAGCCAGAACATACAAAACAGTACCGCATTTATTAATGAAGTGCTGAAGGGAGTTTATATATCGGCAGGTGCGAATGATAACGTTATCCTGAACCTGAAAGATAGTGTGGATATGAGGCTCTACTATACCACACCCGGTCGTGAATCAATACATAGTTATGTTACCTTCACCCTCGCTAATAACGCGCATCATTTCAATCATATAGATATAGACCGCACCGGAACACCGCTGGGGAATGCCGGCTTTGGCAAAAACAAACAGGTGATTTCTTCTGAAGACCTTGGTAACAGGGCCTTTATGCAATATATCACAGGCTCTATGGTGAAAATTCAGTTTCCCACTGCAAAAGCATCCATCCTTAATGCGCCTGACTTCACGAGTATTTTGTCGGCTCACCTGGTCATACGCCCGTTAATCGGCTCGTATGAAAATACCTACAAGAAGCTGCCTGCATCTATAAGGCTTTCGACAACGAATATAAATAACCTGATTGGTTCCGATCTTACCTCCTCAAGCGGAAGCAGTATGCAAGTGCAAACAGGTAACCTGGTAGTCGACGACCGCAATCCTAAATCAACGGCCTACACCTACGATGTTACGAGTTATCTGTTGCAACAGATAAATCTCACGACCATAGACAATGGAAATGGGTTACTTATGTCGCCGCCTGCCAATACTACCAGCTTCGACAGGCTTGTTGTTGGAAATGCCAATAACACTGATGCCCGCATGGTGCTCACGATCTATTATCTGGCTGTAAACAAATAATGAGACTACTGTAAATGAAATACGTATCTAAAATATTATTGAGCGTACTGTTAATAAAGGCTGCTGCAGCATCTGCACAGAACAACAACTCTCCCTACTCCATTCTTGGTATAGGTGATATAGAGAACAGCTCCTTCGACAGGTCTACTGGTATGGGAGGCGCTGGTATAAGTCTTTATAGCGGCAGATCAATGTTCCATGCGAACCCGGCTTCTTACGGCAAGCTCGACGACCACTTTTTCTCTATGGAAATAAGCGGGCGTTTTAAAGCTACCAGTTACAGGGGTAATACGCTTGATGCCAATACAGAAGTTTCTACCGATATGCAAATGGGCAAACTTGCCCTCGCTATAAAAGTAAAACCATGGTGGGGATCAAGTGTTGGTCTCCTGCCTTATAGCAACAGCAGCTATTCCTTTTATGCCATTAAAGATATCGAAGGCAGTGGTGGTGAGGCTATGGACAGCTATAACAAAGGTTCAGGAGGTTTGAGAAAAGCTTACTGGGCCAATGGTTTCAGGCTTAACAGGAATTTCTCAGTGGGACTTGAAGCATCATTCCTCTTTGGATCGCTGACCCGCGAAGAAACCGTAAGTACCGCCAACATCAACGGTTCTACCATTACAACCAAGGTCGACAACTATATGAACGGCGGACAGGTTAAATTCGGTGCGCAATACGCAGCTAAACTGTCTGATAAATGGAGGTTGGGACTGGGTGGTATACTTACCAACAAATCGTCTCTGAATACAGAACAATATGTAAGCGTTACAGCGGGTACGTCTGCAATTGTGACCGACCGGATGAAAACAACAGCTCCTTTCGATCTGCCCCTTGCCTATGGCGGTGGCCTTTCGCTGAACTATAACCAGAAGTTTACAATAGCGGCTGATTATCAACGTCAAAACTGGGGAGAACTGAACCATACAGGGCTTAGCTACAAGCTGCAGAACAGCGACAGGTTCGCAATGGGTTTCGAATTTTCTCACAGGCTTCGTAATTCACCCATCGAAAGATTTTTTGTTCAGGCTGGCGCCTACATGGGCAACTCCTACCTGCAAATGTATTCTGAGCACCTTAAGAGCTACGGGGGTACCTTCGGCGTAGGACTTGCCAACAATAAAGGCAATCTTTTCTACCAACTTAGCGGCGAATATGGTATTCTGGGTACTACCAACCGTAACCTGATCAAGCAAAATGTGTCGATCCTCAATTTCACGATTATTTATCGTGATTTATGGTACACAAAAGTGAAAAAATACGATTAATATAAAATAATTGCCTTACCTTTGCCGTCCTTTCACCGGGTGGCAGTATGGTGACTGTCGCCGGAGTGTTGATATTACATTTTTGGGTTAGTAAAAAATTATTGCATGAAACGTACATTTCAACCACATACACGTCGTCGTAAAACTGTTCACGGTTTTCGTAAGCGTATGGAAACAGCTAACGGTCGCAAAGTATTAGCGAGCCGTCGCGCGAAAGGTCGTAAGAAACTGACAGTTTCCGACGAAAGAAAATTAAAATAAGCACCCACCGGAGCCGTTTATAACGGTGGCCGCAAAAGGTGTCTAAAACTGATAATTAAAGCTCCATCTTTGCAGGTGGGGCTTTTTTACATTGCAGTAAATAAAAAAGGTCAAATATTCAACAACGTTATACATATCGCAGAAACGACAAGCTGAAGAGCAGGAAGCTCATGGATGCTGTTTTTAAAGAAGGGCGTTCTTTCCTGGTGTTTCCTGTAAAAGTGTTTTTCTTTCAGCCAGGTCCTGAGATCCAGATGGCTGCACCTCTTCAGACCGGCGTTGGCGCCGGTTCCCGGCATTTCAAAAGAGCTGTTCACCGCAACCGTATCAAACGCTTGTTGCGCGAGGCTTACAGGCTTCAAAAGCCTGTGCTGGAGCAGTATCTGGTAGACCAAGGCCGGCAGTTGTCTGTTTTTATGCTGTATATCGACAAAACTTTACCTACCCAGGAGCAGCTGCACCAAAAAATGCCCCTGATAATGAAGCGTCTCATAAAAGAACTGAATACCGGACCTAAGGATGAAAGCCCCAATGCACAATCAGATAAAGGTGAGGATGGAAAGCAATTGCAAAGCTAAAAGTAAAGTCCAATGAAAGTATTGCTGAAATCTATTAGTCGTATTCTTGTTTACCCGTTCCTTTTCCTGATCCGTATTTATCAATATGTGATCTCCCCGGCTTTGGGGCCTAAATGCCGTTTTACTCCTACCTGTTCACAATATGCAGCCGAGGCGCTGAAAAAGCATGGTATTGTTAAGGGGATGGCGCTTTCTATCCGTCGTATTTCCCGTTGCCGTCCGGGCGGGGGAAGCGGTTACGATCCTGTTCCCTGAAGCTGTCTGCTTTTTGCTGTACCACTTAATTAAATTCATTCTCCCGCTATAGCGCTATCCGTCATTTGCGATAAAAAAAAGGAAGCATTGCTTCCCGTTTTTCTATTGAGTCATTTTTTTCAGTTTTTCAATTGTTTCCCTCACCTCGTTATTGGTAGAGAACTTATAGATCTCCAGTGGCTTGCCGTTAGCTGGCGGTTCAACGCCGGCGGCAGGAATACGACGGAAAGGTCCGAAAATACGGGCTCCGGCATTATCGGTTACTTTAACTAACTGATTGGGAGCTACCAGGTAATTATGGTTAGCAGCAGATACATTGGCGCCTTTTGTCAGTTGATCAAGGCTGTCTATCTTTTGTTTCAGGCTTTCCTGAGATATCACCTGTCCGCCGGCACTTTCTGTACCAGACTGCTGGAAGCTGCCAACAACTGTATCGGAACGCAAACTCAGGATGTAGTAACCTGGTTCAGCCGGTACATCGATGGTAGTTGATTTGCCGTCAGAAGTTTTTGCTGTGAGTGTGGTGGGCTTATTTCCTTTTAATTCTATTTCCTCTTCCGAATAGCCTGTGCCTTCCTTAACGGTGATGGTGTTATCCGTCTTTGCCACAGAAACAGAGCCCTTGACCATTACCAGTACTTTCTTTTCCGCTCCACCTCCACAGGCAGCAAGCAGTGCCAGTGGCAAGAGACCGAACAATGTTTTTTTCATCTTGAATCGTTATTTGTTAAGTATTAAGATTGAAATTAAAGAGCCTGGCATTCCACTGCCAGGCTCACAAATTAAAACCTATTTGAATATTAAGCCAATTTTTTTATTTGGCTGCTTCAAAACGTTCGGCGACTTTATTCCAGTTGATTACATTCCAGAATGCGGCCAGGTATTCGGGACGACGGTTCTGATATTTCAGGTAATAAGCGTGTTCCCAAACGTCAACACCCAGAACAGGCGTACCTTTTACTTCTGCAACATCCATTAAAGGATTGTCCTGGTTAGGTGTGGAAGAGACTTCCAGTTTGCCGTCTTTTACCAGTAACCATGCCCAGCCACTGCCGAAGCGGGTAGTACCTGCAGCATTGAACTTTTCTTTGAACGCGTCGAAAGAGCCAAAGGCTGCATCGATAGCATCAGCTAAGGCACCGCTGGGTTTACCACCTGCATTAGGAGCCAGGCTTTCCCAGAAGAAAGTGTGGTTCCAGTGACCACCGCCGTTGTTACGTACAGCAGGTGAAATTGAACCGGCATTTTTTACCAGTTCTTCAAGGCTCTTACTTTCATGCTCAGTGCCTGCAATTGCTTTATTCAGATTGTCGACATAAGCCTGATGATGTTTGCCATGGTGTATTTGCATGGTAGTGGTATCGATATGAGGTTCCAGAGCTTCATGCGCATAAGGAAGCGCGGGTAATGTGAAAGCCATAAGTGATCGTTTTTTAATTTTTGAAGAACGAAGATTAGTTGCAACAAATTTATTGCCAGATAAATAAGAATGCAAATTAACTTATACGCACCAGCCTGGAGTACGAAATGCGGAATTTCTGCCGCTATCTCTCCGCCAGCTATCGTCTTCTTGCTTTGAAAAAGGCGCGCATCAGCGATACTGCTTCTTCTTCCAATACCCCGCCTGTGAGCTGTGTTTTTGGATGAAAAGGCCATTTCTCGCCGGTAATATGTTTATACCCGTTCTTTTCATCAGCGGCGCCATATACAATACGTCCTATCTTGCTCCAGTACATAGCGCCGCAGCACATGAGGCAGGGCTCAACTGTAACATATAAGCACGCGTCAGGTAAGTATTTGGCTCCTATATAGTTGAAGGCCGAAGTCAGGGCGATGATCTCGGCATGTGCAGTAGGATCATTCAGCCGCTCTACCTGGTTGTGTCCCCGTGCAATGATCTTGTTATCGATTACTACTATTGCCCCTATGGGCACCTCTTCTGCTTCAAATGCATAAGAAGCTTCACGTAAGGCATGCTGCATGAAATATTCGTCGTCGTACATCATAAACAAGAATAATAAATTGTAACCTCTTCTCTACTATTGACCATCTATCATCAATTTTCCGATATAATGGGCGGCTCTTTGCGCTGCAAAATAATAAACGACAGCAATCACTACAACCTGTACGCACCAGGTAATGCCGAAGCCATACCAGAACGAACCTGGTGTACGACGGAGGAAGAATAACAATAGCATTCCGGCCATAAGCATTATCGCCTGTATCCAGCGGTAAACAGCAAATCGCTTTTGTATGTTTTTCATACGTGGCAATTCCGTTGTTTTTAGTTGCTGAGGATTCATATCTACTGCATATACATTGCTGATCCGCAAAGCGTCGCTCTCATTGTATACACGGAGTCCGGCAGCGCATTGCATTAAACCAAACAAGATCAGGGGAGCCGCCAGCCCTTTGCCAAATGGATTCCGCTGATATTGCCAGCAAACGATCGCAGCAGCGACAGCTATCAGCCCTATAGCTGCAAACCACCAGCCGGCCTGCTTTTGTGCTGTAAAGTATAACTCTATCTCTCCCTTTGTGATCATAGTGGTTGAAGCTTATTTACGCGTACGTGTTTTTTATTCGTTAAATAGCAGATTTCTATTATCTATCATGACATCTATCATAAAAGTAGCCACGTTTTGCAACAGGAACAGCATTAATTTAGCATCGCTAAAATATTCAGCCTTGAAAAGATATCTCATTGTTACCGCCCTCGCTGCGCTTACCGCAGCCTGCGGCTCGTCAGAAGAAGCAAAGTCTCCGGCGTCTGAAAAAAAAGAAACAAAACCGGCAGTAGATCTTAGCACTAATCCCGACTATCAGAAAGGTGTTAAACTGGTAGCCGGAAGCGACTGTCTTAGCTGCCATAGCATTAAGGCAACGCTGATAGGGCCGTCTTATAACAAGATTGCCGACAAGTATGAAAGTACGCCTGAAAATGTGACTACGCTCGCTACCAGGATAGTGAAAGGCAGCCAGGGCATCTGGGGGCAGGTTCCCATGACACCGCATCCCGTTGTAACCCAGGCCGATGCTGAGCAAATGGTAAAGTATATCCTGCTGCTCAAAACGCAGCAATAGCATAAGCAGAACTATAATAATATGAAGGCATTTGTACGTTTGCTAAAAAGCAGACGTACAAATAGTGCAGTTACTGCGGTTTTAGCAAGCGCATCCATCTCCTTCGGGAAAGGATGCTATGGTTCTTTTCTCCGGTATGAAACCGTTGTAACGAATAGCAATCTCTGCCAGCACCGCTTCAATTTCCTCTACGGTTTTCAGATTCACCAGCTGGTTACGGAATTCTTTGATATGGGGAAATCCTTTCAGGTAGTTGGTATAATGCCGGCGCATTTCAAGAATGCCGACCACTTCTCCCTTCCATTCAACTGATTTAAGCAAATGCTTGCGTATTACTTCTGTTCTTTGTTGAATAGTAGGAGCGGCAGCATGCTCGCCGGTTGCAATAAAATGTTTGATCTCGTTGAAGATCCAGGGGTAACCTATTGCTGCACGGCCTATCATAATGCCATCTACGCCATACCGGTTCTTATAGGCAACAGCTTTCTCCGCACTGTCAATATCTCCGTTGCCAAATATGGGTATTTGTATGCGCGGGTTATTTTTCACTTTGGCAATAAGCGACCAGTCGGCATGGCCTTTATACATCTGCGCTCTTGTTCGGCCATGGATGGAAAGCGCTTTAATGCCTGTATCCTGTAACCTTTCTGCAACCTCTTCAATGTTTAAACTGCTCTCATCCCAACCGAGGCGGGTTTTTACCGTCACCGGTTTGCTGGTTGACCGTACTACTGCCGCGGTAAGGCGCACCATCAGGTCTATATCCTTTAATACACCTGCCCCGGCTCCTTTACTTACCACTTTTTTAACGGGACAACCAAAGTTTATATCTACCAGGTCAGGATTGGTTGCGTCTACAATCCTGGCACTCAAAGCCATAGCTTCTTCGTCGCCGCCGAAGATCTGGATGCCCACGGGGCGTTCGTATTCAAAAATGTCTAATTTCTGCCTGCTTTTAATGGCGTCACGAATAAGCCCTTCGCTGCTGATGAACTCTGTGTACATCAGATCAGCGCCATTATCTTTGCACACTGCCCGGAATGGCGGATCACTAACATCCTCCATTGGCGCCAGTAACAGGGGAAAGTCCCCTAACTCAATTTGTCCGATACGTACCATAAATTTGCAAATTTACACCTTATAAGGCAAAGCATGTATTCAAGAACCGGCACTATCAATTATTCCGCTCAGTTTGGCTTTTTACTGGCAGCTTTTGGTTTTGGTATTGTTTTATCCTACATACTCCTGTTCCCACTGATAGCCTGGTTCCTGAATGTTCCCATGGAGGGAATAGCAGCTGCGCTGAAACAGCCTCAAAATGCTGATGTGTCTAAAGTGATGCAGGCCGCGGGAAGTTTACTTACCCTGGCCTTACCTGCGTTGTTATTTGCCAGTGTTACCTGGAAGCGTCCTTTTACTTACCTCGGCTTTTCCCGCTATGCCAGTGGCAAACAGGTATTTCTTGTTGTGATGATCGTATGTGCCTGCCTGCTGGTGGGGGGAACCCTTTCCTATCTTAATGAGATCATTCCTCTTCCCAACGGCTGGGCCGCAAAATTCAAGGCGATGGAAGACGCTTATGCAGAACTAATCATCACTGTTGCAGGTATGAAAACCCTACCGCAATTCCTGCTTTCCCTTGTTATTTTAGCCTTGTTGCCTGCACTTACAGAAGAACTCTTTTTCAGAGGCTGCCTGCAACAGGTGCTTATTGGCTGGACAAGAAATCCGTTTGTGGGCATACTTATAACCAGCATTATTTTCAGTGCTGTACATCAGTCTTTTTATGCATTCCTGCCACGCATTTTCCTGGGTATGGCTTTGGGGTATCTTTTTTATGACAGCCGTAATATCTGGTTAAGCATATGGGCGCATTTTTTTAATAATGCTTTTTCACTAACCCAATTGTATGCGCTCAGCCGTGCCGGCAAGCTCAACAATCAAAGTATGAACGACAGTTTCCCCTTGTATGTAGGGTTAATAGGTTTGGTTGCCGTTATTGGCTTATTCTATTCTTTCCGGAAAGAAAGTAATCGTATTTTAGCAATACGTAAAACGGCTGAACAACAGTATAACGATGTTAATGTAAATCCATGACACAAGCCTGGTTTCTTTTGTTCCGTACATCTGATTTTACCAAAGCCAGTATTATCAAGGGAATGCTGGAAGAAAACCGCATAAGGGTAGTACTGTTAAACAAACGCGACAGCAGCTATCTCAACTTCGGGGATGTTGAATTATATGTTCCCGCTCACCTGAAAGATATTGCCCGCCATCTTATGGACAATACGCTTATGAACTAAGCAAGGCTTTATTGACAAGGCACCAATAAAACTACCGGTTTAGTTATCGGGCAGATCCCGGCTTTCTCCTTCCGCCACTGGTGCTAAAGTTGCGGCTGCCGGTTTACTTACCAGGAAGAATATACAACTGCCGGCCCATGCCAGCCAGAACAAATAAAAAGCCAGATGAAACTGCTCCTTCAACAAACGGTGCGAGAAGGTATGCTGGAAATCATGGAAAGTAGCCCATAAACCGGCTATCGATATTGCCAGCAGGGCTGTTGCCGTATAGTTCGCTATCCTCGCAGGGAACTTCTTTTTAACAAGATACAGCACCAGTATCACTATCATTTGTAATGTAAAGAAGAACAGGAATGTCTTCCATCCTGATCGCAGGAACCGGTATTCTTTATAAAACAGTGCGATACCGGCTTTACCGATAAAGGAGATCTTGGAAACCAGATACGATTCTATACAACATAAGATAACCTGGCAGATGACCAGGAACGAAATTCTTGGCATGCTCTAATTTAGCAACATTCCCTAATCTGCGCACGAAACCAACATTATTATTTGTAAAATAACTGTTGTATCATATCCAGGGTATAGCTGGTAGTGGCAAAGAGCCCGGGGCATTACTGCAGCAGGCCTGCAGCCCATGATACTGCATAAGAAGCTTTCAGGTACTTGATCCGCAGCTCCGTTTGCTTTTGCAGGAGTTCTATCAGCTTGCTTTCGCGGCTGTTGATCATGAACAGGCTGCTTTCACCCTGCGAAAACTTCAGCTCCTCGTTACGCAGTAACGCACTGTAGTTGTTATACATACTGTTCGTTGTTCGCAACTGCTGTTGTAGTATCGCGTATTCATTGAAATAAGAGCGCACCTTGTTTGTTACCTGCCAGCGTTTGTTCTCAAACTGGAGATTTGTTTCCTTGATCTTCAGCTGTGCCTTCCGGTAGTCGCCGCGGCCTTCCCTTAAGAACAGCGGAAGTTTGAAGTCTATACCCCATTTATAATTATTCTCCAGCAAAGCGCCATTAAGACCTTTCAGGGCATAATAATCCCTGTTTAACAGGTTGGCTTTTACCGTAAGGTAAGGCAGCAGACTTTGAAATTTAAGCCTGCGTTCCACTTCAAGTGCGTCGAGCTTGAACTCATAACTTCTCAGGTCGGGATGCTGTAATACCGCCTGGCTGAGAATATTTTCTACCTGCCCTACTTCCTTATTAATAGCAAATTGCAGGGTATCGGGTCTATAGTGACTGGGTAACAGTACAGCGCTATCGTTGCCAAACCATAGGAAATTGGAAAGCTCCAATGCTGCGTTGTTAAGCTTCAGGAGGGCATCGGCCTGCTGCATTTCATAACTCTGGATCTGGGTATAGGCTTCAACCGTGTCCATCATAGCTTTGTCGCCATTGGCATATGCGTTGCGCAGCAGCTGAAGGCGCTTGTATCCGATGGAAATATAACGGTTGTAAATGCTATACAACTGGTAGGCTCCGGCCCACTGCCAGTAACTTGTATAGGCATCGAACAACAGGTCGTTCAACATACTGCGGCGTTCCTGTTCACTCTGGTCGCGATATATTTTAGCCTGGCGTAATACTGCCCTGCGCTTGTCCATCAGTAGTCCTTTCATCAGCGGAACTTCGAGCCCCAGGTAGCTGGTCTTCCCTTTCGTTACTTCCGATGTAATATAGTCGCCACCATTATTTTCGATACCTGTTTTTACATCAATGCCTATTGGCGTAGGGATCTTCAATTCAGGATTGGTATAATAATAATAGTTCTTGCCATCAAACGTCTTACGGCTGGCGTTAAGGCCGGCTGTAGGATCGAAACCACCTTTTGCGCTCAGTAATTCAGCTTCAGCCTTTTCTACCTGCAGACCTGCCTGGCGTGCCACAGGGTGATATTGTCTGATCCATTCTATAAACTGTTCAGGCGTTAACACTTCAGGCTGTTGCGCTTTTACAGCACCAGCATACATGATGGAACAAATAAGAAGGATTAAAACTGAATACTGCTTGCTCATACACTTCATCCTATTTCTCCTTTTTAGCCGCATAGCCTTTCTCTGTGGAAGGTTTGTAAAATTCGGGTGGGAATCCATTGATGTTACGCCATAGCTCATAATAAATAGGAACATCTTTCAGCAATGCGATACCACTGGCGCCGCCACCCATACGTAATAATTCAGGCCATTTCTTTTCATCCGGATCTTCTGTCACCAGCACCCTGAACTTGCCGTTATAACTTACCGAAGTTTCTACAGCGGCAACTTTGCCGCCAAAGGTACCATAACTGCTCGATGGCCAGCCGCTGAATACAATAGCAGGGAAACCGTCAAATACAAACCGGACTTTCTGTCCCAGATCTATCAACGGAAGGTCCATGGGTTCTACGAACATTTCAACCGCATATTGTACGTGGTTGGGAACTATTTCTACAACCATCTCACCTTCCTTTACCATTTCACCGAGACCCGCTTTACGCGCTTTCGTGATCTGGCCGCTCTGGGGGGCTTTTATGTAATACAGTTGGTTACGGATATCGTAGCTGGCATATACGTTCTGGAGCTTAGCTACATCAGCTTCGGTACTTGCTACGCTTGATAATGATGAAAACCTATCTCCTTCTGCCTTTGAAATTTTGTCGGTATATTCCTGTACGGTACTGTTCTTTTCTATTCGCAGCGCTATCAATTCCTGGCGGCTTTGCATCAATTTATTTTCAGAGCTTACCCTTTTGGCCAGCCCGTTCTGATAGCCCACTTTACGCTTTTCAAAATCGACCAGTGATATGGAGCCGCTATCGAGCATCAGCTGTGCCGCTGCTATCTGGCGTTTATACACACTTAACTCATTATCCACTGCAATTAAATCGGTGCTGTCACTGGTAACCTTCAGTTGTTGCTGTAATAATTTGTTGTCCAAAGACTGCAGCTTCAAGTCTCTTGCCATTGCCAGCGCTTTTGCCTGCGTTTCGGCTGTATTGGCTTTTCCTTTGTAACCTTCTATACTCTGCTGCTTGGCTACAATCTGTTGTTGCGTACGTTGCAACAGCTCCGGATCAAAATAGTCGACCTTTACCTCGCCGAGTTGCAGAATAGTATCTCCTTCCTTTACGAAATCGCCTTCTTTTACATTCCACTTTACAACGCGACCTGCAATAATGGTATTTACTTCCTGTGGGCGTTGTTCCTGTCTTAATGTGGTGACGGTTCCTTTAGCCCTGATATTCTGTGTCCAGGGCAGGAACATAACAATTATTAAAACAACCAGAACGCCTATCAGCCATTTACGGACATTATTTCTATGGCGGATCCTGTAAACTTTACTGAAAGCGCCCCATTTGCTGCTTTGTTCTTCTGCTTCTATATTCGCTTCTAAAAAATTAGTCATAGTTACACAGGGTTGTTTTGAATCATTCCTTTATCAAGATGTACTACTATGTTACAGTATTGCGACAATGTTTCGTCCTGTGATGCAATGAATACTGTAGCATTTTTATCGGCCTTTATCAGGTCTATCATGTTGCTGCGGCAGTGGCTGTCGAGATGCTCAAAAGGCTCTTCGAGGAGCAGCAAGCGATGTTTGCCCAGTAATGCCCTTACCAGCAGGATGTTCTGGCGTACATGATTGGTTAAGCGGTTGCCCGTAGGATCCAGGACCGTATCATAGCCTTCTTTATTGGAACGTACATACTGATCGAGGCCTGTTTTTGCTGCCAGATCTGTGATCTGCTCCATGCTTACTTCTGTACTGCCCAATGTGATATTTTCGAGTAAGGTACCCTGGAATATATCCTGGCTGCTAAGCAGCACACCGGTTTGCCTTCTCAGACTGTCGAGCCGGTAATTTCCTATAGGAATGTTGTCGATCAGCACGCTTCCACTGAATTTTTTAAAGTTACCTGTAAGTAACCGCAGCAGTGTAGACTTACCGGCTCCTGAATTTCCTGCAATATGAACGATACTGCCTGCAGGTACATTCAGTTTAATATCGCTTACTCCTGCGTTACCGTTAGGATAAGTAAAGCTGGTTTCATGGAATGAAACAGCAACGCCTTTGTCGATATTCTCCATTATCACATTACCTCCCTCTTCGATCTCGGCATTGGTAACCTTGTCCAGTTTTTCTACAGAAACCAATGCATCGTAAACCTTATCCAGGCTTAATATGATCTTTTCCACAGAGGTTATAATTGCAAGGATCACAATGTCGGCAGCAATAAACTGACCAATGTTGATCTGCTGGTTTACCAACAGTACTGCGCCAACCAGCAGCATCGCTGCTGTGATAACTACCTTAAAGCTGATAAGGCTCCAGAATTGTGTTAGCAATACGCGGAAGTATTTTGTGCGTGAATCGAGATAACCGCTTACCAGTTTATCCGTCTTTTCAATGTGCATGGACGTATTCTTCGAATACTTGAGTGTACGCACAACACGTGCTGTTTCTTCCATCCAGGCAGCAACATTATACTTGTAGTCGCTTGCTTTTAAGGCTGAAGCCAATCCCTGTGGTGAAGTAAGCCTTAATATGAGAATAACGATCAGCAGCAGCAAAGCGCCAAATGCAATGAACACAGGATGGTAGAACGATAAAAGCGCGACGCCGAATAACACCTGAATGACGGCAGCAGGTAAATCGAGCAATAGCTTCTCCAATCCCTTTTGTAACGATACTGTATCAAAAAAGCGATTTACCAGTTCGGGCAAATAGTATTGATCCATTTTTTCAATATTCAGCTTGGGTAACCTGTCGCTGAACTCAAAAGAATAACGGACAAAGATCTTCTGCTGCATTTTTTCTATTACCTGTAATTGCCTTACCTGTAACAGACCATTAAAGAATACCCCCAGTAAAACCATGATGATGAGTACTGCGATAGACGTTGAAAAGGAGCCTGCCATCACAAAACTGATAATGGTTTGCACACCCAGGGGAACAGAAAGCTGGAGTAAACCGGCCAGGATGGCCAGCATGTAAATAACAGACACGTCCTTCTTGTCTAACCTCACGATATTATAAAACCGAATAAAGGATTTTCCGATTGAAATCTTATCACTTGCCATACTACAATAAAAAAAAGTGTTCTGCAATAAAATGTAGATTTCCCAGAAGCCCAATTAGAATCTCATTAGAAAAAGAGTTAATGGGGTTTAACAGAGAAATATGTTAAAAAATCAGGCATAATATAAAGTTAATACACAGTTTTAAAATCCACTACGCCTTTTAATTTGAAAGAGCAGGGTCAGTAGAAGGTATGATAATTTTTATTTATGTTTTTAATGGAAGCGGTTTATTGCGGCCTGTACGCGGTATCCCGAACGATTAGCTTTCCTGTCGCTTTAGTATTATACGAAGTTTAAATTCATTCAGTTTGGGCCGGTGGAGAGCAGCACCTTTACAAAAAGAAAGAAGGACGATATCGAAGATACAGTCCTCCCTTCTTAAACCAACAGTCAGGAAATGCCAGACAAAAGTTCTTCAGGCAATGTCTTATGCCTTATTAAGCCGGCCTCTGAGCGCCAATACAAACGAAAGCCCGCTGAATAGGAGTAGCGCACCGAAGAAGCCATTCCAGTTGCCTTTGTCAATAAAAACGCCGCTGAAACTGCCAATGGTGCTGGATCCGACATAATAAAACAGCCAATATAATGCAGTTGCTGAAGTTCGTGCTGCAGGAGCCAATACAGTTACCTGCCTGCCTGCCATGGTTTGAGCGCTGAAAAATGATAGCGTGAAAAGTGCCAGTCCCGGAATGATGAGTATGAGATATGGCGTCATCATCAGCAATAATCCCGTTACAACGAGCAGAATGAACATACTTAACATATTCCGTGACGAGAACCTGTCGGACAGTTTGCCGGCCAGTATGTTTCCTGCAATACCAAAAGAATACATCAGGAAGATAGCTGCAATAAGGTAGTGGGGAAGGTGAAAAGGGGCGGCTTCGAGGCGGAAACCTAGATAGTTGTAAACACTTACAAAACAGCCGAGTAAGCATGCTGCGATCGCGTATAACCCCAGCAGTGTTTTGTTCATGA
This sequence comes from Filimonas effusa, assembly GCF_004118675.1. Classification (NCBI taxonomy): domain Bacteria; kingdom Pseudomonadati; phylum Bacteroidota; class Chitinophagia; order Chitinophagales; family Chitinophagaceae; genus Filimonas; species Filimonas effusa. The sequence continues at coordinate 154,696 of NZ_SDHZ01000005.1, read as the reverse complement.
ACAGCTGCTTCATTTGCCGGCGTTTATCCCGGAAAGGAACCCGGCAGGAATTGAAAAAACGGGAGGCGGGGAACTTGTAAACAAAGATCACGGCACATATGAGTCCTATGATGCCAATACTGAAAATGGCCCATTTCCATCCCACCCAGCCTGCTATTAGTGCTGCAATGATCCTGCCGGCCATGCCCCCGAAGGTATTGCCTGCGAGATAAAAACTGATAGCGGCTCCAATGGTGACAGCCGAAACTTCCTCGGCCAGATAAGCCAGGGCTACTGCCGATACTCCGGAAACACAAACTCCTTTCAGGAAAATGAATAACACCAGCAACGGATAGTTAGGCAGTAAGGGAGATAAGAGCGTAAGTGCGGCAGAGCTGAAAAGAGAAAACACCATTAAGCCTTTCCTTGAAAAATTATCTGCCATAAATGCAAAGAATAACAATCCGGTAGCCATTCCCAAGGTAGAAGAAGAAACCGTTAAGCTGCTGACGGCTGCAGAGCGTCCGAAATACGACGAAACCTGTGATAAAAGTGGTTGAAAAGCATATAACTGTGCAAATACAGATACGCCTGAAAGAAAAATACAGAACCGTATTCTGCGGTAACGGCTTTCACCCCTGCCCGTCTTTTCTTCTATGGGGGGTGCCGCTTCACTGTTTCCTATGACAGCAATCCTTTCTGTAAGCGCTTCTTCCGTTACTTCTGTAAATGATTGCTTCCTTCCTGAATAAATAGGTGTCCTTAAAGAACTTATTTTCATGCCGCTCTGGTAGACTTTGTAAACCGTAAAGTTCTCGTTTAAGTCTAAATTTGTAAAAGGGTATTTTTCTATTGAATCAATCGATAAAACCGATTTGCAATCATGGAACTTCGTCAGCTCAACTATTTCTTAAAAGCGAAAGAGTTACTCAATTTTACAGAAGCAGCCAACCATCTGCACATCAGCCAGAGTACGCTGTCACAACAGGTCAAGCAGCTGGAGGATGAGGTGGGAGTGCCTTTGTTCGACAGGATAGGCAAGCGGATCAGGCTTACTGAAGCGGGGCATTTATTTGCGGCCTATGCTGCGAGAACCGTAAATGCAGCGCGTGACGGGCTTCGCCTGCTGGATGATCTCAGCAACCTGAATACCGGTCACCTGGTAGTAGGGCTTACCTATGGGCTACGGGGGCTTGTCATTCCGTCGGTGAACAAGTTTGCGAAGCAGTTTCCGGGTATTACGATCCGTATATTTTTTGGGACCTCAGAAGAGATCCTGGAGAAACTACAAAACCAGGAACTGGATTTTGCGGTGTGTTTCCAGGACGATACGGATCTGCCTAACCTGGAATACCAGCTGTTATTTTATGCCACTATGTCCTTGATTGTGGCGGCTCATTCTCCTTTGGCGCAAAGAGAAAGTATTTCGCTTAAGGAAGTAGCCAAGCTGTCGCTGATCTTACCGGCCCAGGGATACAGTACGCGGAAGTTTGTAGATACGGTGTTTGCCCGTCAGCATCTGAAGCCGAATATCGCTATTGAAATAAACGATATTCCTACTTTGCTTGACCTGGCAAGAACCGGGAACTGGCATACTATTCTTACCCAGACTACTGTTCAGGCGCAGACGCCTGTTCCGGGGCAGCATTCGCTGAAAGCTGTTCCTATTGAAGGGAACAAGATGGTGAGGCAGGCAGTGATGATAACACTGGCAGGCATTTATAAGAAGAAGGCGGTAATTGCTTTTGAAACGCTTTTGCTGGAACTGGCTGTTAATTGACACCAGCTATCTGCTATCTCGTGTAGCAGCAACCTTGGCCGATCGCGCTTTTGTAATTTGTCCCCTCAATTAGACGAATATCTCCCCCGACATGTAAAAGACAAGGTTGGATATTGCAATTCATAGTTGTTAGTATCCCAATTGTTAGTGCATAGGCAATAATCAATAGAGGTTTAATTGAGGAGCCGCCTGTTCAGGTGGCTCTATATTTTTGCCGGGTATTCGATGTGTGAAACATTGAAACCTATATCTCCTGCCTGCGTTTATCCTGATCAAAGCGGTATCTTTAGAGATGGAAAGCCTGGAACAGATCGTTGAATTCAGATCATCTCCCGAACTGGTAGAAAAGCTGTACCAGTACAGCGTTATTAAGCATTATGAAGCCGGCAGCGTTATCCTTAATGAAAATGCTTCTATCCGCTCTATCCCTATTGTTACCAGCGGAATGATAAAGGTGATCCGTACTGAGCAGGACGGAAGGGAAATTCTCCTTTATTATATCAAGGCAGGAGAAAGCTGTATCATGTCGTTTCTGGGCGGGCTGCACAATGATACCAGCAAGGTAAAGGCTGAAGTGGAAGAAGAGGCAGAGATCCTTTTCCTGCCGGTAGACAAGATCGCCCTTCTCATAAAAGAATATCCCCAATGGCTGGATTATATCTTCCGTTTATACCATATGCGTTTTGAAGAGCTGTTGAATATTGTTAATGCCATTGCCTTTAAAAAAGTAGATGAACGTTTGTTGGCGTTGCTGCGTAAAAAGGCTGAACTTACCCAAAGCCGAACCATTTTCATTACACATGAGCAGCTGGCCAACGAACTGGGAACAGCGCGTGTAGTTGTATCCAGATTATTGAAGCAACTGGAAGAGAGCCAGGTGGTTCAGTTAGGCAGGAATAAAATAATGCTTGTGTAACAAAAGTGACTGTACAGGTTTTTTAATTGCTGCATTTTGCCGGCTCAAATATAAAACTATGGCACAGGAACATTTTTACGAAGTGAACATCACGTGGAAAGAAGGAAGGATTGGTGAATTATCAAGCCCTGTTCTAAGCAAGACAATTGAATGCGCTACGCCGCCTGAATTTCCCAACGGCGTTCCCGGCATCTGGTCGCCGGAACATTTATTTGTAGCAGCTATCAATAGTTGTTATATGGCCACTTTTCTGGCAATAGCTTCTAATTTCAAGCTGCCTGTCGACAGGTTTAATTGCAGAACAGTTGCTAAATTAGAGATGGTAGAAGGCAGGTACCTGGTTACGGAAGCGGAAATGTATCCCGATGTGAAGCTCACGGATCCGGAAGCGGATAAAGAAAAGGCGATGCGTGTATTGGAGAAAGCAAAGGCCGGCTGTCTTGTTACCAATTCCATGAAAACAAGTGTAAGCATGACAGCAACTGTCAATTGATGCATTCCGGGCAAGTGAATACAGGCTGCCGGTTATGCGGCGGCCTGTATTCACTTCCGGCGGTTATGGCAAAGTTGTTTTAGAAAGATTTGAATAGAAACCAATGATAGAATTATTGAAACAGCCCTGGCCCTGGTATATCACCGGGCCCCTGATAGGGCTTACCGTTCCGGCGCTTTTGCTTTTGGGCAACCGCTCCTTCGGTATCAGCGCTACATTACGGCATATCTGTGCTGCATGTGTTCCCGCAGGCATTCCGTTCTTTAAGTACAACTGGAAGGCAGAAACCTGGAATCTTGTATTTGTAATAGGGATAGCCCTGGGGGGTATTTTGGCGTCAACTTTCCTAGCAAATCCTGCACCCGTTGAAGTAAATCCTGCATTGTCGAACGAACTCGCCAGGTACGGTATCACCAATTATAACAACCTGGTACCGGGCGATATCATGAACTGGCAATCTCTGCTTACACTTAGAGGTGCGCTATTAATGATAGGAGGCGGCTTCCTTGTTGGCTTTGGAACACGATATGCCGGCGGTTGCACCAGCGGGCATGCTATTATGGGTATTTCAACGTTGCAATGGCCCTCACTGGTAGCTACTATCTGTTTTATGGCCGGGGGATTTATAGTCGCAAACCTGGTATTACCTTTTATTCTTTCCCTGTAAAATCAGGCTATGCTTAAACATAATATCGCTGATAATGATTTTGAAGTCCGTTCAACGGCTTCAGCTACTACTGATGCCGGAACTCCGGATCATAAATGGTTCCATTTTCTGAAATACCTTGTAACAGGAGTGCTGTTTGGGATTGTATTCGTGAAAGGAGAAGTGGTCAGTTGGTTCCGCATACAGGAAATGTTCCGCCTGCAGTCTTTTCATATGTATGGCGTTATCGGAAGCGCTATTGCCGTGGCAATGATTGCTGTCTGGTTTATTAAAAAGCTGGGAATAAAAACCATCAATGGCCAATCAATTAGTTTTACACCTAAGAAATTCAACAAAGGACAGGTTTACGGCGGACTGATATTCGGCTCTGGCTGGGCCCTTACAGGAGCATGCCCCGGACCTTTGTTTGCACAGATAGGAACAGGCGCTACGGTTATTGTGGTGGTGTTACTGAGCGCTATTGCCGGAACCTGGGTATATGGTCTGTTACGCGAAAAACTGCCGCATTAGCGGCCGTTGGTGTATTTGAAATACTATAAGCTAACTTAGCTCTTATGAATGCAGGAACTTTTTTACGTAGTACACAGTTGTTGGAAGGTGATTTCTTCGAAAATACAATCATATTCATCACTGAGTATAATGAAAAAGGAGCGATGGGCTTCGTGGTTAACAGGTTATTTCCACGTAGCCTAAATGAACTGCAGGCGTTTAACAAATGCCTTCCTTTCCCCTTATATGAGGGCGGCCCTGCAGATCAGGAGCATCTTTTCTTTATTCATAGAAGACCGGACCTGGTAGCTGATGGCGTTCCGGTTGCTGGCAATATTTTCATAGGAGGAAATTTTCAACAGGCAGTTACTCATATCAACAATGGGACTATAACGGAAAAAGATGTCAGGATTTTTATCGGTTATTGCGGATGGGATAAAGGCGAACTGGAAGCAGAAATAAAAGAAGGCAGCTGGCTGGCATCGGAGAACGAAGAACTGTTTCGATAAGGGATCAGTCCAGCCCCAGGTCATCACCAAATTTTTGATGAGGGGCTATTTCCCCGATTTCAAATCCTGCTTTATCCGCTATAATTTGATTGATCACTAATTCCATTTCTTTCCGGTTAACACCATTTGTTCTTTTAAGGGCTGCGTAGTTTAGTACCAGTACCTTTCCGGTAAATTCTCTCAATGTAGGTGCCGCTACTACGTTCCGGAATGGATTGAATAGCTGCGAAAGCAGCAGCATAACTACGATGCTTCCCAATGGTATTAACAAGCTCCACTTTGAAACGTCATAGAAATTAACGAGGATCAATGCCAGTGCCAGTCCACCCCCAATAGTCAGAAGCCCAAAGGATGTTAGTAGCTGTGACCAGGGGGCAGATAAATCGAGTGGAGGCATCTGCAGGTTTAGGTTAGCAGCAAATTCTTTATAGATCTTGCGGCGATTGTCTTTAGGGAACAGTTCCTCCGGTACATGGGCGGGAGTAATCGCTTTAGGAGACATGCCTGCTAATTCCCCCAATGCACGACGAAGCCGGTAGAAAAGTAGTTGCGAGGCGCATTGCCGGGATCCGATATTATTAAGATGACGTGCCACTGTGTCGTGAAGTTCTCCGACGGTAGTGCATTGTGATGCTTCCTCGTCGGGGATACTGATGTTGAAAGTTTTCTCAACTTCCATAACCAACTCTACGGAATCAAGTCCCATGGTATAAGTATTGATGCGAATGTATGGCAATTGACACTGTAATAAAATACCTTTGCGAAAAACGACAGGAGATGCCTTTTAGCGCCAGCTTTATCATTGAAATTCTGGGTACGATCAGTTTCACAGTTTCAGGGGTTTATTCTGCTTTGCAAAAAAGATTGGATATCCTCGGCGTGCTGGTAATTGCTTTTGTCACAGCCACAGGAGGAGGTACTATCCGCGACGTTCTCATTGGCGTTACTCCCGTAACCTGGATGCGCGATCTTACCTTGCCCTGCGTCATCTTGATAACCACGCCGGCTACCATTATTTTCAGAAAGAAAGTAAGAGACTACAAGATTACCTTATTTCTCTTTGATGCAATAGGACTTGGCTTGTTTACCATTATTGGATTACAGAAAGGATTATCTGTCTCGCTCCACCCCGCCGTATGTGTTGTATTAGGTACCGTTACCGGCTGCTTTGGTAGTGTTGTCAGAGATGTATTACTCAACCAGATCCCCACACTTTTCAGAACAGAAATTTATGCCACTCCCAGTATTGCCGGAGGAATATTATATTTCGTTTTACTGCCGGTAGTAGATAAAACAGTAGTAGAAGTTATTTGTATCATCTTCATTTCCGGCATCAGGATCATTGCCTTTACCCGCAAATGGCGGTTCCCGTCTTTTCTTTGACAGGCCAGAAACGCTAACCGGGAATGACAAATATTATCAATAAATTTATGGGGATACAATACACCATGGCATAACTCTTAAAGTGAATGCGTTATAAATATTATAAATATAAAATAAATACCAGGGGCTGTTTCCTGAATTAACTATTTGACAGTGCGGCCTGGGGCGGGATGTTGCAATCTTTCCGGTCTAAAGCACATCGTTGACCTTTTTTTGGTAATGGGTAGTAACTTAGTCTGCTCGTACCCCATAAATGTGCTATAAATTTTGAGTATAGTCTATAAAAATGAATCTGATCTGTTGCGTGCTGTTTCCTCCGGTAACGAGGAGGCTTTTGCAGGCTTATTCACACTATATAAAGATAAAGTATACGCCATAGCATTACGCATGACAGAATCCCAGATGCAGGCGGAAGATATTGTGCAGGATGTGTTTTTAAGGATATGGCTGCGCCGGGATACGCTTTCGGAGTTAAGTCATTTCAAATCGTACCTGTATACAGCTACCCGTAATCATGTGTACAATGCACTGAAAAAAATTGCAATGAATGATAAGCTCGGCGAATACCTGGAAAACAGCTTTCATATAGAAGATATCCTGCCTGATACAAAGATTACAGAAAGAGAATACCGGCGTTTTTTACAGCAGGCCCTTGATCAATTGCCCGAGCGGCAACGCCAGGTGTTCATTCTCATTAAGCAGCAGGGACAAAAACGGGAGGAGGCCGCAGCGCTTCTTAAGGTTTCTCCCGAAACTGTGAAATATCATCTTGCACAGGCAAACCGTTCGGTAAGAGCCTTTTTAATATCACGCTTCCTTGGCGATTCAGCACTTATGGTAGCTATGGTACTGATTGGTACCCATGGGAGCCGATAATTTTTTTTCTGGTTACTAACCCATTTTTCTTTTTGCGTTGTCTCATATTAATATTGTTCCTAAACGCGATATAATTGTATGCAGCAGAACCAATTGGAAGCTTTACTATGGGGATATTTTAATAAAACGCTTAATGAACAGCAACGGCAGGAGTTATTTGCACTTATCCGTAGCGGCCAGCATCAACAATATATAGAACAGTTTCTGCAACAATTATTGGAGCAGCAGCAGGATTATCCCGAACACCTCGATGAACGTACTTCAAACGAGATACTACAGGCTATTCAACAGTTAAAAAAAACGGATACCCGTCAAAAAAAGCCGGGAGGTAACATAAGAATGTACCGGTGGATGTATGCTGTAGCAGCTGCTATATTAGTTGTAGCCGCAGCTGTTGCTATATTCCGCCAGGGCAACCTGCCTGTTCAACGGTACGTGCAACAGGTGAATTCCGATATACCCGAAAGGAGATATGGGGCTATCCTTACTCTACCTCCCGGAAGGCAGGTAGTATTCGATAAACAGTTGAAGGATACTTCTTTTATAAGTAATGACGTAGAAATAAATATGAAGCACGGTGTACTCTACTTTAACAGGCGTTCCGTATCCGGTGATTTAAGTAACGTCCAATATACCGTAACAACACCGCGCGGACGTCAGTTCAGTCTTGTAATGCCCGATGGTACAAAAGTCTGGCTTAATGCGGCTTCTGCCGTTTCCTTCCAGGGTTTTGGCAATAATGCCAAACGCGCAGTGACTGTTGCCGGAGAAGCGTTCTTTGATGTGAATCCTGTGGCGCAAAATGCGTTTAGCGTACAAACAGGCAGTGGAATTGTTGTGCAGGTGCTGGGAACCTGCTTTAATATAAATGCCTACCTAAACGAACCTGCCCATGTTACCACGCTCATCAATGGAAAAATAAAACTGGTAAAAGGAGAAAGGAATGTTGTGATGCATCCCGGCGAGCAGGCGATTGCAAATAACAAAACGCCGGCGGGCCTCACTTTATTGAAAGGAGTGGATACCGCTGGTGCAGTGGCCTGGACAAAAGGTTTATTTAATTTCAAAGGAATAACCATTGAAGCGCTCGGCAGGCAAATTGAACGATGGTACAACATAAACGTTGAAGTGGATGCGGAGTCTTCTTTACATGAGATTAAACTGGGAGGCTCCCTGAGTCAGGATATTCCACTGGCCGATCTTATGACAGCCCTGGAAAGCTTTGGCATACATTCTAAAATTGTTAATAATCATTTACTGATATCCGCCGGCAAACCAAGGTAGTTTTCATTTCTCCCCCGATAAAATGATGGCTTAATCCTACTGCTATGAGGCCAATATTCTCTTTTATGTTGCTATGCTTTATGATCCACGTAAGATCGTTATCTCAAACGATTGATTTAACGGAATCTAATATGCCATTGGAACTTGTCCTTAACCAGGTAAAAACTCAGACAGGGTATTCTGTACTCTGGAATGAAATGCAGCTGCAAGGCCAGGCGCTCGTCTCTGTCCGCGCAAAAAAACTGTCCCTTAATGCCGTATTGGAACAAGTGCTTACGCCTTTGGGACTTACTTACCGGCTGATAGGGAAGCTTATCATTGTTACAGGGAAAACAAAAGTGCCGCCCAGAGATGCATCGGCCGCGCCGGCAAAAACCAGTGGATTTAGTATCTCGGGTATTATAATAAACGCATCCGGCGAACCTGTGGTAATGGCTTCTGTTCACATAACCGGAACGGGCATCCAGGCCGTCTCCGATAACAACGGCCGTTTTACTATTTATACAAAAAGGCAGGAACAACAGGTTAGTCTCCTCATTTCCTGCAATGGATATGCTGATAAAAGAATACAGGTCTCCGACAATCAGAAGGTTGTTGTTACACTACAGGACAAAATAGGTCTACTGCAAGATGTTGTCGTAGAAACCGGGTTGTTTAAAAAAAGAAAAGAAACTTATACCGGGGCGGCAGTGAGCATTGGGGCAGACGAGTTGAACAGGGCCGGTAACCGTAACCTTTTCCTGTCGTTGCATAACCTCAACCCGTCTCTCAACATTATCGAAAACAATACATGGGGATCAGATCCCAACTACTTGCCCGAATTACAGATCAGGGGTAATGCAAGTATTCCCAATGTAAATGAGCTGTCGAACGAAGCCAATACCGGCATGAACACGCCGTTGATCCTGGTAGATGGCTTTGAAACCTCTGTGCAGCGTGTAATAGATATGAGCCAGGAGCAGATAGTTTCCGTGACTATATTAAAGGATGCGGCAGCCACTGCTATCTACGGTTCGCAGGGTGCCAATGGAGTAATTGCCATTAAAACAAAACTGCCGGGCGAGAGCAACACTCCGGGTAAAACCAAAATAGCTGTTAAATACAATACCGTAATACAATCACCCGATATCAGCTCTTATAATATGATGAGGACACGCGATAAACTTTCGCTGGAGAGGAAGGCAGGAATGTACTCGTCGTCGTCTTCTTCCCAGGATATTAAATTGAAGAACTATTATAATTTTTTAATGCACGACATGACGCGTGGGGTAGAAACAGATTGGCTGGCCTTGCCACTCCGGAATGCTATCGGAAAAAAACTGAGTATGAGCTTTGATCACAAAGGCCCCCTATTCTCCTTTATAACAACATTACAGTTAAATGATGTGCAGGGTGTAATGAAAGCCTCTTCCCGCAAAAACCTGGGCGGTGATGTTAAAATAAATTTTCAACATGGTAAATGGCAACTATGGACACTGACACACTGGTCTTCCACCAACAGCAGAAACACACCCTATGGCAGCTTTAATACCTACGTTAAAATGAATCCCTACTGGGCACCTTTCGATGATAATGGGTTTCCATTGCGGCAGTTAGGCAATCCGGAAATGGCCCCTACTGGTTTTGCGGTTCCCGCCAATCCCTTATATGATGCTGCTTTATACGCTTTTAACCATGCTATCAACTATACATTCATTCAAAACCTGAAGTTGTGTTATAACCTGGATTCCTTTTTTACCTGTAAAGCACAGGTTGCAGCTAACAGGGGCTCAGAGTCGGGCAGCAGTTTAATGCCTTTCACCGGCACAAGGCGCTTTACATCCAATATATTTCGGGAAAGTGATTATAGCTATAACAGCAGTTGTTTGTTACAATATGATGCTGCTGTAAGTATTCATTATGATAATCATAAAGTAAAAAACCGTATAAATGCAGGCCTACAGGTAAGCGTAAGGCAACAGAGCAGCCATACGGATAGCGTAGCAGTGGTACGGCTACTCCTTCCTTCCATTGATTCCATAACTACTATCGTGCAAAGGTTGCAACAGGGCAGGCAGCTGGTAGAAGAATCTTTCGAACGTGCTGCTGCGTTTATTGCAACCGCTAATTATGCATACCGCAACCGGTACTTTGCAGATCTGTCTATTCGTGTAGATGGCAATTCACAGTTTGGTTTACATAACCGGTTCGCAGCTTTCTGGTCGGCGGGAATAGGTTGGAATCTGCATCAGGAACAGTTCTTCCGCCAATTTTCTGCCGTCAACAAATTCGTGTTGCGTTTTTCATATGGCCTTACCGGTGCATGCCGGTTTCAGCCTTACCAGTCTCTGAAAACTTACAAGTACTACAACAATGCATATTATGCCTGGCCCGGCAGTCGACTGATAACTTTAGGGAACGATGACTTGAAATGGCAGCAGCAAAAAAAATACAACGCCGGGATGGAGATGGTGTTATTCGGTAACAATCTTCAAATAACAGGCGATGTTTATCAGGAAACAACGGAAGGACTTATCTCTTTTATTAGCTTGCCCGCTTCGGGTGGATTTCCGGGGTACATAGGCAACGATGGAACAATCAGCAATAAAGGCCTGGAGTGCACAGTTGATTGGCAGTTCCTGCATAACAAAAGCAAAAATTACAGCTGGCGTATTGCCGCGGGGCTAACGCATAACCAGAATAAAATTATAGCCATTTCTCCGGCATTGGAGCAGGCACAGCAGAAAATGCAGCTTACGCCTTCAACTACACCGGTGCGTTTATACAAACAGGGATATGCTGTATATACCATGTGGCTCGTACCATCTATGGGAATTGATCCCGCTACCGGCAAGGAATGGTTCCGCAATAATAATGGCGATCCTGTATCGGGTTGGGATGGCACATACGTACAGCCAGCAGGAAGAGGCGAGCCGAAATTCAGAGGAAGTATAAGCTCTGTATTTACCTATGCCGGGCTGTCGGCTTCTCTTATCCTGCGGTACAGGTTGGGAGGCCAGCTGTACAATCAGACATTGATAGGCAAAGTAGAAAATGCGGGATTATATTATAATGTTGATGCCAGGGCTTTACAGGGCCGTTGGGAAAAGCCGGGTGATTACGCCGCCTTTAAAAGCCTGCTTGTTACTACACCTTCTTACGCCTCTTCGCGTTTTATGTTTAATGAAACTACTGTTGAAGCAGCCAGCCTGCATGTCATGTACAAAGCTTCGCACACACTTTCGGGAAAACTGGGTTGTAATGAATTGTCTTTTTCAATGACAGTTGATAACATTTTTTATGCATCGGATGTACACCGTGAAAGAGGGATTAATTATCCATTCTCCCGTCAGTTCACCTTTTCCATTGCCGCCTCCCTGTAAATACAATATACAATGAAGATGAGAATCACTGCTGTAGTTTACCTGTTGCTCACTTGCCTGAACCTGGTATCCTGTAAAAAATGGATGACCACGGAACCCAGGGTAGATGTAAGTGCCGATGTACAGTTTGCCTCCGAAGCCGGTTTCAAAAAAGCATTAACAGATGTCTATGGCAGGCTTACTGCAGCTTCACTCTATGGCCGCGCTATGAGCTATGGCGAAATGGAATTCCTGATGAATTCCTGGGATACCGCTGCCCCTTCCGTGGAAAAAAGTCTGGGAATGCGGGATTTCAGCAATACCGGAGTACAATCTGTTTTTAAGCGGGTTTTTGAAGGTTTATACGGGGCTATCGCTGCCATCAATGAAATACTGGCCCATATTGATGAACGGAAACAGGTATTCAGCACTGTTGAAATGTATAACACCATCCGGTCGGAATGCCTGGCACTCAGGGCTTTCTGTCATTTCGATGTGCTGCGTATTTTCGGGCCCGAACCCGGGAAAGCAGATAGCAGGCCGGTATTGCCTTACGTGACCAACTTAACCGCAGCCAGTCGCGTGCATATATCCTGTGATGCCTACATGAAGGCGTTGTTGTCCGACTTATCCGATGCTGCAGGGCTCTCAGAAAAAGTGGATCCGTTTATCCATTATTCACAGGCCCAGTTATCCGGCGGGCAAGCTGCCAGCTTACCGGGTGTGGCAGATGATTTTTTAACCTGCCGCTTTATCCGGATGAATTATTATGCCATTAAGGGATTACAGGCAAGAGCGTACTTGTGGGCGGGAGACAACACGTCTGCACTCGCCTGTGCAAGAGTAGTCGTGGATGCCAGGAACGATGATGGCCGCCACAAGTTTCCTTTGGGCACTGCGGCATCATTTGTTTTAGCCGATATGAATATGGTGACAGAGCAAATGTTTGGGTTATACGATGTGAATATCACTGATGCCTGGGGTGCCGTATTTGGAAACGGCAAACTAAAAAAAGGGACCAATGCAGCTATTGTTACCAGCCAGTTATATGGTAACACAGGTACAGATATCAGAGAGCGTCTGCTGTGGAAACAGGCGTCAAGTAATGCTTACACGGTTTTAAAATATGCATCCGCTCCGCAGCAGGGTACAGGTCGTTTGGGTCGTAACCTCATACCCTTGCTGCGGGTGAGTGAAATGTACCTGGTGGCAGCAGAAACAGCCCCGCCCGCAGAGGCCAACAGGATATGGAACCAGTTCAGGGCCGCCAGAAATCTGGCGCCCGACGTGCTGCCTGTTAACCAGGCCGATAAACAACGTGTGCTTGCCAGGGAATATCATAGGGAATTTTTTGCAGAGGGACAGTCGTTTTACGCTTACAAGCGGATAAGTGAAGATCATGCTGCTATCATCTGGAACGATCCGGCTGCTGCCATCGCTTACCAGGTACCGTTACCGGAATCAGAACAATATCCATAATTAAAAAAATGTGAATGCAATGGTTGTAAGACCCGTAATATCTGTGCTGTTGGCTGTGTTGATGCTTTCGTGCCGGCGTGAACAATATCATCTTTATAACGGTGCAGACTTTATTCAGTTTGGCCCCCCGGAACAATACCTGTATAATGTTAGCCGGCAAATGATGGATACTGCAAAAACTTATTCTTTTGCTTATTATGCTGCCAGTGTAGTATCTGATACCGTTTACTTCGATATATATATCCTGGGTGCAGTCGCGTCTGTTGACCGGCCGTTTTTACTAAAGCAGGTAATGGTGCCGGGAAGTAAGAACGCGCTGCCTGAGATACAGTACAGGAGTTTTGATGCCTCTTTAAAAACGGACTATATTATTAAAGCCGGGCAAACCCACGCCCGCGTTCCCATCATTGTATACCGTCATCCCTCTCTCAATAACGATGACGTTGTATTGCAATTTACAGTGATCGCCAACAATTGGTTTCTGCCTGGTGAGACTGCTTATACCTGGCGCCGGCTTGAGTTAAGTAATCAGCTGCGGCAGCCTGCTTCATGGGATAACTATGCGGTTCAGCTTTTATGGGGGAAATACAGCCAGGTAAAACACCGTTTTATGATTAGCCAGACAGGAGAAAGATGGGATCAGGATTTTATGTCGCAGTTCACGTGGCAAAATCAGAGCGGGGCAACCTTATTGCGTAATCAACTGAAAACGCTGCTCACCGCTTATAATGCCAGCCATCCCGACTTTCCGTTAACCGATGAGGATGGTGAACTTGTTGTGTTTCCATAACTGAATTACATGAGAAAAGAACAAATTATACTACCTGTAGCCTGTCTGTTCACAACGTTTCTGTTGCTGGTTTGTTTCCCGGCCTGTTTAAAAGATATGGGCAACTACCATTACCAGGCCCGTGAACAAGTAACAGTAGGGGGAATTCAAACGCTATACTCCGTTTTCCGGGGCGATAGTCTTTGTATCGATCCACAGATATTTTCCACTTCCCCGGATACAGCTTTTGCATATAGCTGGAGCTTGAATAAAAACATCCCGGCGGAGCCTGAAACAATGGACACTATTTCGCATTCAAGGCAATTGTGTTGCCGGGTGACACTGGGATCCGGCGTATGGACGCTGATTTTTTCGGCCACGAATACCAAAACACTGGCTGCCACAACCGTAAACCTGACGTTGCTGGTGAATACTAACTTCTCACAGGGATGGTATGTATTGAAAGATAATGGTGGCAGTACAGATATCGATTTCTTTCCTACACCGGAAACCATTGTGCCTTCGGGCAGAATAGAAGAGGTGTTGTATACAGTAAACGGACAGCATCTGGACGGGCAGGCGGCTTCTCTGGCGCTGATGCCTTCTTATAGTACAACTGTTAACGAAGCGTACTATAATACACGCGCATTGATGGCTTTGTCTGAAAACGATGCCGTGGTACTGGATTTGAATAACGGTTCCATTATTAATAAATATGACAGCCTTTTTTTTGAACCCCCGGTTGAACGAAAATTACAACGCGTATTTTATTCTCTTCATTCTTATTTCCTGGTGAACAATGGCAGGCTGCATACTTTATACAGCAGATCGATAAACACAGGAAAGTTCGGATATCAACAGTTGCTGGATAATAGAGGAACAGCGTATTCGCTTTCAAAATTCTATATGACATATTGGTCGCAGCGACCTGTTTTTTTTGATCAGAGGAATAGCTGCTTTGTTACGAGCGAAGGTACTGCTACTATGCTAACACCATTTTTAGATGACGCCAAGAGCGCAATGCCCGCCTGTGGTAACAATAAGTCGCTCCTATATCTGGGGTTAAAGGCGGCAGTTCCATATGAAGGCTGCGCTGTGTTTAGCGATAAAACCAACCCGGAATTAAAAATCATCACATCGATGAGGCTGTCGGGAATGTCGCAGCTATTACTTACCAATGACACGCTAACCCCTTCTTCGGCCGTTTACCATGCAAGCCTGTTTGCGATGCTTATGGGGGAGGAGAGTTTGCTTTATTTTGTCAAAGATCATGAACTATGGAACCGGTCTCTGCTTTCGAAACAGGAAAGCCGGCAATATTCATTTCCAACGGGTGAAGAACCCCTGTTTATACAACACCGCAAATACACGGGTACTACTAATTATACAAAGCTCAGCCATAATTTCATAATAGCGGCGTCTGCAAAGGATAATGTATACACCATTCGGATGTTTGGTAAATCTGCTGGTAACATACTGCCCATGCCGGCGGTTACATTACAGGGAAAGGGACGGCCGGTTGATGTGATTTTTGTTTCGCCGGATATAACACTTACTACACCTTTTTATAACTGAATATTTATAGTGAAGTATAAAGATTTAATCAGTAATCATTTTATTTTAATAATTATTAGTTGTTTTTTTTATACTTTTTGAATGAAAATCTAAAGACTATTGATGATGTATATTTTAGATTTGTAATATAGGTTGTTGCCTGCAGAAATAGTATTCTCACCCGTGCAGATGGCCCTCGCCCAGCCGCTGCCTTATATATAATTTCTGCTATTATAGTACCTGTTGTAAAGTCATTTTTTTGACATCTGTTGATTGGTTTTTTATATAAAATGATTTTTTTACTATAAATATGATTTGGTAGTTCTATGATCTTGTGTGTGTGATAAGTGATATATGATAGTCTCCGGGGCATCTGCCAACTTAAGCCTTCTTTATGTTTTCACTGGCACATACGCATTATTGTGTTGTATGATGTTATTTTCTATAGCTAACAATCTAATCCTGTGATATCGTGATGAATAAAAGTCTGACCTTAAGTTTGCCTCACGCAGCACTGAAAGGCTCATATTCCAAAAAAAACATCCTCATTATGGATAGCAACATCGCCAGAGGCAGTTATTTATCAAGACTGCTCGGCGATAGCTTTTCCGTAAGGCTTGCCAGAAATAGCTCGGTTGTTCCGGAGTTGACGACGGTTGTTCCGGATATCATTTTAATTGATATCGGCTTTTCCATGCCCGGAACTATCAATCAATTTATAAGTACTGTGCGTAACGATGCCAGGTTAAATCAGGCCATTATTGCAGTACTTACCGATACCGGTGCCGGGCCGCTTCTTTTATCGGCATTACAGGCCGGGGCAAACACTTATATTATTTACCCGGTAGCTTCAGAACTACTGCGTATAACCGTCGAAAAACTCGCCTCACTAAAAGATAGCTCTATGGAGGTAACTGCCGACTGGCTAACGCAGGCATCCGTTATTCAGATGGAAGAGGCTAAACCTCATTTATACGAAGATGCTTTTCGCAGGCGCTTCGAGGAAGTTGTCTCCAAATACATTGGAGATGAAATCCCTTCCGTTCAGAAAATCTCTTCCGAAATGGCGCAGAGCAGTGCCACACTGGTTCGATGGGTTAAAAAATTATACGGTGTTACTCCTAAAAAATACATTATGGATCACAAACTATATGTGGCCGAAATGATGTTAAGACACCGCTCGGGTAGCGTAAGGGATATCGCTTACAAGCTGGGATTTCATTCCGTTTCCTATTTCTGCTACCTGTTTAAAGAACGATATGGCAGCTCCCCTGGTAGCGTTCTCGGGAAACCACGGGAATAAACGTTTTATCCCTTTTTATAAACCAAACAAGTTATGAGTAAATTTCATGTAGGTATAACAGGAGAAAGCAGGCAACAAAAAAGAAGACGTTATTTGATTTTTTTTCTATTGCTGATAGCTTTATCTATCCTCTCGTTTTTATATACCAGCAGTAAAAAGAAAGAGCAGCGCCTGATTCATGAGCTGCAGTCGAAAATGGTGGAATCTGATCACATATTCAATGAAATCAGGGACAGCTTTAATTATGCCTTGCGCACTGGTGACTCAAGCTCGGTAAGGGCCGACTTTCTTACGCAGGCGCTACAGCAGCGTAACAAGGAGGTTGAGCAGGTAAGCGGCGAAATAAGCCGTTTGAACGGACCTGGTTATGCCGGTAAAACTACCATGGAAAATATTGCCGTATTAAAGACTACTATGGCAGGCCTAAAGGCTGAAATAGTAGTGCTGCTGGCCAGGATAGATTCGTTGCAACAGTCCCGTTTGCAGTACCACAATAATGCTACTGTAAGAGATACAATGTACCTGCCCACCGGTATGCCTTTCGCGTTTGCGCATGCCGATACATTAGCTCTTCCCGGAACCGCATCCGAAAAACAAGCAGGTCGTAAACTGGGTATTACCAATGTGCAACTCGTTGCCGATGATTCTATTGGCCAAAATCCAGTACCCGTTCGGCGTGGATTTTTATCCTATGCGCGCATTAGCCTGTCCTTTAATGCTACCGACAGTAGTACACTCCCCAGTTCCCGTCGCATTTTTGCCGTACTGGTAGGCCCTAAAGCAAATGAAAACGCCAACAAGGAGGTTAATAAAATATATACAGCTAACCTTACCCTGCCTTATAGTTACGCCAAACCCGTGACAGTTAAATATGAATGGAAACTAAACGAAGGGTTTAAAGCCGGTGATTATAAACTGGAGCTCTATGAAGCCGGGATAAAATTAGGAGAGGCCAGCGTTCGCGTTAAAAGAAGCATTCGTATGCAGCGATATATCCTTTAATGATATTTTAAACCTATAACGCGTTTTACGATACTTAATGCACGGAAACTGATATGGCTTTTTTTTCTTCTAAATTAATTTTGATAAATAATTAACTATTCTTCATAATTAAACGATCCCAATGAGAGAAGTTTACAAGGCTTTTGTGGAAAGGATGGCTTGTCCCAAATGGCTGCAAATGAGCGTACTGGCAATAGCATTATTATTGTCTGCTACAAAGATACAAGCCCAGATGAAAATTGGTGATAACCCTACTCGTATTAACAAATCATCGGTATTGGAACTGGAAAGTACCAACCAGGGTTTTCTGTTGCCGAGGATTGGCGACACCGCTGCAATTAACCTGCTAACCCCGCCCGATGCGACCATGATTTATTTCACGGACCCATCCAATACCAGCCATACCAATGCAGGTATTTATATCCGTAAAACAACTGGAGGTGTGCCAGCCTGGTTCAAACTTGCGTATAATGCGGAAGACCGTGGCTGGACTATGGGTGGCAATACCATTGATCCTTCGCTGTTTCCCAAGGCATTGCTGGGAACGTTGAACCAGCGCTCGGTAAACTTTATTACCAATAACCTGGTGCGTATGACAATCGACTCGGTCACCGGTAAAGTAACGGTAGTTGACAGTCTTACTGTGGGCGGAGCCCTGAATGTTGGCGGCAGAGTAATATTGGGTAACAAGTTGTCTGTAGCAGACTCCGCGATGTTTGCTGCAAAAGTAACCGCAGGTAAAAACCTGTCTGTAACCGATACACTGTTTTCAAAGGTCGCGAAGTTTACCGACAGCCTGTACCTTACTCATCTTAAAGGAGGTTCACTGTTAAATACCGTGCTGGTACAGGATACCGTAACAGGTACGGTAGAACGCCGTAATATGCCTGCCGATCTGTTCAAGGGTTGGACTATAGGTAACGTAGACACTTCTTCCTATCCCACAGCACTACAGCGTATCACCGGGCAAAACTTAAACAGGGATACACTGATTATTCATGGCGCAACTTTTACGGCGCCGGGTGTCATCACTACAGGCACACAGCCTATTGCGGGTACCAAGGTCTTGCGCGATTCTCTGCTCGTAGGCGGCGCCTCCACCGACTTACCCAATTCTACCTTACAGGTAGGAGGCAGTGTTTCCATGAATATACTCTCCGTAAGTGCCAGTACAACACTGAATGAAAAACATCATACCGTTGTGGCTGATGGGAACGTTGTCATCACATTGCCCAATCCCGTTAACGCCAAAGGACGGATTTATATCATTAAAGGTAGTAGCACTGTTAGTACCTCCGCACCGGTATCCATCGTAGGTACTGTAGACGGCACCGTTAAAACCGCGGGCGATGCATTATATATATATAACGCGGGCACTGTCCGTAAACTGCAATCCAATGGAGTAGACAGCTGGTTCCTGGTGAATTGATCCTTAATGATAACCGTTTATATTTTCTTATTTATAAAATAATTATATGCATAAAATTTGTCGTAATGCAATCCGCATCAAACGGATAGGGCTACTGTTGTTACCCACGATGTTGCTGGCTGTTATAGCTGCCAATGCGCAGCAGAAAATTGGTCTCAATCCAACTTCTATCAATAAATCTTCCGTGCTGGAACTGGAAAGTACGAAACAGGGTTTCCTGTTGCCGCGCCTGACCGATACCACAGCCATTAATGCGCTGACTCCGCCAAACGGAACTATGATTTATTATTCCGATGCTACACCTGCCAATGCCGGCATTTATATCCGCCGCACAGTAGGTTCAACACCAGGATGGTATAAGCTCGCTTATAATGCCGAAGACCGTTCATGGGCGATGTCTGGTAATACCATCAACCCGTCACTTTTCCCCAAGGCGCTCATGGGCACCATCAACCAGCGTTCGTTGAGTATTATTACTAATAACCTTGTTCGTATTGCTATAGACTCCGCTTCAGGTAAAGTATCTGTTACAGATAGTCTTGCGGTAGGTGGTGCTTTCTCTGCGGCGGGTTATGCCAAACTGGGCGGCAAATTGAGTGTAGCCGATTCAGCTTTGTTTGCTGGCCATATTAAAGCCTCCAAAAATGTATCTGTTACAGACACGTTGTTTTCAAAAGTGGCCAAATTCACCGACAGCCTTTATCTCACCAAGCTTAAAGGCCTTTCCAACTTAAACACGGTACTGGTCCACGATACCGTTACAGGAACGGTGGAACGTAGAAATATGCCTTCGGATGTCTTTAAAGGATGGGTCCTGGGTAATGTCGATACCTCCTCTTTCAGTACTGCGCTGGAGCGTATCACCGGCCAGGGGTTGAATAAAGATACCCTGTTGATCCATGGCGCTACGTTTACCGCTCCGGGTGTCATTACAACCGGCACCCAGCCCATAGCCGGTACCAAGGTGCTGAGAGATTCACTGTTGGTTGGCGGCCTTTCTACCGACAAACCCACCTCTACATTGCAGGTAGGGGGTAGTGTGTCGGTAAGTGTTCAAAGCGTTACAGCCAGCACTACGCTTAATCAAACACATCATACAGTTGTAGCAGACGGTAATATTACCGTCACACTTCCTGCTGCTGCTACTTCAAAAGGAAGGGTGTACGTGATTAAAGCAGTCAATGATATCAGTAAAGTGGATACAAACAAACCAGTGAATATTGTAGGTACTATTGATGGTGTGAGTGTCACCTCAGCTGCACCCATGACGCTGTTTATCCCGGGGGCTTACGTAAAGCTGCAGTCCAGTGGTGTAGCTGCAACCGGTTGGTATATTATTCCCTGATGAAAGACCAGATACAGTGGAGCGGGTATTTACCCGGCTCCCTGTATTCTTTGGCCTTAATACTATTAATGATTATGGCGGTACAAAGATATGTGCGTGCGATATTATCCCTTTTTGCGATGATGCTTGCTGAAAAAGATGTGTTCTGCCAGGATGTATATATTCCGCCCGGCGCTTCTGTTCATCTTTTCGTAAAAGATACCGTTTCCATCTTCGGAAATATGGAGGTCGCAGGTTACGCAGGCCAGGATAGTGCCCAGTTTCTATACTTTAGCGGCAATAGCTGGAAAAATGCCGCTACAGCCTCCTTCAGCGATAAAGGCATCATTGGATTCAAACGCCTGGGAAACGGCGGCGGACAAGCGCTCTACGGCGCTTACAGCGCATCTGCTCAGGCAGGTACCAGGATGCCTGTTTTATGGCTCAACAATACCGGTGGGTTGACGCTCGACAATGGATCCGATCTATCCATTCGTGAACTTCATTTTGTGCAAGGCATCTTATCTCTTAATGGCGCTTCTCTCGTAGTGCGTAACGGCCAGGCTGCTTCACCCGTATCGGGGTATCATCCTCTTGCCTTCGTTGCCACGGGAGGCGATGTCATGGGGGGCTTCCTTGAAATTCAGAACCTTACTGCCAACGGGAAAAATTATGTGTGGCCCATTGGTACACAGGCTGGAAGTTATACCCCGTTTTCTTTTATAAACAATGGCACCGCCGCCACGGTAAAAACACGCGTCTTTAATAATGTGTACGAGCAGGGCCTTAGTGGTGCCAGCATCAATAACAGGTCTACCGGCACTACCTGGATGGTCAATAGTTCAGCTAATCTTACCGGGCGTTTTACCTTACAGCATCTTACTGCCAATGAAGGTCCTATCTATGCTACGAATCATAACGGTACTTTCGTTGGCCGTTTCCAGGATGTAAGTGCCACCTGGGATAAAGCCGGCATGCTGAACGCCCCCGTTTCTCCCGGCAGCCTTACCACCGGCAGTCCTGTAGCGGAAGCGGCCACCACCTATACCGATTTAACCTCGGTACCTGCCGGCACTACCTTGTTTGCCGGACTCGTAGCAGGTGAAGAAGTCACCTGTACGCAACAAGTGATGAAGATTGAAGGCACCCGTTTGTCGCCGCTGAATGTGAAGCTAGACTGGGTGATGCAAAATCTCAATAATCTGTCGCGTATGGTTATTGAAAAAGATGTTTATAATACCAATAACTGGATTACAGTAGATAGTATTACACCGGTGGGTGGCATAACGGCTTATACGTTTACCGATACCGCAGCTTACAGCAATACCAGCGCCGGATACCGCCTGAGGCTACTTTGTACACTGGGTGGTTATGTGTACTCCAATAGTGCCATCGTAGCACCACCGGCATATGCAAGAGATCCGGTATTGATGTATCCTAACCCTGCAATCATTAACATTAATGTGGCTATACCCGATTATGTGAATTATGTGACATTGGCAGTGTACGATCTTACAGGGCACATGCTCATTAAAAAGTTAATTACAGGGCCGGTCACCAAACTGGATGTATCTGCTTTACCTGCCGGTTCTTATAACATCTTCCTGGTAACGAAAGATAACAAGACAACCGGTAACCTGCGATTTATAAAGGTGAATTAAACCTATGTCGATGATAATGGAACGAACTGTTTTGAAATGGGGCTTACAACGGCTGATACAGGCAATAATTTTATTGCAGTGTTTGCCCGTTGTAAGCAACGGGCAGGTGAAACTGGGTAATAATACAACAAATCGTGATTCTTCTGCAGCGCTGGAAATTGAGAGCGATAAACTGACGTTGTTACTGCCGAGAATCAACGATACGAATACCATAGTATCAACCGTAAAGGATGGATCATTGATATATTTCAATAACCCCGGATATTCCTTTGCAAAAGGTTTGTATGTAAGATCGGATGCCAAATGGAACTGGATGCTGCCCCGTTCCTCTGCCTGGTCAACGGCAGGCAATAGCGGCGTCAACAGTGGTTCTTATTTCCTCGGAACACTTGACGCTTTGCCACTGGTTTTTAAAACAAATAATACCACCCGTATGATTATCGACACCAATGGTTATGTAGGCCTTGGTGCCGGCCAGCCCAAGGCCAGACTGCACAACCAGGGCAGTACGATATTGGGGCCTCAGTATTTTGGTAATTTTCCTATTAGTGATATGCTGGGAACTGCTGCTTCCACTGTAGATGTGTATTCGGTGTTTATTATTGCTCAAACAACTGGCTTTGTAAATATTCAGATACCCGACCCTACTATCAGAACGCCGGGACGTGTGATTTATATCGTTAATACCGGTAGTGCGACTATTTACGGCACATCCAAGACTAATCCAGGTATGGCCAGCCCTATGATATGGGGTGGTTCAAGCTGGAGACAGCCTTTCGATTTTCTGGCGAATTCCACTTTTGTAGACTATGTTTATACTTCAAGCAGGCCAAACCCTTCTTTAGGGCTTGGATATAATGCCTCTCCCAATGTAACCGGTGACATGAATATTGCCCTCGGAGTTGAATGCTTTAGTGATCTTACTACCGGATATTCCAATGTGGGGATACTCCGTTCAACCATTGGTCCAAGTTACTATGGCAATGTTGTTATAGCGCCGAACTCTTCATTGGTTGGCAATAACCGTATAGCAATAGGCAACAGGGCCTTGCATAACAATAGAGGAACCGATAATATTGGTATAGGCGATTACACATTAAATAAAATTAGTGGCTCGGACTCTTACAGCCAGAATATAGCCATAGGTCATCGAAGTTTGAATCTCAATGTCGCAAGCGTAGGCGGAGGTAGTAATTCCGCTTTAGGCTACCTGGCTGCGGGCCTTTGGGATTGGAATGGATACTCCCCTATCGGTAACAACATAGTTGCAATTGGCAGGGGCGCCGGAATCAGCCGGACTTCACCTGCTTTCACTGCTGTAGGCGCTAATGCGTTGGCAAATTCTCCGGCAGCTGCTCTGGCTCAAAACGAGTCAGCTGCGCTTGGCTTTTCGGCTTTTAACACTGATAGTTCTATATCCACCAATAACGGTAGCAATCCGGTAACAAAATCTCTTGCTATAGGTGCGTTGGCACAGGTTACAGGTAGTAATCCGGCGATAGTATTAGGTTCTGCACGAACCGGCTATCTGAGTAATGTAGGCATAGGCACCTACAACCCCCAATATAAAGTGCATGTAAATGGAACGGTATATTGTTCCGCTATTACCACTACTTCTGACCGGCGGTTGAAAAAGGACATTTATCCAGTTCAAAATGCCCTGGAGAAAATAAAAGGTGTAAACGGGGTTTCCTATCGCTGGCAAACAGATCTCGCCGGGAAACTAAAATTGTATGCTGATAGCTCGCTGCATCTGGGATTCATAGCGCAGGATATTGAAAAGGTATTGCCTGAACTGGTACATACTGCTTCGGACAGTATGCATCTGAAAACCGTAGCTTATGCAGAGGTTATTCCGGTAATTACAGAAGCCATAAAACAGCAGCAGCCACTGATTAACGAATTACAGCAAAAACAGGTGGTTCTAAAGGTCAGGTTGCGCAGGTTGCAACAGGAATTGGATGAGCTGGAGAACCGCGCCGGAGTAAAATAGTATAGCTCTGTTTTTAACATAAGAAGCTCATATGGTTATTGAAAATAAAATTAAAAGATTTCCAGTAGTACATATTGCTGCAGATGTAGTTAAAACCCTGCGTCTGATATTGCTGGTATTGATTCTGTCCAAAGCAGGTTATGCCCAGCAATTGAAGATAGGCGATAATTACACAAAACTGGATTCCTCTGCGGCGCTGGAAATAGAGAGCCAGCGGCTTGTCTTGTTACTGCCGCGCATTAACGATACAGCCAAAGTAGTTACAACGGTAAAAGACGGGGCGCTGCTATTTTACCAACCTTCAACAGGGTTAAACAAAGGACCCTATGTTCGCGCTGGTGCAAGGTGGGAACTGCTTCCTCCTTTTGGTGCGGGAGCAAATTGGTATACAACTGGAAATGCAGGTACCGTTGGAAACCAGAATTTTGTAGGTACTACTGATGGGCGTCCGCTACTTTTTAAAACAGGCAATACCACGCGCATGTTTATCGATAGTACCAGTTCTGGTTTTTTAGGCATTGGCACCACAACACCTTCCGGTAATCTTGATAATCGTGGAGCTACTATCCTGGGAGCCAAAATGATGAACGGTTTTCCGTCTTCAGGCTCCTATTCTTTAGGAAGCAGTATTAATACGGTAGACAGCTTTACCTTGTTCTGTATTCCTCAAACTGTGAATGGTGTAAGTATTACATTACCCACACCTACCAGGTCTTCCGCAGACGGTCGTATTATTACAATCGCTAATACAGGAACGGTGCCTTTTAATGTACGGTCGTTTTCACTTGGAGTTGATAAAGCCATCTCTTTTATCTGGGCATCATCTAATTGGCGGATGTTTGGAGATGGAATTCAAAATCAGACTTTCACCGTTCCAAACAAATATGTTGCGCCTTCTACGGTAGGCTTTATGGCTGGGGCGGCCGACAATACTGTTGCTCAGGACAATATTGCCATTGGCCAAAACGCCTTGAATAAAAACATTTATGGAACCAGGAATATTGCCATCGGTTTCTCAAGCATCAGTGCAAATACTGCTTCTTTTTCTAATGTTGGAATTGGAACTGAATCTCTTAGGTCATCTACTTCGGGTAACCGTAACGTTGCCATTGGATACAGAACTCTAACCAACACCTCCACAAGCGGCAACTGTGCCATTGGCGCCTGGGCACTTGATCAAAATACAACAGGGGCTGGCAATACCGCTGTAGGCACCAGCGCTTTGAGCACGAATACCACGGGTAGCGGAAACACAGCCTTAGGCACCGCGACAATGGATTGGGCAGAAATTACCGCTAATTTTAATACGGCACTCGGTTATATTGCCGGTCGTTATGTAAAATCATCCTATAACACAATTGCAGGGGTTGAAGCTTGCACGCAACTGAATGCAGGCGCTGGCTACAATACCGCCTTTGGGTATAATAGCGGTAATTACGACGCTGGCACCTACTCCGATAAAAGTGTAAAAAATGCCACTGCCATCGGCCCGCGTGCACAATTTCTTCAAAGTAACACTATAATCTTTGGCTCGGAAGCTTCTACTTACCTTACAAATGTAGGAGTAGGTATTTACAATCCTAGTTTTAAACTCCATATCAACGGAGCCATCGCCAGTCAAGGTGCTATTTTAACCCCCTCGGACCTGCGTCTGAAAAAGAATATCCAGCCTCTGGAAAATGCCCTGCAAAAAATATTGGCATTACGCGGCGTCACTTACCGGTGGAATCCTGACGTAACTAAAAGGCTGCAACTCCGTACCGATTCCCTGGTGCATTATGGCTATATAGCGCAGGAGGTGGAACTGGTATTGCCATACGCAGTTATAACCGCAACAGATTCCTTTCAAACTAAAACGATTGAATACACAGCGCTGGTTCCTGTGATAACCGCAGCTATAAAGCAGCAGCAAACACAACTCCAAAACCTTACCCGGGATCAGGCTGACGCCGAAGATCAACTGAAAAAAATGCAGGCGCAAGTAAACCGCATATTGCAAACTGTACATGAAAAATGAATTTTTTACTGATATGAAACTTCAGACCTTTCCATTTTTATCCAGCCTGATCTGGCTTACAGGGTGCTGCTGCCTGCTGCTGATGTGGCCGTTGCCACGCCTGACCGCGCAGCAGCTGAAACTGGGGAATAATATCACCCGGTACGATTCGTCTGCGGCATTGGAAATAGAGAGCCAGCGGCAAACTTTATTACTGCCACGTATCCCGGATACCACCAAGGTTGTAAAAACGGTGAAAGACGGCTCCATCATCTATTTCCAAAATATCCCCGGCGCAGGGGTCAATAAAGGATTGTATTTCCGCAACAACGGCAAATGGAACTGGCTGGCGCCATCAGGGATGCAATGGGCATTACCCGGAAACTCCGGGTTAGATACCGGCAGCTTCATGGGTACTACCGATATACGGCCACTGGTATTTAAAACAAACAATATTACCCGGCTTTTTATGGATAGTGCTACCGGGTATGTAGGTTTCAAAACCAGTACGCCTTTCGCTACCCTGCATAACCAGGGAACTACATTACTGGGGGTAAACCCTTCGGTTTTTACAGTCAGCACCAATGGCTTGTTGGGTGCAGCCGCAAATTCGGTTGATAGCTTTACCATGATATCAGTAAACACAACTGTGGATAATCAATATGTGGCGCTTCCCGATCCATCCGATACAACGCCGGGGCGTATCATGTTTCTGCTCAGCGGCCCGTCAAGCAGACCATTTTACTCCGGCTATAATGCATCCAGTGCCGGTATTAATATGTTTGTCTGGAATGGACATGCCTGGGCGCCTATTGGCGATGGCGTAGGAGCCAATAATATGCTGCCGCCGGGAAAAGCAAGTCAATACGGCTTCAACATCCTGGCTGGTTCGCCTGTCCAGCCTCAGGAAGAAAATGTGGCTATTGGTTATGATGCAATGTGGAATATCGCCAGCACCGGTGGCTTCCTGAATGCTGCTATAGGAACAAGGGCGGGCAGGGGAATCACCACGCAGGATTATAATATTGCCATTGGCCACGATGCCATGACAAGGGCCATTAACTCCGGATCGCAGATTGCCATAGGCGATAGCGCTATGTGCGTTAGTACCGGCGATAGCTGTATCGCACTTGGTGCAGGTGCACTGTCTTCTAATACTTCCGGTTCATTTAATACGGCTGTAGGTACAGATGCCCTTCGGTCTGTGACTACGGGTTCCAGCAATACTGCCGTGGGTTACCAGACGCTTGCTAACCTCGGCGGAAACTCTTCCTATAATTCTGCTGCCGGATACAGGGCCGCCTATAATTTAACCAGCGGCGATAAAAATACAGCCGTAGGCGCCTATGCATTGGCTGGTGTTACTTCCGGCTCATTTAACACCGCTCTGGGTTATTGTGCAGGTTATACAGACAGCATACAGAATTCTGCCACCAATATCACAAATGCTACGGCCATCGGTGCTTTTGCTCAGATTCAGTACAGTAATACCATTATCCTGGGATCCACTAACCCTACCTACGCCTCCAATGTAGGTATTGGAATTTATAAACCACTTTATAAGTTACATGTAGCAGGTAATATCAATGCCACCTCTACCACTAATCTCAGTTCCGATGGCCGCCTGAAAAAAGATATTCAGCCTATTAAGGGCGCGCTTAACACCATAGATGCGCTGCGGCCGGTTTCTTTTAAATGGAACGGAAAGGCAATGGCCAGGCAGCACATGCCCACCGACAAAAAGGTGCATTACGGCTTTATTGCACAGGAGCTGGAAAAGGTACTGACACAGGTAGTGACTACCGCCAATGATGATATGCATTCCAAAGCGTTAGCCTATAACGAAATTATTCCGGTACTGGCCGAAGCGGTTAAAGAACGGCAGCAACTTATTGAGCGGCTGACAGAAGAAAATACCGCACTGGAACAACAGCTACTGCTGGTAGAGGAACTGAAAAACAAAGCAATGAAAATTTTAGCGTCTAAAAAATAAAAGATAATGTGTGTAAGATCCCTTTTTTTAGCACTGCTCCTTGGTGGGCAGGTGTATGCGCAGGAAGTACTAACCGTACCCACCGCTGTTCCCTTTCTTCGTATATCGCCCGACCCGCGCGCAGCAGGTATGGCCGATATATCCATACCTATGGACCCTGATCCCAACAGTTGTTTTATGAACCAGGCCAAGCTGGCTTTCAGCCCGCAGAAAATGGGAATCGGGCTCTCCTATACGCCCTGGTTCTCGGCATATAACTCCGGCCAATACCTGGCCGCCGCTTCTTTTTTTACGCACCTCAACGACCGCGACGCCCTCGCTTTCTCGGTACGTTATTTCAATACCGGTACCATTACAGGCACCGATGAAGTTGGAACCATAATCAGCTCTTATAAACCCAGGGATTTTTCCGTAGATGCAGCCTATGGTTTGCAACTCAATGATTATATCAGTGCCTCTACAGCGCTACGTTTTGTTTACTCCAGGCTCGTAAGCGGCGTCTATAACGGCACTGCTTTTAAAGCGGGTAAAACAGTTGCGGGCGACCTTTCTCTCTATGGCGACTTCAGGGATGAATATGGAGTGGGATGGACGGGCGGCTTCATGCTCTCCAACCTGGGCGGAAAAATAAGTTATACCGATAACGCAGAAGGAAAAGAATTTCTTCCCGCCACCTTTGCCCTGGGCGCAGGATATACCTTCCTGCTGGGCGAAGACAATGCCTTGCTGCTGGCAGCTCAATATGAAAAACTGCTGGTGCCGGCTATTCCTTCCAATCCGGACGATTTAACTGCTTATCACGAAATGCCTGTAATGAAAAGCTGGGTAAAAGGATTCTCCAATAATACCGATCGCTTTGCGTTAGGCGCGCAGTTCGACTTCAGGCGCTTGCTATATGTACGCGCAGGCTATAGTCATGAACCGCGTATTGAAAGCTACCGTAATGGTTTCTCCGCCGGTATAGGACTGCGATTACCGGTGTTCAACATAAACGTATCCTACCTCGCGCCTTCACAAGGTAAGGCAGGCATCAACCCCATGAATAATACCCTTCGCTTTGGCGTGGTATTCAACTTCGAAGAAGCTGTGGCCGGCGTAGACCCCAGGCATATACGCCAGTTGTAACGGTAAAGTGGCAAAAAAAACATAGCAAAGAATCAATGACATTACCCAGGTGACGATCGCCCAACAGGTTAGGGTAAATGAATCAGCTGAACGCCTTTTGCCGTTTTCCTGACATATTACGCGCAAAAAGTGATATTCATTTACCCGCCTGTTTATGACCTTTGTACTGATTGGTCTCATGCCAATTAAAGGATATTGACGCCCGGATGTTCTCATCTGGGCTTTTTTATCCCCTGCCCCTTCCTGATCTTTTTTTTGCTTTCGATATCAATTGTTTTAATAATATTTTTTTCTGTAGCAATATTGATACTTTAAGATAAATAACTGATATAAATATGTATATGTCATTTTTATTTTTATGTAGGCATTGGTTTGAAAAGTGCCTTGAGGTTTTGGGGTTAAACTGCTGCTTTTTTTAAAGCGGCAGTAGATTTTTAATCAAACTATTTCCTATGATACTACTTCTCATCCTTCTGGCAACAGCAGTAATAAGTCAGATCTTTTTCTACAGGCTGATGAAAAACTCTAAGTCCGACAGGGAGCTGTTTGGAGAAGAATTGGATGATTAAACACAAAAAGAAGAGACTGTTAGTTTATGAGAATGATCTTTTTTACATTGTTGTCTGTCTTCATTGCCAATAACTTGTTGGCACAACATAAGGTGAGCCTTTACATAAATGCAGGACTGGCGGTTCCCGTTGGTCAGCTGGCTTCTACCAACCAGGTAGGGGGTGGAATGAGTGTATTGGCTGCAAAATCGCTGAACAATCATTTGAGCATAGTCGCAGAACCCAGCATCATGAGCATGGTGGGCACACAGCAACATGGTATCAAATACGTATCCCGCCAGCTCTTCTCATTTACCGCCGGTGCCAGGTACTATATGAATCTGCTGCCGGGAAAGGTATTATGGTATTCGCAATTAAAAGCAGGGATCCACACCGACAAAGGTTATGCAGGCCCGTCGTTTGAAGGGGGACTAGGCTGCCTCATGTATCCAACTACCACCCGGCTCGATTTGTCTTTGCGTTACCAGGAAAACCTGCAGAAAAAGGAATTGTACCATACAAGATTTTTTTCGCTGAAAGTGGGCTATTTATTACGGTTCAAACACATTCGCAGGCAGAAAGCGTAAAGATATCTCTGTTTGTTTGTTACCAGGGAGGCAGGCAAATGGAGAGTAAACAGTAGGTTTTTTATACAAAAGAGAAACAGCTTTGTGTCTACTTAGCTGTTTTTTTATTGCTTGTTATTTTTCATCTTGGGTGAACAGCTATTATTATAGATTTTATCAATAAATTTATCATTATACAGCACGCATATGCACGGGCGTGGTATGAAAATGTGACTAAACTAATCTGTTTTTAAAATGCTGGATCATTTCCCTTTTTACCTGGCGCTGATAGTGCTGATCGTTCTTTTGATAATGCTGGCCAACAGGATAAAAGTAGCTTATCCTGTATTGCTGGTATTGGCTGGCTTGCTGATCAGTTTTGTGCCGGGTATCCCGCAGCTTAAAATAGACCCGGAGTTAATTTTCATTATTTTTCTTCCTCCTTTGCTATATGAGGCAGCCTGGGCCATTTCGTGGAAAGAACTTTGGTTTTGGCGGAGAATTATAGGCAGCTTTGCATTCGTAGTCGTTTTCCTGACTGCGATATCGGTAGCGGTTATAGCCAATAACTTTATTCCGGGGTTTTCGCTGGCGCTGGGTTTTTTGCTGGGGGGCATTGTTTCTCCTCCGGATGCAGTAAGCGCCAGTGCGATTCTGAAATTTGTAAAAGTACCTAAAAGAACATCTTCTATCCTAGAAGGTGAAAGCCTGTTGAATGATGCGTCTTCCCTGATTATTTTCCGCTTTGCGATGATAGCGGTAGCTACCGGCCAGTTTGTGTGGCATGAAGCTGCCTTAACATTCTGCTGGATGGTAGCTGGTGGTGTAGCTATAGGGCTGCTGGTGGGGCTGACCTTTCTGAAGCTGCATAAATGGCTGCCAACCGATGTAAATATGGATATCATCCTTACACTGGTTACGCCTCACGCCATCTATATCGTAGCAGAGGAATGTCATAGTTCAGGTGTACTCGCGGTGGTAAGTGGTGGCCTTTTCCTTTCTTATCACAGGCATTCTTTTTTAAGTAGCTCTGCACGTTTAAGAGGAGGAAATGTATGGCAAAGCCTGGTCTTTATCCTGAATGGACTCGTGTTTTTATTAATTGGACTTGACCTGCCTGAAATTGTAGCGGGGGTCCAAAAAGAGGGTATGAGCATATATGAAGCATCAGGCTATGGTCTTTTAATATCGGGCGTGCTCATTGTTGGAAGAATGATGGCCGCCTTTGGTGCCCTGGTCTTTACCAAAATAGCCAGCCATTTCATTACTGTTGCCGATAAAAATCCTGGAGTGAGAGCCCCGTTCGTGATAGGATGGACAGGTATGCGTGGTGTTGTTTCCCTGGCAGCTGCCTTATCTATTCCTGTAACGTTTGATAATGGAACTCCTTTCCCGCAAAGAGATCTGATATTATATATCACTTTTGTAGTGATACTGGTGACATTGGTTTTACAGGGGTTAACGCTTCCCGCTGTTATCAGGAAAGTAAAACTTCCTGAATTTCATGATCATCTTCCGGAAGACGAAACCGGAAAATTGCTCCGTGAAGAGTTGGCAAAAGCATCCCTGGCGTATTTAAATGAGCATCATAAAGCAGAACTAGGTTCCAATCTTCTGCTGCAACAGTTTGCAAATAAGTGGGAGCTTCAGCTAAACGCTGAAGAAGGAGCTGATATTCATGAAAGTATAAAACCAATCTATATTGGTGTTCTCGAAAAGCAACGTCATCTGTTACTGAATATGAACAGAAAGGAGCAGCGTATTGATGAGGAGATCATTCGCAGATTCCTTCACCGGATAGATCTTGAAGAGGAAAAAATTAAAGCATAATTCAGGGAAGGCTGTACTCAAGGCACGCTCATGACTTAATTACTTTATTTTTAACTTTCAATAATCCGAAAGCCAGGTATTGGCTGCAGGCTATATTTGCAATTCAGGCTTCTATCACCTTCACTAAAATACACTTTTACTTTTTCCGGGATATTCAAAGAGCTGTCATTCCAGGTTAAATAATTGCCGTCATTAACCCGGATATCGGTGGCGTAATAAAGTTGTTCATTTGCCAACAGGCTTACCTGGATTTGCCGGTCGGGGAAAACCCAGCTCTTGCCCGGCGAGTTGTTTATAATGGAATGTATCAGTGGTTTATTAAAACGAAACAGTTCGGCCAATATCTCCGGTTCTTTGTCTTTATGAAGCCATCTGCAAAGGGACACTGTGATTTCTTCAGGTAGGAAAATAGTGTCTTCAGGCAACTGTTTTGCCAGGTTAAGCATAATGGCTACCTGGGGTTCGGTTTTAAGGGCGGTATACATTGTTTCACTGATGACAATATCTATATCGGGTGAGGGTACTTCCCATACCGAGGCGTCACATTGATGAATATCTTTTATGTAATTGTGCAGATCCAGCAGGTCAATAACCTGCTTTACTATTTCAATGCTTTCGGAGTTGATCTCAAGAAAAGTAAACTGAACTTCTTCAGGCTTAAACATCATCATAACCGGCAAGGCGAGCGTTGCAAATGGCCCGGTTCCTGCATATAAAACATGAATTGTTTTTTGGTGCTGCTTCAAAGCCTCAGAAACCGAGTTATAAAGCGCTCTTGAAAAACGTTGTGTTCTTAATACTTCCCGTGAACATCTTGCTGCCCAGAAAGTGCCTATGGCATTTCCATGAGCCGTTTTAATGTGTTTCCTTGCGTCCTCACCAGCTAAAGAGAAATTGGAAAATAGAAGATCGGAGCAGGCCATTACTGCGGGAGCCAACTGGTCGTGAAAGTCTTCTGGTCTGAGGATGGCTTTGCTGAATTGCAATAATGATGTCCTCAACTCTTCTTTTGTATTTAACAAGGGTGTTTTTTATGTAATATAGTCTATTATGTAATTACATTATAATTTCAGATACACCGGTGAGTTCCGTGTTGGCATGCGCAGCAACGATTTAGTGTATTTGGTTGGGCTGATAGCCGGCAGGTTGGAACTGCCTGCGCTGAAAAAAGAACAATTGTTAGCTATAAATTGCTTTACAATCTCTTTAATTTCATAGCTTTGTTTTACGCACAATAAAAATGGCCCCGTACTTGGCCTGGGAAGACTAGAATGCTTGACTGTCTGAAAACGATACAAATAGCCATTTCAAATGGCGATGAGCAGGCTTTTGCGAAGCTGTACCAACAGTTTCATAAAAGGCTCTGGTCGTTCTGTAAATCTATTATACGCTCTTCAGAAAGCGCCGAAGAGATAGTGGAAGACGTTTTCGTTAAGTTATGGTGCAACAGGGCGAATCTCGTTAATATTGAAGACCTGACTGTTTACCTTTACGTGGCGGTAAAAAACCGGGCGCTGAATACACTTTCCAAAAAGGCGCAGGAGCTGGTGACTTCGCCGTTCGACTTCCTGGAAATAGAACTGGATGGTAATGTTACGCCTTATGATGTGCTGATCAATGCTGAAATGGTGGGTTGTATGCGTAAAGCGATCGATGAACTACCACCCCGTTGCAAGATGATCTTTAAGCTGATCCGTGAAGACGGCCTTAAATATAAAGAAGTTGCTGACATCCTTAATATCTCTGTAAATACCATCGATGCGCAAATGGCGATCGCTGTAAAGCGAATTTGTCTTGCTCTGAAGATCCCGAAACCCCAATTGGTTTTTGTACCGCAAAAAAAATCTTGATTTTTTTTAGTAGATCATTTAAGAATTGCTGTCTTACCTATTACAGCACTGCATCTTAATGGATAAAACCAATAGAATCTGGTATATAATGGCCCGCTGCCTGAGCGGAGAAGCTTCTGTGGCGGAACGCGAAGAGCTGATGCAATGTATTAGTGAAGATATAACCGTACAGCAGCAATACGAGATCATGTCCGGGCTGTGGCAGGAAGATATACGTGAACAGCCATTGCGTGATGAAGACGTGTCGGAAGAGGAGCAGAAAAACGTGAGCAGGATATTACAAATGGCTGAAGTACAGCAGGCCATGGAAAAGGAGGATGAAGGGGGGGAGCTGATTGAGCGCACACTAGTGCGCAGGCCATCCCGTGTTAAGCGGATTATATTTATAACAAGCGGCATTGCCGCAACAATTCTGGGAATTTGGTTGTTTGGTAAGGAAACTACTGTTGCGCCGCCTGCAGACAATACGCAGGTAATAGTGGCGCAGAAAGGAACCCGTACGCAAACAATTTTACCGGACGGCTCCGTTGTTTGGCTAAATGCGGGTTCAAAGATCACGTACCGGGCAGATTTCGAGGGGCCTATGCGCGAAGTAAAACTGGAAGGCGAAGCTTACTTTGATGTAAAAAAAGAAAAAGCAAAGCCATTCATCGTTCATGCAAACGGCATTAATATAAAAGTCCTGGGAACAGCTTTTAACGTGAAATCCTATCCCTCTGACAAAACTGTAGAAACAACATTGATCCGGGGTCTGGTGCAATTGAGTCGTGAAGGCAATACCACCGTGAAGCCAATATATCTGCATCCCGACGAAAAGATCATTGTCAACAGAACTTTACCGGTTAAAGGTAATAATGCTGTTGTTGCGCAGGTGGAGAGCAGGTTTGAATTAGTGCAGCTGGATACTTCTGCAGGAAAAGATTATATAGAAACGGCGTGGATGAATAACCGCCTTGCATTTCATGGAGATTCATTCGAGGTATTGGCGCAAAAATTGGAGCGTTGGTACAACGTAACGATCATTTTTGAAGATGAGGAAGTGAAGCAATTAAACTTCAACGGTTCTTTTGAGAATGAAACTGTTGGGCAGGCATTTAAAGCGTTGGCTGTAGCAACGTCTTTTACTTTTAAAATCAAAGGTCATGAAATATATGTTGGTTCAGCAAAATAACCTGCATCCTACCTAGGCACAATAAAAAACGGAGAATGTTGGCGCATCCCCCGTTTAACAGGTTAAATTTTAGAGTGATTGTTTCCAATACCAGCCTTGGCGGGCTGGCATCTTTTAACCATAACAATAAAAGTATGAAATCTTTCTTAACGGAAAGCGAGCGGCCGTTAGTATTCAAAGCTTTGCTTATTATGAAAATGACTACTGCGCTTATTCTCTTCTTTACCATGTACGCTTCAGCTGAAGGCTTCAGCCAAAAGAAAATAAGTCTTAATCTCAAAAGGACGGAAATTGCCACTGTTCTCTCTACAATTGAGCAACAAACAGATTACAGGTTCTTATATAACAACAACATCAGGGGTATCACACAAAAGGTGAATCTCAATGTTGCCGACGCTGATATTAAAACTGTGCTGGATGAGCTCTTTTCCAGCAGCAGGCTTTCCTATCATTTCATGGAGAACAATTTAATTGTTATTCGTGAAGGCGAATTGTCTTTGCAGGCAGCGGCGCCAATGGCTGTGATCAGGGGTAAAGTAATGTCGGACAGCGGGACGCCACTTGCCGATGTATCGGTGATGATCAAGGGCTCAGGGAAAGGTACTGCTACCAACAGCGAAGGCGAGTTCTCCATCAATGCGAATAAAGGGGATGTGCTTTTGATTTCCTATATCGGTTACGAAACAAAAGAAGTAACCGTAGGTGATCAATCCAGCCTAAGTATTGTACTTACTCAAACCAATCAGCAGTTGGCAGATGTAGTTGTAGTAGGTTATGGTCGTCAGAGGAAGAGTGATGTAACAGGTTCGGTAACTACTGTAACTGCGAAAGATATCTCTTACCAGGCTTCTGCCAACCCTGCCCAGGCTTTACAGGGCAAGGTAGCGGGCTTACAGGTAACCACATTGGGAACGCCGGGTAGCCAACCTACCATCCGTGTTCGTGGTGTAGGATCTGCCAGCTCAAATGTCGACCCTTTGTATGTAGTAGATGGTGTGTTGACGAATGACATTACTTTCCTCGGTAATAATGATATTGAATCTATCAGCGTATTGAAAGACGCGTCCGCTTCGGCTATCTACGGTATCCGTGCAGGAAATGGCGTTATCATCATTACTACTAAAAGAGGTAAAAATGGACAGCCCCGCGTTAGCTATGCCGGATATGGCGGCATACAAAAACCGGTGAAAATGGTAAAACTGGCAACCGGTAGCGAATATATCCAGCTACTGAATGAAAAAGATGCTATTGATGCAGCCAGGTCCGGAGGTACACCACCCGTTCCAAGAAACCCGGCTAATTATCCCTCTTCTACCAACTGGTACGACGAAATATTGAGAAGTAATGCGCTTATCCAAAGTCATGAAGTGAACTTCTCCGGAGGTACGGAAAAAACACAGTACGCACTAGGTTCGGGGTATTTTAAACAGGAAGGCCTTGCAAAAACAAACGATTATCAAAGGATTAACGTAAGAACCAATGTAGACAGTAAGGTTACCAACTTTCTTAAGGTGGGCATTAACGCAAACATCTCAGGCTTTACATCTAATAACTTACCTGATAATATGTTCATGTCTGCTTATACGGCGCCATCTGCTTTGCCGGTGAAAAACAGCGATGGTACCTATAGTGATATGACTCAATTCGGTGCTTTTGCAAACCCGGTAGCTAAATTGGAATATAACCGGGATCAAACAAGAGGCATAAGAATGGTAGGCGGTGTATATGCTGAACTAT
Organism: Filimonas effusa; assembly: GCF_004118675.1. Lineage (NCBI taxonomy): Bacteria > Pseudomonadati > Bacteroidota > Chitinophagia > Chitinophagales > Chitinophagaceae > Filimonas > Filimonas effusa. The sequence goes on along the minus strand of NZ_SDHZ01000005.1, from coordinate 117,649 downwards.
ACCTGGCGAAAGGACTAACATTTAAATCTGCTTACGGCATCGATGGTACCTATAGTCAAAATAGAATATATGTACCCAGGTATGTCATATCCTCCGTACAAAGAGATACGACACAAAAATTAACCAAAAAAGTGGAAGACCCATTTAGCTATTATTGGGATAATACTTTGACATATGATTTCGCTATTGCAAACGATCATCGCTTTACCGTATTATTGGGAACAAACATCCAGCAGGAAAGAGGACATTCTCTAACAGCTTCAAGACTTGGAGTGCCCGACCTTGGCTCAAAGAGCTGGTACCTGAACCTGGGAGACCCAACAACGCAAACCAGCGATGAAAGTGTTACCCTTTACAGAGCCGCTTCCGTTTTTGGCAGGCTCAACTATTCATTTAAAAACAGGTACCTGTTAACAGCAACATTAAGACGTGATGCTGCCAGTATATTTCCTCTGAATAACCGCGTAGACTATTTCCCTTCAGTGGGCTTAGGTTGGGTTGTGTCTCAGGAAGAATTTATGGCTGATCAAAACATCTTTAACTTTCTTAAAGTGCGCGGAAGCTGGGGGCGAATGGGTAATAGCAAAATCCCGGCAACTGTTGTAACCGCTGTGTCAACAGGCGGCGCATATTCACAACCAGGACAAGTTGGTGCAGGTGTGGACCAGGTGGGCCCCACAAACCTGCTTTGGGAAACCGCAGATGAAATTGATATCGCAATAGAAGGTGCAGCACTTAAAAGCAGGTTGACTTTCGAAATCGATTATTATAATAAGAAAACCAATAACTCAATCTTTAATGTAACGGTACTTAGCCCGGTAGGTGCTTCAAATACCAGGTACCTCGATAACAATGCAGGTATAAGAAACCAGGGTGTTGAATTGAACCTTGGCTGGAAAGATAAAGCAGGCGAGTTCAATTATAGCATCAACGGAAACTTCTCTTATAATAAAAACCGGGTGGAATCTTTAAGGCCTGGAACCATTGGCATCTATAGCGGAGCTGTAAACTTCATTACTACTACTTATACAACGGTAGGTCATCCGATTGGTGAATTTTATGGACGTCAGGTGATTGGCATCTTCCAGAATCAAAGCGAGATCAATGGTTATAAAACTGCTACCGGTACTACTATACAGCCGGATGCACAACCCGGCGACTTCAAGTTTGCAGATGTAAATGGTGATGGCAAGATTACAGACGCTGATCGTACTTTCCTTGGTAGTGCCATTCCTACCTACAATTTCGGATTTAGCTTGTATGGAGCATATAAAGGCTTCGACCTTACTATAGACTTATATGGACAGGGAGGTAATAAGGTCTACAATGCAAGAAGGTTCAGACAATTAGGTAACGAAAACTATGACCAGATTTTTTATGAAAAACGTTGGCATGGGGAAGGTACTTCTTATGATTATCCTTCTGCAGATTTGGCTACTAACGCTAATAAATTGTCAAATTCATGGTACGTTGAATCTGGTAACTTCGTGAAAGTAAGAAACTTACAGATCGGTTATACGTTCTCCGAAAAAGTAACTTCCAGAATGAAGCTGGCTGGATTACGTATTTATGCAAACGCAACTAATCCATTTAACTTCTTTAAGTACACTGGATTTAATCCGGAAGTAACAATCATAGATAATAAGAAAGCGGCCAACGAAAGGTTCGATGCTACCTCGCAGGGCATAGATTACAACGTATATCCAATGTTCGCGACTTTCAATTTTGGTGTAAACGTTAACCTGTAAAATTAGTTGCCATGAAAAAGTTTATTATTCATTCTGCATATTTAATGTTATTGTCGTCATTGCTTTTCTCTTGTAAAAAATATCTCGATAATAATACAGAGGGTAAGATCCCTCCAAGTGATTTCTTTAAAACAGCCGATGATGCAAGGCAGTCTATAATAGCTATCTACGCGAAAATGCGCAAATGGGAAATGACAGCCTTTGCCTACATTTCTATACAAGAGATCCCATCTGATCAGTCTATTAAAGGAGGCGCCCAGGGCGATGCGTCTTTCTTAAATAACTATGACAGGTTTGCCTACACGTCTACCGAAGGGCAGATCAATGACTATTGGATCGGAAGATACCAGCTTATCAATTTATGTAACCAGGCTATCAGTAACATCCCTGCTATTACCATGGACGAAACCTTAAAAGCTCGTTTGATTGGTGAGGCTAAATTTGCAAGAGCAACTTTTTACTTCGATCTGGTTCGTGCATTCGGTGATGTTCCTATGCCTGTTTCTGTTGAAAATGCTGCAGTTGCTGCGCTTACAAGAACCCCCGCAGTTGAAGTATATAGTCAGATCATAAAGGATTTGCAGGACGCTGCCCAGGTATTGCCTGATTCCTATACAGGAGCTGAAATAGGACGCGCTACCAAAGGCGCCGCAAGAGGTTACCTTGCAAAAGTCTTTATGTATCAGAAAGAATGGGATAAAGTGCTGGAGCAAACATCCGCAATCATCTCTTCAGGGAGATATAGCCTGGAACCGGATTTTTACCAGCTTTTCAGGATTTCACATGAGAACGGTGTTGAATCCATCTTTGAAGTTCAGAATTATGCCGTTTTAGGTAATGGCGATCTGAGTAACAGCCAGTTTTCGCAGGTGCAGGGCGCGAGTGGTAATGGGTTTGGCTGGGGGTTCAACGCACCATCCGATAGCCTCGCAAGAGCATTCGATGCTGCTGGAGATACCTTGCGGAAAAGAGTTACTATCTTATACAGAGGACAAACAACACAGGATGGCGACTTGATCCTGGCTCCTAATCCAATGGAAGGCGTTACTATTCCACGTTACAATGGCAAATCTTATGTTCCGAAAAAGGACCAGGTGTCAGGCGTAAATGAAGGCGCTGCCCAGAATGTACGCAAAATGCGTTATGCCGAAATTCTGTTAATAGATGCAGAAGCCAAGATCAATAAAGGTGATGTTGCAGGCGCGGCTGCTTCATTGAAACTGGTGCGCGATCGTGCCAAACTTCCTTATATAGCTGCACCAACCATCCAGCAGATCTGGAATGAACGATGCCTGGAATTGGCGATGGAACAAGACCGCTTTTTCGACCTCGTTCGTACAGGTCAGGCAAAAAATGTTCTTGCTCCCTTAGGTTTTACAGACATAAATAGCCTGTTCCCTATACCACAGGCGGTAATTGATATTACAAACGGTACGATTAAACAGAACCCCGGGTACTAATAAACGCACTTAGCAATCAGTGTTTTAAGAGGAAACACAGAGGGAACCTGTTTCCAGGTTCCCTTTTTCTTAACGTTTGTAAATAAATCCATGAGCATGAAAAATATCTTTTACTGTGTCTGCTTTTTATTAACCATTGGTTGCGCAAATGCACAAAAAAAAGATGTCAGAACGCCTGCATTCGATGCAACAAAACGACCTAAAAATCTTTCCGACACAGCACTGCTCGAATTAGTACAAAAACAAACATTTAAATACTTCTGGGACTTCGGACATCCTGTTAGCGGACTCGCAAGAGAACGTAGCAACCAGTCGTTCGACTATGGCAATGAAGTGGTGACAACCGGCGGTAGCGGCTTTGGCATCATGTCTATCATTGTTGCTGCTGAGCGCAAGTGGATCACACGTGAGGAGGCCGCAGGGCGCCTAAACAGAATTGTAAAATTCCTTTGGAAAGCTGATAGCTATCATGGAGTATTTCCGCATTGGCTGGATGGCGCCACCGGGAAAACGATTCCTTTTGGCAGGAAAGATGACGGTGCAGATCTTGTAGAAACTTCTTTTTTATTTGAAGGTCTTTTATGTGCAAGGCAATATTTTAATAAAGACAATCAAACTGAACGGGAGATCCGCGACCGTGTTAACTGGATGTGGGAACAGCTGGAATGGAACTGGTTTACACGTGAGGGACAGGAAGTGTTGTACTGGCACTGGAGTCCGAACAACGGCTGGGCGATGAACTTTCCCCTGCGCGGTTTTAATGAATGTTTGATCACTTATGTGCTGGCCGCTTCAGGTGAGCGTTATCCTGTTACCAGTGCTGTGTACGACAGGGGCTGGGCGCAGAGTGATTTCTTTAAAAACGGGAAGGAATTTTATGGAATAAAACTGCCATTGGGCTTTGACTATGGTGGTCCGCTCTTTTTCTCGCACTATTCTTTTGTTGGACTGGACCCGCGTGGGTTGAAAGATAAATACGCCGACTACTGGGAGCAAAACAGGAATCACACATTGATCAATAGGGAGCATTGTGTGCGCAATCCCAACAACTTCAAAGGATACGGAGCCAATTGCTGGGGTTTGACGGCGAGTGATACCTATAATGGCTACGATGCACATTCTCCAGCGAATGATCATGGTACCATTACGCCAACAGCTGCGTTATCGGCATTTCCTTATACTCCGGAATATTCCATGCAGGCATTGAAGCATTTCTATTATGATCTTGGTGATAAGATATGGAGTGAATACGGCTTTGTTGATGCATTTAACGAGGGGCAGAACTGGTATGCTACTTCACATCTGGCAATAGACCAGGGGCCAATTATCGTGATGATTGAAAACTATAGGACCGGTTTGTTGTGGAACTTGTTCATGAGTTGTCCGGAAGTGAAGAAAGGGTTGAAGAAATTAGGATTTCAGTCGCCCGCAATCAATTAGGCCGGCGGGGCTGTATATAATAGCTAAACTGCTTTGAGAGCTATTTTTCAAAACAATGAGAACTGATGTGGCAAAGAATTTTCTCTTTTATTGTGCTTATTATGATGGGGCTTACTGCCAGGTTGCAGCAAGCCACCTATTGTAATCCCATTAATATTGACTATGGTTATTGTCCCATTCCGAATTTTACCGAATGGGGAAAACATCGTGCTACAGCCGATCCGGTGATTGTCATGTATAAAGGCGATTATTATTTGTTCTCCACCAACCAATGGGGGTACTGGTGGAGCAATGATATGCTCAAGTGGAATTTTGTTTCACGCTCGTTCCTAAAACCCTATCATAAAGTATATGACGATTTATGTGCGCCTTCTGTTTGGGTGCAGGGAGATACGATGCTGGTTTTTGGTTCCACTTATTCCACCAACTTTCCTATCTGGATGAGTACCGACCCCAAGGCCAACCAATGGAAAGAAGCTGTTGATTCATTTGATATAGGAGGCTGGGACCCGGCTCATTTTGTAGATGATGATGGCAAACTATATATGTATAACGGGAGCAGCAACAGATTCCCACTATATGGTGTTGAGCTCAACAGGAAGACATTTCAGCCTTATGGTACAAGAAAGGAATTGTTATTGCTGGATGACAAACGTTATGGCTGGCAGCGTTTCGGTGAATACCTGGATAATACCTTTCTCGATCCATTCATTGAAGGTGCGTGGATGACAAAGCATAATGGCAAGTATTACCTGCAGTATGGCGCTCCTGCCACGGAGTTTAGCGGGTATGCTGATGGCGTTGCAGTATCCAATAGTCCGCTTGGGCCTTTTGTACATCAGTCTATGCCGATGAGTTACAAGCCCGGCGGTTTTGCACGTGGTGCAGGCCACGGTGCAACATTTAAAGATAAATGGAGCCAATACTGGCATGTAAGTACCATGGTTATTTCTGTGAAGAACAGTTTTGAGAGAAGAATTGGGATCTGGCCTGCCGGCTTTGACAAGGATGATGTGATGTATACCAATACTGCTTTTGGAGACTATCCGCATTATTTGCCGGGAGCAGGTGCAAGCGCTTCTTCAAGCTCTATGCACGAAACATTTACCGGTTGGATGTTGCTGAATTATAATAAACCTGTAACCGTGTCTTCTACATTAGGCGGCTATTTGCCTAACAATGCAGTAGATGAAAATATTAAAACCTATTGGAGTGCCAAAACCGGTGATAAGGGTGAATGGATACAAACTGACCTGGGTGATATCTCAACGGTAAAGGCGGTGCAGATCAACTATGCAGACCAGGATGCTGCGTTCATGGGTAAAAAGACTGATATTTGCCATCAGTATAAATTATACTATTCTGCCGATGGAAAGCAGTGGAAAGTATTGGCAGATAAAAGCAACAACAAAGAAGATATACCACATGAATATGTAGAGCTGCCTAAAGAAGTGCGTGCACGGTATATCAAGCTGGAAAATATACATATGCCTACCGGGAAATTTGCGATCAGCGGGTTGCGTGTATTTGGAAAAGGCGATGGCGAGAAGCCGGAAGCTGTAAAGCAGTTTATCGTGTTGCGTACCGAGAGCGATAAACGCAGTGCATGGATAAAATGGGAGCCAGTAGAAAATGCTTACGCTTACAATATCTATACGGGCGTTGCGCCGGATAAAATGTATAACTGTATTATGGTACATAACGCCAATGACTACTTTTTCAAAGGCATGGATAAAGAAAAGAAGTATTATTTCACCATAGAGGCGATTAATGAAAATGGCGTATCGCAACGTATTAAGACAATTGAAGCAGAATAATGGCAACAGCCGGTAAATAGTTATTTCCCTGAAATGCAGGATATTGGTATAGCAGACTGCATTATTCAACATGAATAAAACAGATTTAGAATTATGAAAAAGACAATTGTTATAGCGTGTTCAGTGCTCAGCATGACATCGGTCTTTGCTCAAACAAAGACTGCTTCGGATGCTAAAATGAACAGTTTTGTTACAAACCTGATGGGCAAGATGACAACAGAGGAAAAGATCGGTCAGTTAAACCTGGTAACACCGGGTGGAACAGTGACGGGCTCTGTTGTAAGCTCAGACGTAGACAATAAGATCAGGAAAGGACAGGTGGGTGGTTTGTTTGGTATTACAGGGCCTGAAAAGATCCGTAAGGCGCAGGAAATAGCGGTAAATAATTCCCGTTTGCATATACCACTCATTTTCGGTTTGGATGTTATACACGGTCACAGAACCATATTTCCTATTCCGTTAGGGCTTTCTGCTTCATGGGATATGCCAATGATCGAGCGCAGCGCACAGATCGCCGCAAGCGAAGCAACAGCCGATGGTCTTAGCTGGGTATATTCACCTATGGTAGATATTGCCCGTGACCCGCGCTGGGGACGTATTGCGGAAGGTTCCGGTGAGGATGTTTACCTGGGTTCACAAATTGCCAAAGCAATGGTAAGAGGTTACCAGGGGAATGGGTATGACGGCAGAACCGTAATGGCATGTGTAAAGCATTATGCTTTATACGGTGCTGCGGAAGCGGGACGCGATTACAACTCTACCGACATGAGCCGCATCAAAATGTTTGAGTATTATCTGCCTCCTTACAAAGCTGCTATCGATGCAGGTGTAGGAAGCGTCATGAGCTCATTTAATGATGTAGACGGTGTGCCGGCAACAGCTAACAAGTGGCTGATGACCGATCTGCTGCGCAAGCAATGGGGTTTTAAAGGCTTTGTGGTAACGGACTATACAGCTATCAATGAAATGATAGATCATGGCATTGGCGATCTGCAACGCGTATCTGCCGAAGCATTAAAAGCAGGTATCGATATGGATATGGTGGGAGAAGGCTTTCTGAGTACAACAGCTAAATCTTTGAAAGAAGGAAAAGTAACCCTCCAGCAGATCAATGATGCTTGCAGAAGAATACTGGAGGCAAAGTACAAACTAGGTTTGTTTGAAGACCCCTATCGTTACTGCAATGAAACACGCTATGCAAATGAATTGCTGACAGTGGAGAACAGGAAAGCGGCACGTGAATTTGCTGCCCGTTCTATGGTATTGCTCAAAAACAGCAATAACGTATTGCCTTTACAAAAAAAAGGAACGATTGCATTGATAGGCCCATTGGCCGATAACCAGCGCAATATGCTTGGAACATGGGCGGTATCCGGCGATTTTGACAAAGGCGTCACCATGCTGCAGGGTATTAAAAACGTAGCAGGTAACGATGTAAAAGTGGTTTATGCCAAGGGGTGTAATATCTCTGATGACGAAGAATTCGCTAAAAAAGTGAATGCCTTCGGGGTAGAGATCGATATAGACAAACGTAGTCCCCAGGCAATGATAGACGAAGCGGTTAGTGCGGCAAAGCAGTCGGATGTAGTAGTAGCTGTATTGGGTGAAGCTGCCGATATGACCGGTGAGTCGAGCAGCATGTCGGACATCAGTCTGCAGCCGGCCCAGAAACGTTTATTGCAGGCGCTGAAAGCAACAGGCAAGCCGGTGGTATTGGTATTAATGAGTGGCAGGCCGATGACGATAGTAGAAGAAGATAAAAACATGGATGCTATTCTTGAAGCATGGTTCCCGGGTACAGAAGCGGGGAATGCAGTAGCAGACGTATTGTTCGGCAACTACAATCCTTCCGGAAAGATCACTGCAAGCTTTCCAAGAAATGTGGGTCAGATCCCGGTGTTTTACAACCATAAGAATACAGGTCGCCCTTATCGTGGTGGTGCTCCTAAGTTCAGATCGAACTACCTGGATGTGTCGAATGATCCATTGTATCCGTTTGGATATGGCCTAAGCTATACCACCTTCTCTTACGGTGATGTACGTATCAGCAAACTGAACCCTAAGGGCAATGAAGTAGTAACGGCGACCGTTTCGGTAAGCAATACAGGCAAATATGCAGGTGAAGAAGTAGTACAGCTATACATTACAGACCCCGTTGCAACCGTAACGCGTGCGGTGAAAGACCTGAAAGGCTTTCAGAAAATAAGCCTTCAGCCGGGGGAAACCAAAGAAGTAACATTTAAGATCACCACAGAGGAACTCAAATTTTACAATACAGATCTGAAGTATGACTGGGAGGCCGGAGACTTTATCATACAGGTTGGCGGTAACTCAAGAGACGTGAAATCTGCCAAGGTAAATTGGAGTAAGTAAGCAGGAGTATTCATGAGAAAACGAAGCTGGGCAATAGTCGTTTAGACATGTTTGAACCAGCATCCACAGGGCCGGCCATTGTTTAATGGACCGGCCCTGTTTATTTATTCTACTGCTACCTGGAAGATGATGGGTTGAAAATTATGCATCCTGCATTTTTCCCCGAAGGCAACACCTGGTATCCAGCGCGGTGATTCGCGTATGACCCTTAAGGCCTCTTCAATAACCTTTGGATGAATGCCTTTGGTATCGCCGGAGACTGCAACCTCGCTTACGGTGCCATCAATTTCTACGGCAAAGGAAACATTTACTTTAGCCTGGGCTTCGGTTTGTTTTCTTTTCAGTTTAATGTATTTGGCTCCCACACTGGTATTGATGTTGTGGTTTATATAATTCATCCAGGCCTTGCTGCCGGCTGGAAAGGTGGGTGAAGCAATCAGTTCCTTTTCATCATATTTTTTCAGCGGCAGATCCGGCCGGTCGAATACGTGATCGTCGACGGCTATGGCCTTAATGTTTGTAGCACTGTCTATTCCATAACCAAACCTCGTAAATGTTGTTTTTTTCCAAAGGGCAATACCGCCATTAGACTCCCGTGCGTAGAGGTTCTGTTTTCCTATGGTATTATCTTTACTATGTTCAGGATTTTCGCGAAGGTCTATAGCGTAATAGAACAGCCTTTCTGTTCCATTTGTTTTCAGTGATATGGAGCGACAGGGATGCCGGAGCATGGCAAATGGCGCCTCTCCTTTTTTAACTTCAAGTAAAGTAGTGGTATCGCTGTCGAAATCGATGTAGTAAAGTGTATCCAGTTTTGGAAACTTGTAATAGGCACGTTTCTCCTTCGGGATTATCCACTCTTCGTGTCCGGTTGCCTGGTTATAGCAGTTGCCATTTTTTAGTGTAGACACGGAAGTTATACCGGGGAGCAGGTAATCTTCAATCTCCTTATCGGACATGGCTGAGGTAGAATGAGCTGTCCGGCTGTAGGTGATCTGTCCTTCGAAAAAGTTGTTCTGTGCATTGGCAGACAGTGTGGCGAACAAACAGCAGATGGATAAACAGAAGGCTTTAAATGGCATTCAAAAGGGTTTTGGAGTCGAAGGTATTGTAAACTTTTAATTTAATGGCGGCGATGTAGTGCTTTTAGGTTGCCTTGGAATAACTACGCCTGAGGCTTAAACCAAGATGCTGTAAAAAAGAGACCCAGACGGTGGAAAGCAGTAGTGATAAGCCTGTTATACCCAATCCTGCTTTATACAAGGTAAACGCTATCAACTGCATTTTATAGGCTATTGACAATGCGAGTATGCCAAATTCTCCCGTATGAGAAAGCAATGCACCACCCAGTAAACTTTGCTCCCAGTTAAATTTCAGCAACCTGAAAACAACAGCCGAAAGCAGGCTATTACTTATAAAAACAAGTAAGGTGCCCAGTAATACAAAACTATAATTCTGAAAGAGATAAGGAATGTCGAGCCTCAGGCCGATGGAAACGAAAAACAGCGCTACAAAAAATACCTTGAAGGGATGAAGTGCGTGTTCCAGCCATCTGAAGGTTTTTGCCCTTCCTATGTAAACGCCGGCTATAAAACTGCCTAATGCGCCGCTAAGGCCTGTTGCTTCGGCCATCGATCCAAAACCTAAACAAATGAGCAGGCCGGTGAACACCTGCAGATCATGATCCTTTTCCAAGGATACCAGGAAGCGCGGAGTGATCAACTGCCTTTTTCCTCTCACTCTTTTTAACATGAAAAAGAATGCAATACAGGCTGCAGCGGCTATAACGATAGCGAATATGTTAAGCGTGTTGAAGCTTTCTCCTTTCCATATATTCATAATGGTGAGTACCGGTGCAAATAATACATCCTGGAAAATGAGCATGTTCAATATGGTAATACCAAGGGATGTTTTTAAAAGGCCATTCATGCTCAATAAGTCGCTAACGACGGGCGTGCTGTTAAATAGAAAAAGAATGGCAATAAGTATCACGCTTTCTGTAGGTAAATGAAGCATATAGCCTGCAACAAAAGAAAGCAGGAAACTTAGTGCTATTTTCATGGATTGAGCCACTACAGGTTGCAGTAGCATTGAATGGCTATCGGGTACATTTATTTCCATACCAATGAAAAACATAAACAGTAGTATGCCTACTTCCCCGATGGCTTCTATCTCTTCTGCATTATTGAAAATGCCCGTTACATAAGGTCCTAACAATATCCCGGTTAGGATATAGGCAATGAGGTATGGTTGTTTTAGTTTCCTGAGCAGAAGCATAGCTCCCAGTGTAGTAAGGCACATGATACAAATTGCCCCGGCCATAGTACTCATAGCGTAGAGAAATGGTTTATTCGAGATTCAATATTTTAAATACTTCCAGGGAGATGTAGTGGCTGTTTTCCTGTAAATCGGCTAAGGTGCAGTATTGAGAGGCTAATGTGATGGCCTTTTCGCCGTTGTGTGATATCAAGTTCAGCTGGAAAGGAGCGTGCCCCCACACGTCTACTGCACTGCCTTTCATACATGCGAAGATCTTTTCAGCATCCTTGCCAATACCCTCTAACTGATAGTGGCAGAATGCTACATAGCCTTTAATGGTTTTGATATTTACTTCTATGGAGTAAGATGTTTGCATAAGTACTATACAGATTACAATAACAGGTTTGCACCCGTTTTTACGGGTGCAAACGAGGTGAAAGCCAATAACAGCTTATTTGATCTCTATTAAGCGAGGCGCTTTTTTCTTTGCCGATTCAGTTTTAGGAATAACGAGTTTCAGAAGCCCGTTTTCATACTTCGCCTCGATGTGGTTTTGATCCACTACATCTTTAGGCAGTTCAAAACTGCGTTGGAACGATTGATAGCTAAATTCCCTGCGGGTGTAGTGGTCGTCTTCTTTGGTGTATTGGCTGTCCCTGGAAGATGAAATGGTAAGTGTGTTGCCTTCTAACGTAATTTTGAAATCCTTTTTTTCCATGCCGGGGGCAGCTACTTCCACTTCAAAATTGTGGTCGTTTTCCCTGATGTTCACCGAAGGTACGGTGGTGCTGGTGGACGAGAAATTACTGTTGCCCCAGTTAAAAAGTTCACGGCTAAAGAAATCATCAAAGAGTGGCAGCAAACTTCCATTGCTTCTTTTAACGAGTGTCATAAAACCTCCTTTTTAAGTGTTAAACAATAATATGAATGAACTTATATAAAACCACGATCAAGTGCTGTGCCAGGCCACCAGCTTCAGTTTGCGCCCTTACGATTTGTCATTTTGTACGAAAAAATGACAGTAAAGAATGTCATTTTTTCAAGCTCATCCATAAGGGTGTAATCGTCAGGATTTACTTATTTAACGGCTCTTTGCTTCGCTTCATCCGTAATTGGCGTAAAAAGGTTCACCAGGTTTCCATCCGGGTCCCTTAGTAACAAAGAGCGATTTCCCCACGGCATTGTTGTTGGTGGCTGAACTATAGCGTTTCCCAGGTATTCGGCCAGTTGAGCATAACTTGCATCTACGTCTTCCACCCTGAACTCGATGATCACTGACCGGTTAGCACCTGGAGCCGCCACTGCTTCCCCTCCGAACAAGGACAGCGTATTGGTACTGCCGATCGCCAGGGTCGCCAATGGTGTGCGCAGTTCAGCGAAGTCTTTCGTATATACAGTTAATGGCGTGCCTGCTATTTTTTCATAAAATGCCACTAGCCGCTGAACATCTGTCGTAATGATCCTTGTTGATGTAAAATACATGTGTTGTGTTTTTTGTAAGCACAAACCTAATTGGGGCAAGTGACAACCCTATGTCAGTGGTAAATCACGGCTTATATTTGATACTAATTCAGTTAAAAACATACAGCATTCAGTTTTTGTATTCCTGAACAGCGCAGCTACAGGCATCTTGCACGAAAATCATAAAATGAAACAAAAAGCAATTCAAATCCTCCTGGCACTGTTCCCCGCTTTACTGTTCGCTCAGGAGAAAGCCGTACAAAAGCTCATTAACGGCAAACCTTGCGATACCTGCATTGTGAAATATAACCTCAGCTATTCCAATGTGCTTCCTTATGTATTCATTGGTGCCACGCCAAATCCGGAAAGGTTATACCGGGAATATAGGGCGTTTAAAGAATCGATCCCCGATCAGCCATTTGAGCAGAATATCTTTCTCATTACTGACAGTATTTTAAATGTTGTTTTTCTTACGGGAGAGGATGAAAATGCAGATCGCTCAAAATCATTCTTCAAATGGGACGAAAATTATGACTATAAAGAGATTGAAATAAGCATCGAAAAAAATAAAAAGCAATATGGCGGCTGGCAGACGCTCAGTAATTTAGATTCCATCAAGGACTATAGAATCAGCCGTATCCGTTACAGTGAGAAAACGCAGGGCTATATTGTTGCGAAATGGAAAAGCAGCCACCAGACCGGGGAACTCCACTTCATGTACAACGATGTTGTTGAAATAACACTTCGTAGAAAGAAATCAAAGGAAATATTGCGCAAACTTATCATCAGGCGTCAACTGGATAGGCCTGTACATTTTTTCTATTGGCAATCAGAGATCACTTCATCGAATGTAAAAAAGGTGATACATGACTTCCTGGATATGCCATTACGCAAAGTGAATTTCCTGCGTGGCGATTCGGCTGCCCGGTTTGAGTTAAACCAGGGAAATATTGGTGTACTTTTCTTTAAGTGGCTCGAAACCGGGGAAGAAATCGAATATTCTTTCACGGGAACCGGCGATTGGCAATCCATTCAGCGCCTCAAGCATTCTCTGTCGGAAGGGGCCTTTTTACTGCTTGACCAGGAGGACATACCGCCGGGAAAAACACAATCACTCTATCTAAGGTATAAAGGCCAGCCGGGGTCAATTCATAAAATAGAAATACAGGGAGTGTCGAACATCGGGCAAACTTCTTTTTTCAAAGTAACAGCGGGCTTTATGCTCGCTTTACTTTTGTTTGCAGGATGGTATTTATTAAAGCGGCGCCTGCATAAAAAACAGATAGCGGCACTCAACAGGAAAAATAAAGATATAGAAACACGTTTGTCGTTATTAAGTGGTCAGTTGAACCCACATTTTCTTTTTAATTCACTCCATGCCATACAAGGAACTATAAATAGCAATAATATCGGCGAAGCGAATAATTACATTGGTGATATAGCCCGGTTTATGCGGAATAGCATGGACTATAGCAAGAGAGAATTTGTTTCCTTAGCGGAAGAGCTATATCTGGAAGCCGATTACCTGCAACTGGAACAACGACGTAAATATTTTACATTTGATCTCGTTATCGGTAAGGAGGTCAATGCTTCGCAGATCGATTTTCCGCCACTATTGTTACAGCCGGTATTGGAAAACAGTGTCCGTCATGCGTTTGGGAAACATACGAAGCCGGTTTTACATATTCAAGTCTCCGGGAGCAATCGCGATCTTGTTGTTTCCATTACTGATAATGGTGAAGGCTGGAATATGAAAGGGCGGGCAGAGGGCCATGGGCTTGGACTGGTAAGGAAACGAATAGAACTGATCAATGAAAAAATGCAGCACATGCGAATCTGCATGAACATACGGTCGGTACAAGATGAAGGAACCATCACTACTTTTACATTTGAAAACTGGCTTATATGAATGCTTTAACCTGTTTCATAACCGATGACGAACCGGCGGCTATTGAAAGCCTTAGCAGGCTGATAGAGCTTTATTGTCCTTCGCTGCATATAAAGGGTTATGCAACGAATACAGCGGATGCTGCTGCATTTTTAAATAAGGAAGATGTGGACATTTTGTTCCTTGATATACAGATGCAGGGTGAAACGGGCTTTGATCTTCTGAAACAGTTGAAAGAGCCGGGCTTCCATTTGATTTTTGTTACCGCATTTGATGAGTTCGGCATAACGGCCATTAAATTTTCCGCAACCGACTACCTGCTGAAACCGGTGGATCCACAGGAACTTATTGGCGCTATTCACAAAGTGGCGACACGTAGGCGGATTCAGCAGAAGCAAATGCAGTTGCTGTTGCAAACGCATATGCTTCCGGGTAGCCAGCAAAAGCGGATAGCGCTTGCCGATCAGTCCGAAATAAAATATGTGCTTATTAGCGATATCGTATGCTGCGAGGCAGATAACAGCTATACTACATTTTATATTGGAGACGGTAAGCAGACGGTTATGGTTTCCAAACCCATTGCGGAATACGAAATGCTGCTACAGCCTTACGGATTTATAAGGGTACATCAGTCGTGGTTGGTAAATACTCATAAACTTGAGAGTTATAAACGGGAGGATGGAGGGTTTCTGCGTATGCAAAACGGTATGAATATACCTGTAAGCAGACAGCGGAAGCATTTGCTAAAGGCTTTATAGTGTTGCCATTCACTTTCTAACGGTAACGTTACAATACTAAACACATTGCTTAGCGTTGCAGTTCCATTTCCTTTTAGTCGGGCAGCAAAGGGAAGTGCCCGATTAGGGGTGTTACTTTGCAACGTATGAAAGCATCCGAATAGGCCGTAGCATTTTTCATTTGGTAACAAATGTGGAGCAATATTGTAGTTGACAATTTCAACTTTGCAGTATTGAATCTAAAACGTTTCCAAATGAGAAGACATCTTATCGTTGCTGTATTAGCAACACTGTTTGTAAGCGGACTGAAAGCACAGATTTCCGATACTGTAAAAAATAATTTCTGGCATCGTCAACCGCCGCATTATGGAGCCCAACAGGCTGTAGAAGCAGAGTCTTTGTTTCCGATGTTTTTTACGGGAGGTTACCACGCTTGTGTGGGTTATAGATATGGCAATTGGCGTTTGCGGGCGAGTGTTATCAATGGTGGCGACTATAATGCCGAACCTGCAGGACTAAAAAATCAGAAAGATGATTTTAAGCGCTTTTACAAAACTTCGCCCGGCATCTTCCTTGGATATAACATCTGGAAAAACCTCGAACTCTATACCTTTTTGGAGATGCATACTTTTGCCATCGAGCAAAAATCTACAGGTCTTCGTCAAAACATCCGCAGCAACGATTTTGGCGGTGGCATCAGCTACCAGTTCTTTTTGGGGAAATATGTGTATCTGCAACCCGGTCTTCACCTATACCTGCGAAGCGACAAAAGCCTGGATTTTAATGGTGTAAAATACAATATTCCAAATGCCGATTTCGCCCCTGTTATCCGTATCGGTTTCCGATTGTGGGAAAAACACTAATTAATTTTATAAAGAAAGCAATACCTGATTTAGATACGTGCAGGTTGTTGCCTGTGGTTCGCATAGGTTACGTCAACGATTATCCGGGACCGCTAAGCGTACGTAGGGAAGTAGCGGATTGTGCCACTTTTAAGGAGTACTCAGGGCGTTTTTTGTAACTTCGTTTTCCAATATCTTTTGAGGAAATGAAATGCAGAATTCCGAAGCTCTTAAGAAAGAAATACTGGGAAATTGCAGTTTAACCGAACGGCAGTGGGAAGAATGTTTATGTTCTTTTACCTATAGAAAACTACGGGCAGGTGAACTTTTGTTAAACCAGGGAGATGTTGCCCATTTTGTAGCGTATGTTCAATCCGGCGTTTTGGTATATTACCGGTCAATGGAAACGGGGGATGATTACACGACGGATTTTGGCTTTTCGGGTGATTGGGTATGCGATATGTACAGCAGGCTGAACAGCAGGCCCGCTTCCATCAATATCAAAGCTTTGGAAGATTCGGACGTTTTTATTTTGTATCAAAGCGAACTTGAGAAACTGCTGGTAAGGTTCCCTGCTTTGGAAAAGATGATCCGGATTCTGACGGAAAGAGCATTTTTAAAATTGCTTCATCAATCTTTGCATTTACAGATTATCGATGCCAAAGAACGTTACCTGAAACTGCTGGAAGAAAATCCCGGAATTTTGCAAAAAGTACCTTTGTATCATATTGCCAATTACCTCGGTATCGCGCCGAAATCGCTGAGCAGAATCCGAAAAGAAATTGCGGGAGAATGAGTGGTTTTGTTTTCTGATTTAAATGTTGGATAGGTAGAAGTTGATTATACAGTTGCAGAATATGCCCTCATTTGTTATTATCTGGTTGATGTG
The DNA here is from genome assembly GCF_004118675.1 of Filimonas effusa. Lineage (NCBI taxonomy): Bacteria > Pseudomonadati > Bacteroidota > Chitinophagia > Chitinophagales > Chitinophagaceae > Filimonas > Filimonas effusa. The sequence continues at coordinate 100,735 of NZ_SDHZ01000005.1, read as the reverse complement.
GTATGCTAATATGCAATCCCAGCTTTGAACTTTGAAAACAGTTTATACATTTTCGACAGCTTCATCATTCTCCTGAATGACCTGGTAACCGCAATGGAGCGCTTACTAAATCGAAGCAGGCAAATAATGTTTAGTTAACCGGCCCCAATTTTGGCGACTCAACCCCATTATCGCGCATCAACTTAAAAACCTTCCTTCGCCACTGCCTTTTTGCTGCTTTAATATCCTTATTGGGTGGAATAATATTAAGGGCATCAGTAGAATGATAAGGTCGCCCTACTTTAGGTTTATAATCTATGGGATCTGCTGCTAACAATAAATGATAATCAGCGGTGGGGCTAGTTGGTTCATCCAAATCAAAGAGCCACCAGTCTGCCTGAGTCGTAAATCTGGCTTCTTTTTCCGCTAGCGCCTCCATAAGAGTACCCAAGTCGGATTTGTCAGTAATCAAATCCAAATCATATAAATCCTTTTGTGCTGCCCTTGATGAAATACTCATTAATTTGAGATGCCCTATATCTTTTACACTAACCAATCGGTAGCCCTCCACAATGTCAAATTCATCCAGCAAAGGCGCATTTTGAATAATTTCCACCTTAATAGTTTTCGCTCCAACAGCAAGTAAAAGCCTGATAAAACCAAACTGTTCACCCTCTTCCACATTTTCCAGAATACACCTCCTGATCTCAGATGCATTGAATTCCTTTTCGATTTCCGCCATAATATACTCCATACCTGTCTGACCCACCATCTGACCGGAAAACAAATCAAGATCAATAGATTCTCGGTGATTAAAACGCAAGGCAAGATTGGTGCCTCCAGCTAAACCAAAACCCTGCAAAGAAGGTAAAGCCTGTAATCGCGTCAGGGTTTGGCGCAATTCTGTAGAAACCGCATCAACAGTAGACATGAAAATGATTAATTACGTGAAGTATTATACAGCAGACTTACCCAGTCGTTTAGCTAGGGAAAACCTTTTAAAGCGAGGTATGTGGTAACGATCAGCAATAAGTTCACAAACGGTGTTAGGCACCTTTTCTTTTGTATGCTGAAGTACAGTAGCAATTTCTGTGTTAGAATAGATACTTTCCAGCTTGGCAATATCGTCTTTAAAACTATTGCGATCAGTGTAATATAAAGCCCTGGGTATGATTAAATTCATATCCCTTTCAACATCTAATCTATCAGGCTTCATGTCCCAAAATAGGTAAGATGGAAAAATAGTGGCGATATTTACATCCCTTTTCACACTACAAATTTAGTCATTCCTGATATAATAAACAAGAATCAATCGGTATATAAAATATTGATTAATAAATAGTTACGCATTTTCCAATACCTGCACCTAATAGAAATAAGACTTTTGCCCAGATGTACAGTTGAATAGCCCGGTAGGTCGCGGAATTATCGGCCTGAATGCGCTTAAATCTTTCGGTACAGCTTTTCACGCTGCATTCTGTCCCATAATTGACCTGATCGATCATTATGTGGCCAGTGACAGAGGGTTAGTAACCGTCAACCTGCATATTTACAGCGACAGCATACATCATATGGTAATGTTGGCTTTAAAACCGACAGAACATTTTGGCAACGTTGCATATTTTTTAAAAATGCTAAGCTAATTTGGTTTGTTATATACCGATTGGTATATTTGTGTTATGAAGTTCTCGCCACGAAATGAAGATACCAGGCAGTTTATCATTGAAAGTACAGCAGCTATTTTCAATCAGAAGGGGTATTCCGGTACTTCATTGACTGATCTTACTGAGGCAACAAAACTTACAAAAGGAAGCATCTACGGTAATTTTGAGAACAAAGAAGCAGTAGCGGCGGCCGTATTCGAATACAACAGTAAACAGCGTGTTGACGCGATGAACGCAGCAGTGAACGCAGCCATCACTTACCGGGAAAAATTGCTGGTATATGCCACATTTTTCGGCGTTAACAGCGGCAAATTATTTCCAAAAGGGGGCTGCCCTTTCTTAAACACAGGGGTCGAAGCCGACGACACAAACGAAATGATGCGCCGCAAAGTAGCAGACGCTTTGTTAGCCTGGAAAAAACGAATTACGGACCTTATTCTACAAGGCATTGAAGCTGGCGAGTTTAAAGAAGACACCGACGCAAACAGCATTTCAATTTCATTGATTGCTCTTGCCGAAGGCGGTATTTTTATGAGTAGTGTTACCAGGAACCATATATACACACGTGCAGTAGCTGCTACTGCCAGCACCATTATTGGGAATATTTGCCGGACATAAACTTTTTTTTAATCAATGATATACCGAGCGGTATATAAATAACAATAAACAATGAATACTACAAACAACACCGTGCTCATCGCAGGCGGCAGTGCAGGAATAGGATTGGAAATAGCCAAATTATTAGATGCAAATGGTAACACATTAATAATCACGGGGCGCAGCAAAAGCCGGCTTGATGAGGCAGCGTCATTGCTAAAAAATGCTGTTACAATAGTTTCTGATATTTCAAGTGAAGGTGACAGGCTCGCCCTCGCGGAAAAACTTCAGGCGGAATACCCGCAATTAAATATGGTGATAAACAACGGTGCTGCCGCCAGCATATATCCGCTGGTAAATGCACCGGCTGAAGCAATGCCAACCGTACAGCATGAAATAATCACTAATTATGTATCGGTGCTGGCACTCAACAGCTTGCTACTGCCTGTGCTGGCCAGGCAACCGGAAGCGGCAATCGTAAATGTAAGTTCTGTGGTTGCGTACGTTCCTGGTATTTTAGCTACTTACTCGGCGTCGAAAGCAGCCCTTCACTCTTACACACAATCTCTACGATGGGAACTCGGAAAAATACATCCTAATATTAAAGTATTTGAGCTTTTCCCGCCGCTGGTGAATACCGAATTTTCAAAACCGATAGGGGGCGAAAAAGGCATACCTCCACAAGAGGTAGCTCAGGAACTACTGGCAGGTCTTGCAAGCGATACCTACGAGATCAGGGTGGGAATGACAGAACAACTTTATCGCTTGTTTCTATCGTCGCCTGAACAAGCATTTGCGGCTATGCATACATCGGAAAGAAAATAGAATATGCTGAATAGAGTCGTGATAACAGGTTTAGGAATCATTACTGCCGGTGAGTGTACAAGCCTTCCGGAACAATATTGTTTCAGGAACCAACTTTGTGGATACAATTTCGTGATTTGACGCTTCATCCTTCTCTCACCCCATCACCCGGGCTTCTTTGGGCGGATTTAGTTCAAGGAAAGCGATGTCAAGGAGAGGGATGTATTATATCGATTCCCTTTATATGTGTTGTACAGCTTTATATACTGCTCTGGGTTATTCCTTCAAAAAGGACATTGTCTCGAAATTTATATCTCTAACGATTCAATTTTATGGAGAAAAATTTCGGGTATCTGGACCAATTTTAGAAAATCGCCCATTTTTTGTAATTTAGGTTTATGAATAACCGATTATGAACAGTTTAAATATATACACCAAACTGGAAACATTGCCGGCGAACTTAAAGCAGGAGGTCTCTGACTTTATTGATTTCCTTATGCAAAGGTCTTCCTCCAAAAAGAAGAAGATTGTTCCGCAGTTTGGTAGTGCAAAAGGAAAGATCAAAATGTCTTCGGATTTTGATGCACCAATTGATGATTTTAAAGAGTATATGTAATGGAGTATTTGTTAGATACTCATAGTTTCCTTTAGTTCATTAATGGTGACGAACAGCTTTCCAACAAAGCAAAAACAGTTATCACAGATCCGGAAGCAATTAAATATATTAGTATCGCTTCCTTTTGGGAAATAGCTATAAAGCTAAATTTGGGGAAACTGCATCTTGAAATGACTTATCCAGATTTAAGAGAGCAGGTTATAATTAACGGGTTTGAAATATTGCCTATCACATTTGAGCATACAACAACACTAGCAACTCTCGAACTTCATCACCGCGATCCATTTGACAGAATTATTATTTCGCAGGCCCAAAGCGAGCGACTTGTCTTAGTTAGCAAAGATGAGAATTTCAATAAGTACAAATCGTTGAAATTATTGTGGTAATGCCTACCAAGCTTGGTTATATTCTGTACGATTATCGACCTTATTCCTGTTTGATCTTAGGAAACTAGTTATCTTAATGGAATGTTAGATTATCAATTGGTTTTGAACAGCCCGTCTAAAAAAGGATCGGTAACGCTTATATACGTCCCCAAAAACTCATTTTACAGGACCTAAATACTTTCGAGTTAAATTTGATTCGAATACCTTGAACTTAAAGAGCCTTCAAATCCAGTGACTTGAAGGCCCTTTAAATTTTAGTCGGGATGACTGGATTCGAACCAGCGGCCTCTTCGTCCCGAACGAAGCGCGCTACCGGGCTGCGCTACATCCCGAGGGGATTGGGGAGGTCAAAGTTAGAAGGATCCGCTTTTTTGTCAAAAAATCATGAGGCATCCCTGATAAAAATCATAAAAACATGCCGCCGGAGACTTCTATGCGCTGGGCTGTTATCCATTTCGCATCATCGGTGCAGAGGAAGGCTACTACGCTTCCGATGTCGTCGGGCAGGCCAACACGGCCTAAGGCTGTTTGCGAGGCGAGGAGGGCATTTAACTGCGCGTTGTCTCTTACTGCGCCGCCGCCAAAATCGGTTTCGATAGCGCCAGGGGCTACTACATTCACTTTAATACCACGTGAGCCGAGCTCTTTTGCCTGATACCTGGTGAGGGTTTCTATCGCCCCTTTCATGGAAGCATAAGCAGCATAACCAGGCTGACTGAAACGCGCCAGGCCGGATGAAATGTTGATGATGCCGCCGCCGTCGGCCAAATGAGGTAATGCTTTTTGTGTAAGGAAGAACACGCCTTTGAAATGGATGTTCACCAGCGAATCGAACTGCTCTTCTGCGGTGTCGGCAAAAGGGGCGTGATAACCGGTTCCTGCATTGTTCACCAGGTAGCTCAGTTTCTCTGTTTTAAAGGTTGATTTCAGGGTCTCTGCAACCTGCTGCCAGAATGCATCGAAACTGCTGCTGTCGGAGACGTTGAGTTGTAAGGCTGCGCCTTGTTGTCCCTGGTTCGCGATCTGCTGTACTACTTCTTCGGCTTCGTCTTTTTTGCTGTTGTAGGTGATAATAACATCAAGGCCTTTTTGGGCGAGGCTGATGGCCATGTTCCTGCCCAGTCCGCGGCTGCCGCCGGTTACTAATGCTATCTTGCTCATAAATTGTGTTTACAGTGTTATAATAACACAAAGTTGAGCAGGAAAAGGTTCATGATTATGGTGACTGTTTCAGATTAAATGGTGACTACTTCCTTTTTTGAGGCCTCACGAACGGCTTCACGGTATTGTTTGGGTGTCATTCCTTCAAAATGCTTGAAGAACTTGGTGAAATTGGATGGGTCGTACGTGAGCTTCTCCGCAATAGCGGATATGGGGGCATTGGTATTGACTATCAGATCTTTTGCTATTTCCAGGATCCGGTGCTCGAAGAAATAACAGGGAGCTTTTCCGGTGGTGAGTTTAATGGTATTGCTCAGGTGGGTGGGATGAATATGTAATACGGCTGCCAAATCCCTGATCTCGAACATATCGGCTGTTTTGCCGGAGAGGATATCCTCGAGGTGATTGTCTATCGCTTTCAGAAAGTTGGCCAGGATCTCCTCCTGGCGGGCGGCTATCTTTTTGGGTAATTTTATCGTTGCCATCTGCTGTTCCTATTGCTCCTATCGTTTAAAGATACGATTCCGGCAGGTGTTTGCGAATCTATAGTGATTAAATCTCCGGCTGTCTTATACTGAATAGTTTTAATTCTCATGGGATTGGCCGTATAGGGACTGCTCCCCGCTGCTGTTATAGTTTAATGGCTGTTCTTATGATTTAATATTTACGATGCCGCGGATTGGTGCGGCGGTATAGTGATCAATTTTCCGTTACGCTAATATTTACAGCTTGATGGATGATCGCAGCGGGGTTGTGATTGCTATTATTGCTTTTACGGTTCAACAATATGATTTGACGGGGGATGACTGGGGTAAAAACAGTTATGATCTGAGGCGCTGCGGCAACAAATTAGCGAATTTTTTGCCCGGTTTTATCATGGTTGATGCAGGCTGTGCAGCGGTAAGGCTGTAGCATGACGAATGGCACGGTATTTTAATGTTCTATAGTTAGAAAATGAACGGTGATTTCCTGGGTTTTGCATTGTTTTATTCCCCGCCTCTAAGAAAGCGGGTTAAATAAAAAGGAATAAGCGTTCAAACAGAAGGTGTGTCCCATAAGGGGTACACCTTTCTTATGGAAATCAACGGATCGTATTTTTTCATCTTTAATCTTTCACCTATGAGCGACGTAAAAGATCTTTCGAACCAAGAGGCTATCGATAAAATCAAGGAACTGGCGAAGGCCGCAGATATTTGTTTGTTTACTACGGCGTTAACCGAATTGCCGCTTATGTCGAGGCCGATGAGTGTCAGCGAAGTGGATGACAGCGGTAATCTCTGGTTTATGAGCCGCAAGGGCAGTGATAAAAATGAAGATATCGCGGCTGACGACCGTGTGCAGCTTTTCTTTTCCAATAAGGGAAGTTATGAATTCCTGAGTATCTATGGACGCGCGGTAATTGTTGAGGATACGCAAAAAGCAAAGGAACTATGGACGCCCATTGCCAAAACCTGGTTTAATGAAGGGCCTGAAGATCCGGAGCTGACATTGATACGCGTGCACCCGGAAGACGCCTATTACTGGGATACGAAGCACAACAAAGCTGTTACCTTGCTGAGTTACCTGGCCGGCGCTATCACCGGTAAGGAAATGAATAATGGGGTTGAAGGCAAAATAACTGTTTAATTCAGTAAAAAATTCGTACTTCGTGTTGTATAAAACAGCACAAGCTACATGGCTTTCAACTCCCAGGTTTTTAAAACAAGAGCATTAACGGCAGTGATCTTCGCTGCTGTTATGCTGGCAGGTCTGTTGGTAAATCAATGGACCTTTTTCGTTTTGTTTAGTGTGATACATGCCGGCTGCTGGCTGGAATACCAGAAGCTGGTGGGTGAAATAGATCCCGAATACCAGCAGCTGAATGTGCTGCATAAGTATGGGGTGATTATCCTCGGCTGGGGTTTTATGATGTGGATGACGGGTAGCCTTTATCATATAGGCGACTTCCATTTGAATGAAACGGGCTGGTGGATCTTCCTGGGTTGTTTTATTGCTGTGCCTGTTTCCGAGATCCTGTTTTCAAGGCAATTCAATTTCAAACAACTGGGGTACTCGCTGCTGGGGTTCGTATATATTTCTTTGAGCTGGGGACTGATGATGGAATTGCGCAGTCAGTTCACTTATGCCGGCGCCGGTGAATTTGTTGACCTGGGATGGGTTTATCCTGTTGTACTTATCGCCTCTATCTGGATCAATGATACGATGGCTTATATCGTAGGTTCTTTTATAGGGAAAACTCCTTTTTCACCTATTTCTCCCAAGAAAACCTGGGAGGGCACTGCAGGCGGCGCTATCCTGGCTGTGGTTGCTGTTACTTTAGGCGGCTATTATTTATGCGGGTTAAAAGATATAGGGGCCCTGATCGGCATCTCCACTATAGGCGCCGTATTTGGAACTATTGGAGACCTGCTGGAGAGTAAACTGAAAAGGATGGCCGGCGTAAAAGACAGCGGCAGTATTATGCCCGGGCACGGCGGTTTCCTGGACAGGTTCGATTCCCTGTTACTTGCTACTCCTTTTGCATGGCTGTTTCTCCGGTTTTTTATCTAGCGGCGGTTGCTATATCTTTGGCGCTTAAATTCTAATCATGACCATTCACAGAGAAGGATATAAATCTATAGGCATCGGCGCCCTCATCTTCGGTGTCATAAACGTGATATCCTTTACTTTCTTAAGCGGTATCATTCCCTGGCTGGCCGCTGTCATCTTTTTTGTAACGCTTTTCGTTTTTCTTTTCCTGGTTTCTTTCTTCCGCATTCCTAAACGGGGATTGACCATTGACGATAATAAGATCATTTGTCCCGCCGACGGTAAGGTGGTGGTGATAGAAGAGATCACGGATGTGGAGTACTTTAAAGATAAACGCATTCAGGTGAGCATTTTTATGAGTCCTGCCAATGTGCATGTGAATCGTAATGCCATTACCGGAACTGTAAAATACAGCCAGTATCATCCCGGCAAGTACCTGGTGGCATGGCATCCAAAATCTTCTACTGAAAACGAAAGGCATAGTGTTGTACTCGAGAATGCCAAAGGAACCATACTGGTTAAACAGATTGCCGGAGCGCTTGCAAAGCGGATCTGCAACTACCTTAGTCCTGGTCAGCCTGTTCAACAGGGTGAGGAAATGGGCTTTATCAAGTTTGGCAGCCGTGTAGATGTATTATTGCCTGTAGGCACCAAGGTTGATGTTGTTTTAAACCAGGTGGTGAAGGGTGGTGTTACTGTTTTAGCTACCTGGTAATCCTGCTGAAGGACAGCTTCTTACATTCTAAATACCGCTTGTCCTAATTTTCGTGGCATTAACAATCTATTGCAGGAACAGGACTTAATTTTGTACTGTATTATTTGTAATTTGTAAGGGTGGGAGACCTTCTTTCAGAATTAAAAAATAAGCAATGAAACAGTTAATGATACTTTTGGTGGCTGTTGTTGCAGTTACCGCAGTGCGGGCGCAGGTTCATACGGCGCTGGCGCCCGATCAAAACCCGCAGTATATGCAAAGCCAGCAGAAATATATGGGGATCAAAGATTCCCTGCTTGCCGGCTCCAATACAACCATACAGGATACTTACAAGGCGTATGATTTTTACCAGGCGCGCCTGGAGCGTCGTGCGCAACGCAGGGCCAACCGGTACGAGGTGCGCAGGCTGATGGCCGAGAACAGCTGGTATGCCCCCGGTTATTATAACAATGGTTATAACTACGGCGGTGGATACAGCCCGTTCTTTAACAACTATTATGGTTCCGGTTTCTTTCCGCGTGTAGGTTTCCGTACCGGTAACTGGTGGTTCAACTGGTAGTATTTATTGGCCGATGGTTTAACTGAATAAAAAGCTCCAAACAAATAACATGAATAAACGTTTCGTTGTTGCTGCCTGCCTTATGGCGGTTGTTGGCAGCACAGCCCTTTCTTCCTGCTCACGTAAGGTGACCAGGCTTGATCCTTCTGAAACAGTAGATGTAAGTGGTAGTTGGAACAATACCGACAGCCGCATGGTTGCCGATGAAATGATTGCAGACATATCAACGCGTCCGTGGCTGGCGGAGCACCAGGGGAAAACAGGTAAAAAGCCCGTTGTTATTGTTGGCATGGTAACGAACAAAAGCCATGAGCATATAGAAGCGGAAACTTTCATGAAAGACCTGGAGCGTTCTTTTATCAACACCGGCAAAGTATCGCTGGTGCAGAGCGGCAAAAAGCGTGAAGAATTACGTGCGGAACGTGCCGACCAGCAGACCAACGCTTCGGCTTCCACGATGAAGAAGTTTGGATTGGAATCAGGCGCCGATTATATCCTGCAGGGATCTATCAACTCTATTGTTGACGCGTATAAGCGTAAGAAAACGGTGCAATACCAGGTAAGCCTGGAGTTAACCAACCTTCAGACCAATGAAGTTGTGTGGATCGGCGACAAGAAGATCGCCAAATACGTAAAAAACTAATTTAAAGCCTTCAGGTATATGTTTAAGAACAGGCAGGCATGGATAGCTTGGCTATTGATGCCTGTTTTTTTTTCCTGCGCCACTTACCACGAAAGGGTTCAATCTTATTACGATGGATTGCGGGCTAATAATTACCAGCAGGCGAACCGTGTGCTGGTACGTAACAAGCTGATCCAGGCCAGGCGTAACAGGTTGCTGTTCTATCTTGAAAGAGGGTCTGTTGCGCACCTGCTGCACCAGTACGATACCAGTAATTACTATTTCAATCTTGCAGACCAGTTCATGGAAGCTCCCGGCAGCGCATGGGATATTGCTGTTGGCACTATCACCAATCCCATGATGCAAACTTACCGGGGCGAAGACTTTGAACGGTTTATGGTGCATTATTACAAAGCGCTGAATTACCTGTACCTGCATAAGCCGGAAGATGCTATTGTTGAGGCGCGGCGTATTACGCTTACCAACAATGCCCAGAAGGATAAGTTCAACGACAAGAGCAGCCGTTATAGCCAGGATGCTTTTTCCCTGATCATGCAGGGGTTGCTTTACGAGTCGCAAAAGGATATCAACAACGCATTTATTTCTTACCGTAATGCTGCCGATCTGTACCTGCGTCAGCCCGATCATTCGTATTATGGAGTGCCTATACCTGAGCAGCTTGAATTTGATCTGTTGCGTACAGCAGCCATGATGGGTTTTACCGACCAGGTGACTTACTATGAAAAGCAGTTTAATCTGCGTTATAAGCCCGAACCAGCGCTTGCAGGCGGTGAGCTGATCGTTTTCGTGGAAAATGGTTTAGCGCCTTATAAAAAGGAGGATAATTACTTTTTTACGCTTATAAAGAATGAGGCGGGTTTTTTCTTTACCGATAATAATAACCTGCGTCTTCCTGTCGACTTTTCGGTAGGGATCGATGCTACCAATCTTTCTGTCAAGGATATTGGTTTGTTCCGCCTGGCGCTGCCATCGTATGTTATTCGTCCGTTGGGAAATTCGCAGTTTGAGACAAGTGTGGAGGGGAATGTTTTGAATGGCCAGAAGATCCAGGACATCAATTATGTGGCTAAGAATGTATTAAGTGAGCGTACCCTGAAAGAGATGTCGCTGGCATTGAGCCGTCTTCTTTTAAAGAAGCTGGCAGAGAAGCAGGTAAAAGATAAAAATGACGCAGCAGGGTCGGTGCTCGAGATCGTAAACTTTCTTACTGAAAAGGCGGATACCCGTAACTGGCAGTCGTTACCCGCGAATATTTATTACCTGCGGATCCCTTTAAAAACGGGACAGCAGCAGGTGAAGCTCACCAGTGGTGGGAACCTCATTACTACCATCGATGTAGTGGGTAATGGCGGTATGCAGTTTTATAATTATCGCAAAATGTAAGTACCGGTTACAAGGCTACCGGTTGTTGCTGTGGCAACAGGTATTTGAAAATACTCCAGCGTTTCAGGAAAGCGTATTTGTTTTGCTTTTCTTCTTCTCCATGAACTTCAGAGTGGTGTACTTTAAAATAGGCCAGGTTACCGGTTCCGTTCATCTGTACCAGTATGCTGCCATACAGGCGCACGTGGTAAGGGATGCCTTTCTGATAAAAGTGCAGTTCAGCTGCAAACTGTTGTGTGTCTGAAGCTGTGACAGGTAAACGATTGGTGCAGAACACCAGGTTTCCATCGGGATCAATTTCAAAATGATGAAGTAAGCTTACAGGTAGTCTGTGATCGGCTTCGTCATATACATATAACATAGCCTGTTGTAGTTCAGTTATTTTGGTTCTGTAGTCAAACGCGTGAACTGTTTTACTATGAGTTTCCATACGGTACGATTTATATGAAAAGAGTGCTTTTTGCCACGGCTGCTTTGATGTAATATAAGACAAAAATCGTGCACTTTCTTCTAATATGAAATGTATATATGTGTAACAGCTTCTTTCTGTTTAAACGGATTTTTGGAGTAAAAAACAAAGGGAACTTTAGCGCAAATTCGGGGTACGCGTTCCTCAATATTGATTGTAATGACAGTTAGCGGATGACAGATTGGGGTGTTTGGATGGTGAATGGGGAATTGATTGCGGATGATGAATTGTTTCAGGAGTGCGGGCGATCGCCGAAGAGTTTTTTATAGATACTGTTTTGGGAGAGGCTGATGATTTCGCCGGGTTGCATGGAGCCGAGTGTAATGTTTTCGATGCGATAGCGGATGAGGCGAAGTGTTGGGAAGCCAATGGCGGCAGTCATGCGGCGTACCTGGCGGTTCTTTCCTTCTTTTAATACAAGGCTGATCCAGGGTGCGGGTATTTCTTTACGGACGCGGATGGGTGGAACACGCGGCGGCACTTCGGGGGCGGGATCTAAAAGAGCAGCTTTACAGGGAAGCGTATGGTAAGGTTTGCCATCGAGTTGAATGGCGGTGCCTTGCCGGAGTTGTTGTAATGCGTGTTCATTTATATCGCCATCGACCTGAACCCAGTATTCACGTTCATGGAGGAAAGAAGGATGCAGCAAACGATGGTTTAAACGCGTGTCGTTTGTAAGCAGCAGCAAACCTTCGCTATCGTAATCCAATCTTCCTACAGGATACACATCCTTTGGTACGTTGAAGAAATGTTTGAGTGTATGCTTTTCGCCCTCGGCTGAAAACTGAGAAAGGACGAGATAAGGTTTGTAGATGATGAAGTACTTGAGCATAAAATAAAAAGTCCCGCAGAAGCGGGACCTATTATATGGATGGGTTAGTAAGTAAGGGAAAATAAATTCCCGACACAATATTAAAAATAGTTTTTTCTAACGCAAAAAAAAATCACAGGAATTTTATTCACAATTTTTTGGAACCCTGTGAATTACGATGGCTGAAAGGCCCTGCTTTAAAGGGATAGCTCACGTACCCAAGTGTTGTTACTGCAGAGGCGCCGGGAAATGACAATCGCTGAAACTATTGATATAGCTGCATTACAGCGATTGTGTGTTGTAATACATCTATGCTTTTTTAAAGGAACAGGCTGTTGCCGGCGGGTATAAAAAAGGTTATTCAGGCAAGTTGTTTTTGCCAGATTAAATTTTCCGGAAGCAGCATGCCTATTACTACCTTTGGCGTCTAAATAGGACTTGTTTATGAAATTTCCGGCTTCTGTAAGTGTACAGCAAATAGCGGCAATCATTGGAGCAACCGTTGTGGGAGATGCTTCAGCCCAGGCAAATGGCATTAATGAAATTCACCAGGTGGAAGAAGGCGACCTGGTTTTTGTTGATCATCCAAAGTATTATGATACCTGTTTAAAGAGCAAGGCTTCGCATATCATCATCAATACCGACAAGGTTGAAGTACCTGCTGGTAAAACGTTATTGGTGACGGATCAGCCTTTTGAAGCCTATCTTAAGATCGTGAACCATTTTCGTCCTTTTGTTGCTGCAACGGAGCCGGTGAGCGATACATTGGTAAAGGGGGAGCATACGATTGTGATGCCTAATGTGTTCATTGGAAAGCATGTTACCATAGGCAGCAACTGTGTGATCTATCCTAATGTGACGCTTATGGATTACACGGAGATCGGTGATAATGTAGTGATACAGGCGGGTACCGTTATAGGCAGCGATGCGTTTTACTATAACACCAAAAAGGACAGGGAAGTGTGGTATAAGCGGATGCAAAGCTGTGGTAACGTGGTGATAGAAGACAATGTTGAGATTGGCGCAGGCTGTACCATAGACAGGGGCGTTACTGCTTCTACGAGGATTGGCAAGGGCACCAAAATGGATAATATGGTACATATTGGTCATGATACGCAGGTGGGTAAAAACTGTTTATTTGCTGCGCAGGTAGGTATTGCCGGGGCTACCGTTATAGAGGATGGAGTGGTATTATGGGGCCAGGTAGGTGTAAGTAAAACGCTTACTATCGGTAAAAATGCGGTGGTGCTGGCGCAGAGTGGTGTGCCTTCTTCACTTGAAGGCGGCAAAACTTATTTCGGATACCCTGCAGAAGATGCCAGCGTGAAGCGCCGCGAACTGGTATGGGTAAAACGCATTCCTGAGATCTGGGAGAAGCTGAAGAGCTTATAAGTTATACTTCTGCTGCAGTTCGTGGCAGATATTGGTAACGGACTGCTGTAACGGTGTATACCGGAACTGCGGCAGGTAGCTGAGCAGTTTACTGTTATCGAAATATACCCTGGCCTGCGCTGTGTGTGCTGTTTCTTTGGTTAATAAGGGCGCTTTACCTGTGATAAGTCCCTTAACAGCTTCAAGACGCCATACCAGCGCAGCCATAAACGGGGTTACTTTTTTATGCGGTGGTTTTTTGCCGAAGCAGCGGGCCATGTTGCTGAAGAGTTCTCTATAGCTGCTATTTTCGGCACAGAGGATGAAGCGTTGTCCTGCTATATCGCTTTCCATGAGGCTGATCATTGCCTTTACCACGTCGGCAACATCTACGAATCCTGAAACGCCTTCGGTATACCAGGGAAATTCTTTATAGGCGGATTTAAAGAGTCCTGCGGAGCCTTTGTTCCAGTCGCCTGCGCCGAGTATGATCACCGGGTTTACGATAACGGCCTGTAAGCCTTCTGCTATACCGCGCCATACTTCCATTTCGGCGAGATATTTACTTCTGCCGTATTCGCTGTTACTGGATTCGGGCGTCCAGTGCATTGTTTCGTTGATGGTTTGTTCCTTGCGCATTCTTCCAAGCGCGCCTACTGAACTCACGTATACCAGTTTCCGGATGCCGGCCTGTATGCAGGCGTTCACGACATTTGCGGTACCGTTGATATTGGTTTTATAGAGGATGTTTTTATTGGAGGGGTGAAAAGAAACAACGGCGGCGCAGTGGTATACATCGGTGATGTTTTCCATGGCGGGTTCGAGGGTTAAGATATCGAGGATATCGGCCTTTACCCATTCGATCTTGTCTGCTCCCTTAAAGGTTGGAATTTCAGACCGGTATATCGCTCTTATTTTCTGCTGCTGCTGCACCAGGGCTTGCGCCAGGTGCTGACCTACGAGTCCTGTTGCGCCCGTTATCAGTATCATAGTTTGTTCCCTGTTGGTTGATGATCAGTTGTACTCATAAAACCCCTTCCCTGTCTTACGGCCCAGATTTCCTTCACTGACTTTCTGTTGTTGCAGTGCAGAAGGCTTTAGCCTGGGAGGTTGTCCTAATGCCTCCCATACAATATTACTCACGGCAAAGTTAACATCCATTCCTATCAGGTCCATTAATTTAAAGGGGCCCATTTTAAAACCTGTTGCTTCGAGGAGGCGATCGGCCTGGGCGGGATGGGTGAAGCCCTGTTCGGCGAGGCGTAATGCTTCGAGGTAGTAGGGACGTGCTACGCGGTTTACGATAAAGCCGGGTGCATCTTTACATACTACCGTGGTTTTACCCATTGCCTTTGCCAGTTCCCGGAGCTGTGTTATGGTTTGCTGGCTGGTGGCATTTCCTTTTACAATTTCCACCAGTTTCATCACCGGGGCGGGATTGAAGAAATGCAGGCCTGCTACTCTTTCCGGGTGAGGAATGCCTGCGGCAAGACTGGAGATGGAGATGGACGATGTATTGGAGGCAAGGATCGTTGACGGTGAATTGATGGCTGCGAGCTGTGTGAAGAGGGTAGTTTTTATTTCCATTTTTTCTACGATCGCTTCAATGATCACATCGGCGCGGCAGGACTGTATGTCGCTTGTAAAGTGGAGCCTGGAAAGGGTTCCGGCTTTTTCATCGCTGCTTATTTTTCCTTTTGTGACAAGGGTATCGAGACTTGCAATGATCTGTTGCCTGCTTTTTTCAAGCATAGGTTCCGACACATCGAACTGGATGGTGGTGAAGCCTGCCTGTGCAGAAAGCTGGGCTATACCACTGCCCATTGTACCGGCGCCGCATACACAAATTACTGTGGATTGCCTCATTGACATACTTTTTACAAACATACGTCGTTCATAAGATACTTACATCTTATCCACTAACCGCCATAAACTTCGTTTGCAGGATAAATGATTATTATTTTTACACCATGCGACAGTTAGATTTATTTGGGTTTGATTCGGAGCCGCAGCCGGTTGCGCCAGCACAGAAGAAAAAAGCTGTGACGGTTGTTCCTGCGCCGGAACCGGTTACAGCCAGTGCGCCTGACAGCAACACACTTGTTTTTGCCGATGATAAAATAGGAATTAAGATAAAGCTGAAACGCGAGGTTTCGGTTGTGGGTGATACTACTCCCTCTGCTCCTGTTCCTGTTCCCAAAATGGGAGATGTTGAACCAGATCTGGAAAATGAAAATGCTGCTGGTTTGTTACAGCAGTTGACCATAGAGGATGCCATCAGGGAAATCAGCAATGAAGAGAATGAGGTTGGAGACGAGGTTGCTGCGGCAACAGCGCCTGTGGTGGATGAAGCGCCTGTGATGCGTGAAGCGGCTGCGGCACCTGTTGCTGAGGCCGTGGTGAATGAAGCAGCGATAGCACCTGTTGCTGAGGCTATGGTGAGTGAAGTAGCTGCGGCACCTGTTGCTGAGGCCGTGGTGAATGAAGTGGCTGTAGCACCTGTTGCTGAGAGTGGTTTGGTTGATGAAGATGGCTTGACGGATGCGCGTGATCAGGAGGTGGCGGATGGTGTTGTCAGAGTGGAAGAGCCGGAGTTTATAGCATATGCTGAGGCATCGGATGAAGCTTTGGCTGGCGGGCATGTAAGTGTTGATCATATCAATGCTGCTACAGAGGGATATGTGGGTGAAAATGTTGAATTAGCTGCCGCTATTGAAGAAGCGGATGTGGATATTGATCCGGCTTTGACTACAGGGGAGGATCATCCAGTTGAAGATATTATTGTTGCTGACAGTGTTCATGAGGCAGCTGTGGTTGAAGAGGAGATTAAGTTAATTGAGGCGCCTGCTGCTGTTGAAGAAGCTGTTTCAAATGCTGAAGATATATTAGCTGAAGAAGCTATTCATGCTGGCGCAGTGGTACCGGAAGATGCATTGGAGCAAACGCCGGAAGATATAAGAACTGAAGAAGTGCCAGCTACTGATGCTATAGCCGGCATTGATACTGCTGTTATAGCGGATGAAGGTATAAAAGAGGTGAAACCTGTAGTGCTTACAAGGCCTTTCCTTGCTAAACCTGCTATTATCGAGATCAGCAGTGATGCGCCGGAAGAAGCTCCTGTAACAGAGCAGGAACCGGACGGTGTTGCTGTTGAAGCGGCTGCTGTAGCGGAGGAACCAGGCGATGTTGCTGTTAAAGCGGCTGCTGTAACGGAGGACCCTGTTGATGTTGCTGTTGAGGCGGCTGCTGTAGCGGAGGAACCGGACGGTGTTGCTGTTGAAGCTGCTGCTGTAGCGGAGGAACCAGGCGATGTTGCTGTTGAAGCGGCTGCTGTAGCGGAGGACCCGGTTGATGTTGCTGTTGACGCGGCGGGTGTAGCTGAGCAGGAACCGGATTATAAGGCAGAAGATGCTCCTGTTCTAACGGAGTTGCGTGCTGACGCTGTAGAAGAAGTGTCTGCGGCTTTGCCGGATGTGACGGATTCTGTGGAGAATGAATCAACCTTAGTAATGCCGGAGCCGGGTAGTGCTATTGCTGCGGAAGGAGATATTGCGCTGCAGGACGAAGTTGTTATAGCAGGCGAAGAGGCTGTTTCTGCCGGGGCAAATGTAATTGCCGGTGAAGATACTGCTGTCGGGGAAACTGCCGGTGAGGATACTGCTGTTGGGAAAACTGCCAGTGAGGATACTGCTGTTAGGAAAACTTCTATTGAGAATACTGCCGCTAAGTATGCTGCTGTTGAGTATACTTCTGTTGAGTATACTTCTGTTGAGAATACTGCTGTTGGGAATACTGCCGCTAAGGATACTTCTGTTGAGAATACTGCTGTTGAGAATACTGCCGCTAAGTATACTGCTGTTGAGAATACTTCTGCTGAGGTATTAACGCAAGAAACGGTTTTGCAGGAAGCACCTGTTGCTGCTCCTTCTGCGGAGGCGGTGGCTGCGAAAGAGATGAAAGCAGCTGATCCGGCGCCTGAATCGTTGTCGGATATTGTAGAGGAGGTTGCTGCCAGGCAACAACAGCCTGCTAAAATAAAAGCACCTAAACTACAGGCGTCGAAAGAACCTGTTGCTCCCAAGAAAAGAGGGCGCAAATCGTTTAAAGAAATTGATGCAGAGTCGGATCTTATCCAGCTGCCCGATGATGAGGCTTTGTTTGAAAAGCAATATTATCCTATCAGCGTTGTTGCGGGATGGTTCAATGTAAATGCTTCGCTGCTTCGGTTCTGGGAAAATGAGTTCGATATTCTTAAGCCAAGGAAGAACCGCAAAGGTGATCGCCTGTTCCGCCCGGAAGATGTTAAAAACCTGCAGGTGATCTATTACCTGTTGCGTCAGCGCAAGTTTACCATAGAAGGGGCAAAAGAGTATCTTAAAACGAATAAAAAGAAGGCAGATACCAATACACAGCTTATTCAGTCGCTCAACAAACTAAGGGGCTTCCTGCTGGAGTTTAAGGCGAATATACATGCCTGATAGCCTGTTTTACAGGCAGGATGCGGCAGTGTTATACCAATAGCGCCGGCTGTGCGGCATGCAGCAGCTTAAAAGAGCAAGCCATGTATATTACGTTTATCAGGAAGCCTGGGCGTTGGCCTGGTGAATGACGACATCGGTATTGGCTGCGGCAAGGCCTACATTCATTTCTACCAGCAGGGATATTATCGACAGGTTTATTTCCTGGCGCAAGGCGTTGAACTCGTCGTTGGACTGTGTCATGGCGGTGAAGTAGTCGACGGTTATAACATGCGCGTTCTTACCTGTGTCGCTGATGAATACAGCTTTACTTAATACGGCGGATTCCTGGTCCAGTCTTTTCTGAATGGCCGTTACTACCATTCTCAAATCATTTACCGTTGCGGATAGTCCTATTTCAAGACGCAGTTCTACTTTTCGCTGGCTGCGCAGGCTTATATTGTCGAGGATGGTGTCCACCATTTGTTTGTTGGGCACGGTGATGTAGGTCTTTTGATCGGTACGGATGCGGGTGCTGCGCAGTCCTATCCTTTCTACTGCGCCGGTGAAGCCATTTACTTTTACCGTATCGCCCATGGTGAAGGGCTTATCGAAGAAGATGATAAAGGATGCGATCAGGTTTTCGAGGCTTTCTTTTGTTGCCAGAGCTATAGCGGCGCCTACCAGGCTGAGGCCGGTAAGCAGGTTGCTGACATTATAGCTAAAAGAGAAATGTAATACCAGCATTCCTCCGATAAGGATGAGGATTACTTTCAGGAAGTCTTTAAAGAAAACGATCAGTTGGTTATTGGAAGCTTCCTGGCTGGCGGAAGCTTTTTCTTCGAGGATGAGTGCAAAGAACATTACCAGTCTTATGCAAAGGCGGATAAAGACAATAATAAGGATGGCGTTGGCAACGGCATCGAGGATGGTGTGCGTTGTTACGCGGTAGATCTTAAAGTCGAATAACGCGGGCAGGGTTAGTTTATCCAGCGCGATAACGATCATGAACAGTGCGAGAAACCAT
Organism: Filimonas effusa; assembly: GCF_004118675.1. NCBI lineage: Bacteria > Pseudomonadati > Bacteroidota > Chitinophagia > Chitinophagales > Chitinophagaceae > Filimonas > Filimonas effusa. Next base: position 81,564 of record NZ_SDHZ01000005.1, on the reverse strand, counting down.
TCGAGCGGGCTTATGATAAGCTCCATGAATGATTGTTTATGAAAGGTTCTGCCTGCTTTTGAGAAGATCCTGAAAAGCAGGTAGGCCAGGTATTTAGAGACAAACCTTTTCACCATTAAGGCAATGAGGATGGTGATGCCTACTGACAGATAGGTTTGAATGGTATTATCGAAAACGACTTTTTGCAATATGGACTGCATAATCGAACAGATTACGGATGAGTGGTGGCAGTTGTAAGGTGTACGTTTGTGCCATCGAAATAAGCATAGGTAAAGTTAGTGATCCAGTCTCCTAAATTTACGTAACGACTGTTATTGTTCAGCGGGAAGTTGAGCGGATAATGCCTGTGGCCGAAAATAAAGAAGTCGTAGTGATGGGTTTTAAGCACTTCGCGGGAATAGATGATGAGCCATTCGTTGTCTTCGCCAAGGAAGTGTTCATCGGAGGTGCCTGTTTTGGCCCTGCTTTTACGGCTGAAGTAGTTGGCGAGGCCAATACCCCAATCGGGGTGAAGTATTCCGAAGAGCCATTGGCAAAAGCGGTTGCGGAATACTTTTTTCAGGAATTTATAGCCATGGTCGCCGGGGCCGAGGCCATCGCCGTGGCCGATGTAAAATGTTTTGCCATTCCATTCGAACACCCTTGGATCGGCATAGACGGGGATGTTGAGTTCTTTCTGAAGATAACCGCTCATCCACATATCGTGGTTGCCGAGGAAGAAGTGAACAGGGATGCCGCTGTCGGTGATCTCGGCCAGTTTGCCGAGGATGCGTACATACCCTTTCGGAATCACGGTTTTATATTCGTACCAGAAGTCGAACATGTCTCCTACAATAAAGATCTCCTGGGCATCGTGGCGGATGGATTCCAGGAAGGCCACCAGTCTTTTTTCTCTTTCCAGGCTGCGTTCGTAATCGGGAACGCCCAGGTGAAAATCGGAAAGGAAATAAATCTTTTTATTCGGAGCCAGTTTCATTCTTGTCTTTCGCTAATCAATTAAATCGTTCAAAATTAGTGTCTTTCGTTGATTATCCGGATTTGTTGTACCGGGGTGCTGCTTAGCGGGTCAGCTATTGTTGTTTGCCGGTTGTTCTACCAGGAAGCAGAAGACCTCTTTGGGGCCGTGGACGCCTACGACGAGTGTTTTTTCGATGTCGGCGGTACGGCTGGGGCCTGTTGCCAGTGTGAGGAACGAAGGCAGCTGATCGTATTTTTCCTTTACGAGCTGCAGGGCATCTTTGATGTCGTATACCAGCTGACTGGTATAGGCGATACAAATATGCACGGGGGCATATACGCTGGTGGTTCTGCCGCTTTGTTGTCCGCTGCTGAGCAGGATGCTTCCGGTGCGTGCTATGAGGGCTTCACAGCCGGTGATGGAGGCGTCGCAGTTGCGCAGGCTTGTGGCATCGAGGGGTTGTTTGATGCCGTGTTCCGTTAAACTGTTCTTCAATTCCGTTTCGTTGGAATAGAGGTGTTTCCAGCCCCTGTTGGCGATGAGCAGCTGCAGTTGCTGCACCATTTCTTCCATGCTTTCGCAGAACGAAAAGCGGCCTTGCAGCGTCGTAAAGTTTTCGGCAAAGGAGAGTTCCAGCTCCTGTTCTGAGGGTTGGAATACGCTATCGGTTCCTTCACTACCCGGAAAAGGAACAGGCACCGGGTGAGTCAGTGCCTGTCTTATTTTCTTTAAAATAGTCTCTTTTGAAGGAGATATTTTCATGATTAATCTTCTGGTTTTTCTTCTACAGGAAGTTTGTTCAATCCGCCATCATAGGGAGGAACGCCTTCGCTGATGCTGCCGGGTTCTGCATGGTGGTGTGGATTTTCAGGATCTATATCCAGCGGCTTCTTGTCTTCGAAAGGACGTTTGCCGATGAGTGATTCCACATCGCTCTGGAACAATACTTCTTTGGTGAGTAATTGTTTCGCAAGTATTTCTACCTGTGTTTTCTTTGCTTCCAGGAGTGCGATGGTGCGAACATATGCCTGATCGATGAGCTTGCGCACTTCATCGTCGATGAGTTTGCCTGTTTCTTCGCTGTAAGGTTTGGTAAACATATTTTCCTGTGAAGGATCGTAATAGCTTACGTTACCTACTTTATCGTTCATACCGTACACGGTTACCATGGAGTAAGCCATTTTGGTGATCTGCTGCAGGTCGTTGGAAGCGCCTGTAGAGATCTTGCCGAAGAAGATGGATTCTGCGGCACGGCCACCCAATGTCATACAAATCTGGTCCATCAGCTGATCGGTATTGTACAGGTATTGTTCTTTTGGTGTGTATTGTGCGTATCCGAGTGCAGCGGTACCCCTTGGAACGATGGTTACTTTCAGCAGCGGGTAGGCGTGCTCGAGGTACCATCCGCAGATGGCGTGACCTGCTTCGTGGTAGGCGATCACTTCTTTTTCTTCGGGGAGGATGATCTTGTTTTTCTTTTCAAGGCCACCGATCACCCTGTCGATCGCATCCTGGAAGTCGCTCATTTCTACAGCGTCTTTGCCTTTACGGGCGGCGATGAGTGCGGCTTCGTTACAAACGTTGGCGATATCGGCGCCGGCGAAGCCAGGCGTTTGTTCTGCCAGTTTGAAGATATCGAGCTTCTGGGAGATCTTGATAGGTTTAAGATGCACTTTGAATATTGCTTCACGTCCTTTTACATCGGGGCGATCGATGCTGATCTGCCTGTCGAAGCGGCCGGGGCGTAACAATGCGGTATCGAGCACATCGGGGCGGTTGGTAGCTGCGAGGATGATGATACCGCTATCGGTACCGAAGCCATCCATTTCAACGAGCAGCTGGTTCAGCGTGTTTTCACGTTCGTCGTTGCTCATGATGGCGTTACGTCCGCGTGCACGGCCGATGGCGTCGATCTCATCGATGAAGATAACGCAGGGTGCTTTTTCCCTTGCCTGTTTAAAGAGGTCGCGAACGCGGCTGGCGCCCACACCTACGAACAGTTCAACGAAATCGGAGCCGCTCATGCTGAAGAAAGGCACCTGGGCTTCGCCTGCCATCGCTTTCGCGAGTAAGGTTTTACCTGTACCAGGAGGGCCTACGAGCAGTGCGCCTTTAGGAATTTTACCTCCGAGAGCGGTATATTTCTTCGGATTTTTAAGGAAGTCAACGATTTCCATTACCTCCTGTTTGGCTTCGTCGAGGCCTGCCACGTCGGAGAAAGTGATATTTACGCGCGTACCTTTTTCGAACAAGGTAGCTTTTGATTTACCGATATTAAAGATGCCTCCTGGTCCGCCGCCGCCGCCGGGGCCGCCCATTTTACGCATCATGAGGATCCAGATACCTGCGAACAGCAGGATCATGAGAAGGGTATTGAAGAAAGGGCCGTACCAATCGGGGTCTTTCTTTACGTCGATATTAAGATCCGGCAGACCCTGGGTTTTAACGTAGTTAGTAATCCTTTCCCTGAAGGCTTTGAGGTCTTCGACACGGAATTCGAAGAGTGGTCCTTTTGTGTTTTCGAGTTTGCCGCGTTTTACTTTATCGGCGTAGTAAGGTTTTGATAAACTGTCGTTTTTAATGTAAACTCTTACCACCTGGTCGGTCATCACCAGGTCAATTTTACTAACATCCCCTTTCGCCAGCATTTTCAGCTTGAACTCCTGCTCGTCTATAGGGGCGGTACTTGTTGGGCCGAGGTGCATGAGATTATAGCCTACAAGTGCGATGGCTATAATTGCATATATCCAGTAGATGCTGAATTTCGGTCCACGTTTCTGCCCTTTGTCATCCCCCTTGTCCATGTTATAGCCAGGTTTTATTTTTTTTTCATCTTGTGCCATACGATCGTTGCTTCAACAAATTGTATTAAAAGTTTAAATACCGGTACTGCTCCTTATCCTATATGTATAAAAATAAAGCACATTGCTTATTAATCCGCGTGTTCCATCACATTTGCGTCGCTCCACATTTCTTCGAGTCTGTAAAACTTGCGGGTATCGGGCAGCATCACATGAATGACGATGTTCACGTAATCGATGATGACCCATTGTAATGCCTGATAGCCCTCGTGTTTATAGGGGGCTTCACCGATCTCGTCTTTAACGGTGGTTTCAACAGAATCACTGATGGCTTTTACTTGTGTAGTGCTGGTAGCTTCACAAATAATAAAGAAATCCGCTACCGATTCAGGTATTTTTCTCAGATCCAGCGAAACGATATTTTCCGCCTTTTTGGCTTGTATGGCCTTTATGATGGTCTTGAAAAGTTTAGAGTTCCTGGTAAGGTTAGATACATTGCTTTTGGGGCGTGTAGCTAAAACGGATAATGGTGCCAATAATTAAACAAGTTTAAATAATGAATAATTGTAGTTTCGCCTCGTCAAAAATAGTCAATCTTTTGCCTGGAAAGCCATTCAACTACATAATTGGGGAACCTTTTACAGAATTCGCCAGTGTCGATAGCACCAACAACTATGCCATGGCCTTTGTTCAAAATGGAGGCGGAAGACACGGAATGACCTGGTTTGCGCACGAGCAAACGGCGGGAAAAGGGCAGCGTGGTAAAGCGTGGCATATGCGGCGGAGTGAAAACATTATGCTTTCAACCCTGCTAAACACAAGCTGGATGCCGCTTTCAGCCCAATTTTCACTTAGTGTGGCGGTATCGCTGGGCATCTATGATTTCTTTGCTGCTCATGCCGGTGAGGAAACGAAAATAAAATGGCCGAACGACCTGTATTGGCGTGACAGAAAGGCAGTTGGACTGCTTATAGAGAACGTTATAAAAGGCAATATTTGGCAGTGGGCTGTGGCAGGGATGGGCATTAACATTAACCAGGTGGTTTTTGATAGCCTGCAGAACGCGGTTTCGCTGAAACAGATCACGGGAAAGACCTACCCGGTAATAGAGATGGCCAAAACACTTTGTGCCTGTTTAGACAAGCGTTACAAACAGCTTTGTGAGCCGCGGCAAGACCTGGTTTTGCTGGAGGAGTACAATGCTGTGCTCTTCCGGAGAAAGGAAAGAACGCGGTTGAAGAAAGGAAGCCAGGTGTTTGAATGTGTCATAGATCATGTTGACAAGCTGGGGCATTTGCATGTACAGCATCCTGTGTTTGAATCGTTCGTACATGGAGAGGTGCAGTGGGTACTGTGATGCCGGTGTTTGCGGGCGCGTTATGGCGCTTGGGTGAGGATTGGTTTAAGGCGGCTTGTAAACGGCTTTAAGACGGGTATATAAAGCGTACAATCTGGTAGCTGAGCCAGATAGCGGGAACCTGATTTTGCTAAAGGCTTTGCTAAAGGAGAACCTGTTTTGCTAAAGATAAATAATGCTTTTGCTAAAAAAAAGGACGATTTTGGAAGAGGTGCCTTAAAGCATGGAGAAAGCTTCTTTAAAGCTTCTCAGGAGCTTCTTTAAAAAAGTCCGTTTTTTTAGCAAATTTAGCAAACGCCGTTACAGTTCCGGGTGTTGTTTAGTTTTCTTCCAATACCTGCTGTGCCTGGTTTTTGGTATCGGGCTTTGTGATGATCCTGGAGATGTTTCCTTCTTCATTTACCAGGAAGGTGGTGCGGTGCGTGCCCATATGTGTTTTGCCCATGAACTTCTTTTCACCCCATACGCCGTAGGCTTCCACGATCTTTTTGTCTTCGTCGGCCACCAGTGGGAAGGGCAGGCTGTATTTTTCTTCAAACTTCTTGTGGCTTTTTACGCTGTCGACGCTGATGCCTATTACGGCGTAACCTTGTTGCTGTAATGCGGTGTGGTTATCGCGCAGGTTGCAGGCCTGGGCGGTGCAGCCGGGGGTATCGTCTTTGGGATAGAAATAGAGGACTACTTTTTTCCCTTTAAAGTCGTGCAGCGAAATGGTGTTGCCATTTTGATCAACGCCGGTAAAGTCCGGTGCTTTGCTTCCTTCTTTTAGTTCCATTGTTTATGCTTTTGGTTACTTTATAGTTTGTTTACGGTATTGTATCACCGGTGTTTTTTTGTTCTGGAATTGCTGCGCCAATCTGCCAATTGTTTTATGGTCCGGGAAATCAGTTCCGGAGATTGATGCGTGTGCAATTAGTACAGGGTTGGCGTTTTGTTCTTGCCATTATCTTCTCTTTTTGCCGGCCGTTTTTTTCGCCGCCGGTTTTACTGCTTTTACGGGCAGGCGGGTAAAACGCAATTCCTGTACCGTTCTGTTGCCGGCGATGTCCTGTACCGATATTGTCAGGGTGTGTTCGCCTTCGGGGCAATGTTCATCGAACTGGTAGAGGTAATCCTGGGTGCTGTGCGTAAAGAGCAGCCATTTTCCATCGAGCTGAGCGCTGAAGTAGCGGACGCTGCCGAGATTATCGGAGCAGCGGATGCGTAAGGTGGATTGATTGGGAAAGGCTTTACCGCTTTGCCAGCCTATGGTTTTTATGACCGGCGGGATGGTGTCGGCAAGCAGCTGTACTTTCCCGAGGTTTCTGAAACTGGCTTTGTACCAGCCTTCCGGGGTTTTATCTGCTTTTTTTACCATACCGTAGCGGTTGTTTTGCAGCTGCATCACAAGCCTGTCGGCATATGCGGCCATGTTATTGTCTTTGAGCGCCAGTTGTACGGTGTAGTTGTCATGAACGGGTACGGTTGGCTGGTGTAACTGGGCGGTGACGGAGGCTGCGGGCCAGGGTGCGGGGCCTGTTTCGCCGAGTACAAAGGGAACCATATCGTAGAAGGCGTTGGCGCCGAATGTTGCTTTTACCGATGTGCTGCCAACAGTATTGGGCTGGTTGGGCGGAAGGGCAATACTGTTCATGGTAAAGAACAGGTTGTTTTGCAGGCTGGCGTCGTAACGGGCGCGGAACTGGATCACGGAGGCGTTGCCTGCCACGTCTTTTATGAGGATGCGGATAGTATGAATGAGCGTGTCGTTGAGGCGGATAACACCTCTATCGGCGTCGGCGGTATAAACGGAAAGTTTATTCCCGGGCAGCTGGCTCAGGTGCTGGATGGTAGGGCCGGTGCTGCTGTAGGTTTTATAATCGATGCTGCCGTTGAGATAGCGCGTATCGGTATAAGAGAAGTTGTTGAGCTGGAAATAACAGCGCAGGCTGTCGTCGACCCATATTCCTGCTTCATAAACGCCGAAGAGGAAGGGGGAGTTATTGGTTTTGTCTTCGGCCCTGATGCCAAAGCTTACGAGGGGGCTTCCCAGGCGAACAAGGCTGTCGGTGGTACGGTAGCCGCTGGCGAGCCTGGTAACCGGTATGCGCCTGGGCGATGCCTGGTAGGTGCTATAGCGGCGATCGTACCAGTACAGGCCTTGCAGGTAGGGGGCGATATTGTCGGGGACGCCTAAGTCGAACAGCAGGGGGTTGAGGTTATAGCCTGTTCTGCTGTCGCGGATCTCGAAGTGGAGGTGCGGGCCTCCCGAGGCGCCGGTGTTGCCGCTGCGGGCGATGAACTGGCCTTTTTTTACCGGGAACTGGTGGGGCGACAGGGAGAAGTCCTGTTCCCATTGTTCGTCGTGGTACTGTTTGGCTTTCAGAAACTGCTCGAGGGTATCGTAGAAGCTGTTGAGGTGTCCGTAAACGGTGACATAACCGGCGGGGTGCTGGATGTAGATGGCTTTTCCGTATCCGCCCTGTTCAATGGATACGCGGCTGATATAGCCTTCGGCTGCTGCGTAAACGGGGAGGTTCTCTTTTTGCTGGGTACGGATATCGAGGCCCATGTGGAAGTGATCTTTACGCACTTCGCCAAAGTTGGCGCTGAGCTGGAGGGGGATGCCCAGGGGATTGCGGAAATAGCCTTTGGGGTAGGCTTCCGGGCGGTTGGGCTGGGCGAAAACAACACTACAGGGTAAGAGCAATAAAATGAGCAGGTTACGCATGAATCACAATTTATTCTGTTAACCCGCAAAATAACGGGCGACATATCGTTCCGAAAACTTAGTTTTGCGCAATTTATCGTGCCGGTACGGGGTGAAATCCAGACCGGTTTTAAAATAAACCGAGCTTTTTTAAAATTAATCGCATTAGCAGCAAGTACCATGCCCAGAGACAATTCCATCAAATCAGTTTTAATTATCGGTTCAGGACCCATTGTTATCGGACAAGCCTGTGAGTTCGACTACTCCGGCACCCAGGCAGCGCGGAGCCTTAGAGAAGAAGGCATTAAAGTGATCCTGATCAATAGTAACCCGGCTACTATTATGACCGATCCCATGATGGCTGACAGGGTATATCTGTTGCCTCTTACCGTGGAAAGCATTGAACAGATACTGGAAGAAAACCAGATTGACGCGGTATTACCTACTATGGGTGGTCAAACTGCCCTTAACCTGGCCAAAGAGGCTGAGGAGCTGGGTGTATGGGAAAAATACAATGTTCGCCTGATTGGGGTGGATATTAAAGCCATCGATAAGGCCGAAGACCGGGAGAAATTCCGTCAGTGGATGATTCAGCTGGGTGTGCCTGTGGCGCCTGCCAAAACGGCCAACAGTTTTCTCGAGGGTAAAGAGTTTGCCCAGGAAATTGGTTTCCCATTGGTGATCCGCCCTTCTTTCACGCTTGGCGGTACCGGTGGTGGTTTTGTGCATAGCAAAGAATTTTTAGATGAAGCGCTGAACCGCGGTTTATCTGCTTCACCCATTCACGAGGTACTTGTTGAAAAAGCGGTACTGGGATGGAAGGAGTTTGAGCTGGAATTATTACGTGACTCTGCCGATAACGTGGTGATCATTTGTACCGTAGAGAACTTTGACCCTATGGGGGTTCATACCGGTGATTCCATCACTGTGGCTCCTGCGATGACGTTGAGCGATACTGCGTTTCAACTGATGCGTAATACCGCTATCATGATGATGCGCGACCTCGGTAACTTTGCCGGTGGTTGTAACGTTCAGTTCTCCCTGAATCCTGAAACGGAGGAGCTGATCGCTATTGAGATCAACCCCAGGGTGAGCCGTTCTTCTGCGCTTGCTTCGAAGGCTACCGGGTATCCTATTGCCAAAATAGCTGCCAAACTGGCTATTGGTTATAACCTGGATGAACTGAAGAACCAGATCACCCAAACCACTTCGGCCTATTTTGAGCCGGCATTGGACTACGTGATCGTGAAAATACCCCGCTGGAACTTCGACAAGTTCAAGGGGGCAAATGATACGCTTGGATTACAGATGAAGAGCGTAGGTGAGGTAATGTCTATCGGCCGTAGTTTTACCGAGGCTATCCAGAAGGCTTGTATCAGTCTTGAGAATGATGCCATTGGTTTAGGTTACTATGGTAAGAGCCTGATGAAGACCGATGAGCTGGTAGAATATATCAAGACGCCGAAATGGGATCGTATTTTCCGTATCAAGGATGCGCTCATGCAGGGTGTAACGGTAAAAACCATTGTTCAGGCTACGCATATCGACCGTTGGTTCATTTACCAGATCCAGCAGATCTGCGATATCGAGAAAGAGATTGCGCATCATACGCTGGAAAGCTTACCGGAGGCATTGCTGAAAGACGCCAAGAAAAATGGTTTCAGCGATGCGCAGATCGCCAAGCTGCTGAAGACAGATTGCTCCGACGACCAGGTGTATGAGAAGCGCAAGGCGCTGGGTATTACCAGGGTTTATAAAATGGTGGATACCTGCAGTGCGGAATTTGAGGCCAAGACGCCTTATTTCTACAGCAGCTTCGAGAACTAAGGTTAGCAGTAAAATAATACAGCAGGTTGTATCTACCGTATAAAACCGGGATACAACCTGTTTTTTTTGGTTATCTACCCTACTTGTCCTTTCTGATCTCCCGGTAGCTTCGTAGCTTGCATTCCTCATGGAAAAGACTAAACCTTCTGCACAGATATTCCAGACGGCTAACCCGGGCCGCTGGCAACGATTTAAATGGACCGGCCGTATCTTTCTTTTCCTGCTGGTTCTGGCGGCGGGCATCACTTATTTTGCACTCCGCAATGTTTATATGCCTACGTTGCCGCAGTTGAAAGACCGGAGCGAGGCAATGAAAAAGGCGCTTCAAAACAACCAGGTGCTTTACCGGGAATCGAAGCTTGCGAAAGAATACCGCGGTTTCCGCAGTTATATCAAAAAGCAGTGGATGAAAGGCCATGGCTGCGGGCAGCATGGGCCGGTATTGAATCTCAGCAACAGCAATTTGTTTAGTGATAGCCTTGGTATAAGGGCCGCGTTCTATGTGGCCTGGGATGCGCAGTCTTATTTCTCTCTCAAGCGGAATATTTCTCATGTAAATCTTATCATTCCTGAATGGTTTTTTATTGATCCCAATGCCGATACGTTAACTACCAATATCGATGGGCGTGCGCTGGAGCTGGTAAAGAAGGCGGGGGTAAAGGTGATGCCGATGCTTACCAATTTTGCCGGCGACAAGTTCAGGGGCGATGTGCTGCATCGTATTTTTCATGATCCTGCGAAGCAAACCAGGCTGGTGAATGATATTGCGAAGGTGCTTTTAAAGAATAGCTTTCATGGTGTGAATATCGACTTCGAAGAACTGACGGAATCCAATAACGAGCCTTTGACGGCTTTCCTGCATGAACTGCACGATACACTTCAGCTGAAGAATCTGCTGGTGACGCAGGATGTGGCTTGTTTCAATGAAGATTATGATTATCCCAACCTGGCGAAGTATAACGACTACCTGTTCCTGATGGCGTATGATGAGTTCTCTGCTGAATCGCAGCCGGGGCCGGTGAGCAGCCAGAAGTGGATAGAGGCGGCTGTTACCCATATCACCCGGATGCTGCCGAGGGAAAAGGTGGTGTTGTGTATTGCGGGATATGGTTACGACTGGCGTGCGCATGAAAAAGGGCAGCCTGTTACTTACCAGGAAGCCTTAAGTGTAGCCCGGCGTTATGGAGCGGATATCAGGTTTGAGGGTGATTCGTATAACCTGCGGTACGATTACAAAGATGATGACAGTATTCCGCATACGGTTTTCTGTACCGATGCAGCCACCAATTTCAATACGTTACGTTTTGCTACCGAATACGGGCTGGCGGGCACTGCGCTATGGCGCCTGGGAAGTGAAGACAGCCGTCTCTGGGATTTTTATGATAAACCTATGAGCAAAGCGGCTTTGCGGTCGTTTGATTTTAATGAATTCAGCAAGGTGGAGAGCACGAATGATGTTGACTATATTGGTGAAGGCGAAGTGCTGGATGTGGTATCGAAGCCTGTTCCGGGACATATAACAGCAGAGGTTGATAAAGATGAAATGCTGATCAGCGATGAGCAATACGATTCTCTGCCTTCGATGTTCGTGGTGAAGAAATGGGGTAAGCCGGTGGGCAAGAAGCTGGTATTGACCTTTGATGATGGTCCCGACCCGGTTTATACGAGGCAGGTGCTTGATACGCTGGCGAAATATCATACGCCGGCGGCGTTTTTCCTGATAGGCATGGAAGCGGAGAATAATATTCCGCTTGTTCGCCGCATTTTCAGGGAAGGGCATGAGATAGGCAACCATACTTTCACGCATCCTAATATTGCGAAGATCAGCGCCCAGCGTGCTAACCTCGAAATGGATGCTACGCGTTTGATCATAGAATGTATTACGGGGCATAGCACTATACTTTTCCGTCCGCCTTTCAATGCCGACAGTGAGCCGGAGACGATGGAGGAAATGATTCCCGTTGCGTTAAGCCGTGACCGTAACTACCTGGCTATAGGCGAGAGTATTGATCCGGAAGACTGGCAGGCAACGGATGATCCATCGTATAACGCCGATACTGTTTTTAACCGGATAGTGCGTATACATGCGGCCAATGATGGTTCCGTTATCCTGTTGCATGATGCGGGCGGGCGGCGTGATGCTACTGTTGAGGCGTTGCCAAGGATCATCCAATATTTTAAAAGCCAGGGATATACGTTTACAACTATCGGCGATCTGTTGGGTAAAAAGAAAAATGAGCTGATGCCCCCGGTTCCCAAAGGCAGTGGTTACTATATTATCCAGGGTAACTTTTTTGTTGCCGAAGCAGGGTATTATGTCAGTCACCTGTTGTTTGTATTGTTCATTGCTTTTCTTATTCTCAGTACTATAAGAATGCTGATCATGGCAGTGCTGGCGGGTTTGCAGAAGAAGAAAGAAAAGAAGCTGTTTGCCTCTGCCCCTGCGGAAAATACAACAGGGGAATATCCGCTGGTATCTATTATTGTTCCGGCTTATAATGAAGAAGTGAATGTGGAGGCTTCGTTGAAGAACCTGCTGTTGTGCGATTATCCCAACTTCGAGGTAGTGTTTGTTGATGATGGCAGCAAGGATACTACGTTTGAAAAGGTGCAGCAGGCTTTTGGCACACATCCTAAGCTGCGGGCCTTTACAAAGATCAATGGTGGTAAAGCTTCGGCATTGAATTTTGGGATAGCACAGTCGAACGCCGGTTTCGTAGTATGTATCGATGCCGATACGCGGTTGCGGCCCGATGCGGTAGGGCTTATGATGCGTCATTTTCTGTTGCCCGGCGAAGGGCCTAAGGTAGGCGCCGTTGCCGGTACGGTGCGGGTTGGTAATACCGTAAATATGCTTACCAGGTGGCAGAGTATAGAATATACTACCAGTCAGAATTTTGACCGTAAGGCTTTTGCTTATGTGAATGCTATTACAGTGGTGCCGGGTGCTATAGGTGCATTCCGTAAAGATGCTCTTCAGGCTGTGGGTGGTTTTACAACCGATACACTGGCAGAAGACTGTGATCTTACTATAAGGTTGCTCAAAGGCGGATATGTTGTTGCCAATGAGTCGGAGGCGCTTGCGTTCACCGAAGTGCCCGAATCGCTGAAGCAGTTTATGAAGCAGCGTTTCCGCTGGAGCTTTGGGGTAATGCAAACATTCTGGAAGAACAGGGATGCTATTTTTAATTTCCGTTATGGATCGCTGGGATGGCTGGCTTTTCCCGACATGCTGTTGTTCAAGTATGTGATCCCTTTCTTTACACCGCTGGCCGATCTGCTGATGCTGATAGGTGTTTTCACCGGAAATGCTTCACGTATAGGAAAGTATTACCTGCTTTTTATGGTGGTAGATGCGGCTATTGCTTTATTTGCCTTTGCATTGGAAAAGCAGAAGCCATGGCAGCTGGTATGGCTTATTCCACAAAGGCTGATCTATCGCTGGCTGATGCTGGTGGTATTGTTCCGCTCGTTCCGCAGGGCGGTAAAGGGAGAGCTGCAATCGTGGGGTGTATTAAAGCGTACGGGTAATGTAACGGATACTAATATTCCGGGAAGCACCGTTTAACTATATATGACGCATTCAACAAAAGGTATTGTATTAAGGACTGTGAAGTATGGCGAAACCAGCGTCATAGCCACGGTATATACCGAGTTGTTTGGCATGCAGAGCTATATGGTTAAGGGGGTAAGACAAAGCACACGTAAATCGCAGGGCAAGGCTGGTTATTTTCAGCCTGGCGCGATATTGCACATGGAGGTATATCATAATGAGCTGAAGCATTTGCAGTTCATTAAGGAATATAGCTGGGCGTATTTGTATAACGAGGTGTTGTTTAATGTAGTAAAGAATGCTGTTGCCATGTACATCGTGGAGCTGCTGCAGCACAGCCTGCGGCAGCCTGAAGCCAGTCCCGAATTGTTTTACCTGATAGAAGATACGTTGAAGCAGCTTGACAGGGGAACGGGAGCGCTGGTGGGTAACCTGCCTGTTTATTTTACGTTACACCTGGGAAGTGAACTTGGTTTCAGGGTGCAGGGAAGTTTCAGCAGGCAAACCCCTATACTGGATTTGAAAGAAGGGTTGTTTGTAACGGAGCCGCCTCTGCATTCTTATTATGTGAGTGGTGAGCTGGCGCAATATGCTTCGCGTATCAACGATATACAATTCTATAATGATCTTGAAATGATAACGATGCCGCGGATGTTGCGGCGTGAGTTATTGGAGTCGTTGCAGCAATATGTAGAGTTGCATATTGCGGAGTTTACGCCGTTGCGTACGCTGGGGATATTACAGGAGATATTGGGTTAAATATGGAAGGATTTGGTTTGATAAAGAAGTTTAATTTGTAATTTAAACTGTCATTGTTCTTAAACCTTGACTAACTAGCCGGGAATTTTTCATGTATAAGTTTAGGTGTTGGATATTTTATTTGATTCTTACAGGTATCCTAATGGGCTGCAAATTCCAACAGGGGCTTTTTAAAAGCTGAAAGATATCTATTAGAAAGTAGAGGGTGGGTTTATAATCCTATAGCAGGAGTATCCTCCATTTCTATAAAAATAAAATAATATGGATTTTAATGAACTAGTTAAGCTTATTATAGAGCCTACATTGTTTCTTGCTGATTTTTCTGCCGGCAAAGAAATGAGAGGAAGCATAGAGTATGAGCATAGATTGCTTAAATTATCATTCTCATACGATTACAATTCCTCTTATGAAGTTGGTGTCTTCTTAATTTTCAAAGGAAATAATATCTTCTATGAATACAATCAGTTGAAGGTGCTTTATTGCAATAAGGATCTTGACTTAACTGCAATTCAATTGAAAGATGAAGATGCATTGAAAAGATGGCTTTTGAACGTAAACAAAATCCTTAACGAAAACCTGAATGAAGTTATCAATAATGCTGCTGAAGTGAGGAGGAAATTGGAGGAGATACGTCAACTTCAGGTTAATAGATTCCAACAAGAAAGGAAAATCAAAAGATTCAATGAAGCAGTAGAGAAATATTGGAGAGCTAAAGATTATTCTGGGCTTGTGAACTTCTTGAAAGATTACAATAAGCCAATTGAAGGAAGTGTAAAATTAAAATATGACTACGCACTGAAAATGTGCGATAACGGAGAATAAGGTTTGTAAACTTGTGCAATCATCTATTGAAAATATAGAATATTTCCTTCTATAGAAAAAGGGTTCGCTATTCATTTGGCGAACCCTTTTTCTTTCTTTAATACGCTTACAGCAATCCCCGCTGTTTCAGCAACGGTTTAATATCAGGGTCTTTACCTCTGAAGTTGCGGAACATGGTATTGTAATCTTCGGTATTGCCTTTTGATAAGATCATATCGCGGATACGCTGGCCGTTTTCTCTGGTAAGGCCGCCATGTTCTTCGAACCAGGCATAGGCGTCATTTTCAAGCATAGAGGTCCAGGTATAAGCATAGTAGCCTGCGGCATAGCCATTGCTCCAGATGTGGAGGAAGTAGCTGGAACGGTAACGGGGCGGCACCTGTGTTAAGTAAAGATTTGTTTTTTTAAGTGCTGTTGTTTCAAAGCTGTCTACATTTTGTTTGGCGCTGCCGGCAGGAATGGTATGCCATTGCATATCCAGTTCAGAGGCTGCGAGTATTTCTGTTAAAGCGTAGCCCTGGTTAAAGGTTGCTGCTTTTTTGATCTTGTCTTTCAGCGCCTGCGGCATTGCTGCGCCGGTTTTATAATGTACTGCGTAGTGATCAAATACCTTGGGGTCGGAAGCCCAGTGTTCGTTGAACTGTGAAGGAAATTCCACGTAATCGCGGGCTACACTTGTTCCGGAGAGGCTCACATATTTCTGGTTGGCGAAGAGTCCATGAAGGGCATGGCCAAATTCGTGGAACATGGTGGTAACGTCATCAAAGCTTATGAGTGCTGGCTGGCCGGCAGCGGGTTTTGTGAAGTTACATACGTTGTAGATCACAGGTTTGGTACCCATGAGGTGCGATTGTTCTACCAGATTGCTCATCCAGGCACCACCGTTCTTGTTGTCTCTTTTATAGAAGTCGCCATAGAACAAGCCTATCTGGCTGCCGTCATGGTCTATCACATCAAAGACCCTTACATCGGGATGGTATACGGGAAGGTCTTTTCTTTCTTTGAAGGTAAGGCCGTAAAGCAGTTCAGCTGCATAGAATACGCCGTTTTGAAGCACTTTATCCAGTTCGAAATAAGGTTTTATTTCTTCTTCATTAAGATCGTATTTGGCTTTACGTACTTTTTCGGCATAGAGGTTCCAGTCCTGTGCTTCCAGCTGGAAGCCACCGTTTTCTTTGTCTATTACAGACTGGATCTCTGCTGCTTCCTGGCGTGCTTTGGCGGTAGCGGCAGGCACCAGTTTACCGAGCATCTGGCTAACAGCCTGCGGGGTTTTTGCCATTTGGTCGCCAAGTTTCCAGGCAGCATAGTTGGGGAAGCCAAGCAGCTTGGCCTGGGTAGACCTTATTTCTGCAATACGGCTGATGGCTTCGCGCGTATCGTTGGTATCGCCACGTTCAGCACGATTCCAGGAGCGTTCATATAATTTTTTGCGGGTATCCCTGTTGGTGAGTGATTGCAGGGCGGGCTGTTGTGTAGTGTTCTGAAGCGGAAGCATCCATTTGCCCTGTTGTTTGGCATCAGTTGCATTTTGTGCGGCTGCATCTATTTCGTTTTGCGATAAGCCGGCAAGTTCTGCTTTATCATTTACTACGAGGCTGCCTGCTTTGGCGGCTGCCAGCAACTGGTTATTGAATTTGGCGCTTAAAGTAGCTTCTTCCTGGTTCAGTGCTTTCAGCTTGTCTTTGTCGGCTTCCGAAAGTTTGGCGCCGGCAAGTTCAAACTTCTGGTAGTAGTATTCCAGCAGGCGTTTGGATTCGGCATCGAGCTGCAGGGAATCGCGACGGGCGTATAAAGCCGATACTTTGCTGAACAATTTACTGTTCAGATAAATGGCATCCCTGTTGGCTGCGAGCTTGGGTGCCATTTCTTCCTGTACGGCCTGTAGCGTAGGATTGGTGTTGGCGCTGGTAAGCAGGTCGAACACATGGTTGGCGCGGCTTAACAGTTGCCCGCTTTTTTCCAGGGCTACTATGGTGTTTTCGAAATCGGGAGCGGCGGTATTGTCTGCAATCTTTTGCACCTCGGCCTGTTGCTCTTTAATGCCGGCTTCCATAGCGGGTTTAAAATCGCTATCCTTGATCTTTCCGAAATCCGGTACGCCAAAAGGCAGTTTACTGGGAGCATAAAATGGGTTGGAAGCGGTTAAGCTGTCGGAACCCGCTTTGGCGTTTTTGTTATTGCTGTCACACGATATCATCATACTTACTGAAGCTGTGAGGATGAATAATGGAATTTTTTTCACGTGTTTCTGTTTGAATATAAAAGAATGAATTAAGGCAGATATTGTTCTTTGATGGCCAGCACTGTTTCATTGGCGTCAAGCGTGAGGATGAACAGGCCGTTTTCAGCTCTTTGTTTCAGGTATTCAACGGCGGGGAGGCTGCCCTTGCCATTATCTGTTCTAACAGCGGTGAACTCGAATTCAGGCGCCAGTTTCAGCGTTCTTTGTTTCCCGTTTTCATTGAGAATATAATAGTCGTTGGGCAGTGACCAGGTGGTATCTCCGTTTTTAATGATGCGTTCCGCATCTCCGCGCTTTCTGGCGGCGGCGACTGCAGGTTTGCCCATCAGGAACTGAACATAGTCGGCATCGATATAGTAGCTGCCATTTTGCTCATATACTTTGTTTATATAGCAATACTGGCCGGTTTCGGGTTTGCTTTGTGGTTTTACTTCCACTTCTTTAACAACGGGTTGCAGCGTAGCGGCGCTGTCTTGTTCCGTTGCCTTGTTTTCGCGGGTGCTTTCCTGGCAACCTTCTGCCAGCAGCAATGTTGCCAATAGCAGGCCTGGTAAGGATCTTTTCATCATAACATCTTAAATAGCAAATGAATGTAGGAAATTAATCGATACCCTAAATGAAAAGCGGCCCCCGGTTAAAAGGACCGCTTTTTTATCGCGCCATAAAAATATATTCAACCTGCATTAACAGACAGGGCATTGTACTGAAGAGGCAACAAAGATGCATTGCAGGACGGCAATATGTTTACCAAATCAGGAAATGTTTGCAAAAGGCTGATTATGCTGCTGGTACAACTATTGCAGCGCTTCCTGTAAACGAAACTTATGCATGCAACACCACCTAATAATCATTTTGACGAGATCAGGAATACTTTGTCGAAAATTGCAAGGGCTTTACATCCGGAGGATAACGACCTGCCTACGATCATTTGTTCCTGGGGCGACAAATTAAGCGGGGCTGAAACCCTTGACGCCCTGAATTTATGGCTGCATGGATTCCTGGATGCTAAAAAAGAAATGGCGGGCGAAGCGGAAGAAATTAAACAGCTCGATAAACTGGAGCCCAATCCTCTTCCTGCGGATACCAGTGATGTATCGGGCTAAATTTGCAATAAAAAAAGAATGGAAATTTATCAGCAGGCCATATCATTAAAAGAGCGTAAAAGAGGATTTCATCTTATTACGAATGAGATAGTGCAGGCTTTGCCGGAGATAAGTAAATTAAAAGCAGGCATGTGCCAGGTATTTATACGGCATACTTCTGCATCGCTTACTATTAACGAGAATGCAGATCCCACGGTAAGGATGGATTTTGAAACTTATTTTACCAAGGCAGTTCCTGAAAATGATCCTGATTACCGGCATAACGATGAAGGGCCCGACGATATGCCTGCACATTTGAAAGCGGCTATGCTGGGAAGTTCAGTTACCATTCCTATTCATAATGGCAGGCTGGCGCTGGGTACCTGGCAGGGTATTTATTTGTGTGAGCACCGTAATTATGGAGGGGCCAGGAGCATTGTTATAACGGCATGGGGCAGCCCTAAATAAACAAATGGTACCCGCCTGTTAAACGGGTACCGGTATTCGGGGGGATGAAATAACTTAGTTTTGCTGCTATGAGTGGACGATATCGTAACGAAATATATCCTGGTCTCGAAGTAGCCATTATCCTGAAAAAGGATCAGCGATCCGGTAAATTAACCTATGGTGTTGTGAAAGATCTGCTTACTTCTGCACCTTTTCATTCCAGGGGTATTAAAGTACGGCTGGAGGATGGGCAGATAGGCAGAGTTGCACAAATAGGACTCCCGGGCGAAGCGGATGATGCCGATTGAACAAAAATGTAATACCTTATCTACAGGAAGCTATTTAATGAATTTCTTCATACGCAGCCATTCCTCTACCTTAGCCGCAGAGCCATCAGTTTCGCTTACAGCTATCTTGAGGTTAATAACAGATACTTCCAGTTTCTGGGTCCAATAAGCAATATCTGCTGCACGGTGAATATTAATACGGGTATCTTTTTGTACTGATCTAATAGTGGAGGCTTCAGTCATAGCAATCGATTTATAATACACAAGCAATTTAATGTTCTTGCTTTATATGTGCAATTAAAAACGGTGTTCTTTATAATGCTTTCGCTTATTTTGCTGTTCGTACCAATTGATTTTTAACATTTCAAAAAGCGGCCTTTTTGTTCCAGGTAACCCAGGATAAAATACACTATTTGCAGGAGCAGCTTTTAGCGCCTCAGGCACAGGCAGATATACCGCTGCCTGCCGGAATTGCACAAAAAATAGTGGTGCTCCGGCAGCATAAATATTACAGGCACCTGGTGGCAGAATTATATGAGGTTGCAACAACCCAATCGGGTAAACTTAAAAATCCGCTGCGGCTTCTTAATCCTTTGGATGAACTATGGAAAACGGAAAATGTGCAGTATGCCAAATTCTTCACGGCTATCAGCAGGTTTCAGAACCAGATCAAAGAAGGACGATCGGAAGCCGATATAGAGGCATTACGTGCATTGGTAAAAAATCCGGCCGGACTGCCATTTTACAGCCATAATGGAACTGTGTCGGAAAACGTGATCGTGGGTTCACTGCAGCCCGTTAAGATGGGCGAAATGATCCACCAGTTAAAGCTGATGGTAGAGCGCAGCGAAGGCTTTTATACTGTATATGCCCACCTGGTTATCAATGGCCGCGCGGTTGAGCTAAGCGGGCTTGTTACAAAATATGATTATTTTATCAGCAATGAAGAATGGTTATACCTGATTGCCGGGTTCCATTTATTAAAGCTGGTTGATTTCTTCAGGAAACACCAGTACCGTTTGATGATTGCAAAATCCGATTTTGCTTCTTTTCAGCAAAAGCTGCTGGCGCCACTGGAAGAAAAGATTCACATTAATTATTCTTTTGTAAAAGCGGGCACGCCGCAGCAGTTGAAGGAACAGGGTATTCGCGGGCAGGCTGAAAAAATGGTATTCCTTTCTGATGCTGAATTTCATGTAAACATTACCCCGGTAATGCGGTATGGGGATGTGGAAATAGAGGTGCGTTCCAAAAAGCAGATCTATTTGCAGGATAGCAAAGGCAATACTTTCCAGGTGAGGCGTAATGAAAGGGCAGAGGATGAATTTATTGGCATGCTGTTACAGCAGCATCCTGACTTTGCGGAACAGGTGGATAATGAGTTCACCTATTTCTATTTACCTAAAGCCGGGTTGTTGTCCGAAGAGTGGTTTCTGCCCGTATTCGACAGCTGGCGTGAAGCAGGTATACAGGTGTATGGCTTTAATGATATTAAGAACAACAGGCTTAACGCCCATAAAGTAAAGATACAAATTGTGGTCACCAGTGGCCAGAACTGGTTTAATACTTCCATGGATGTTCGCTTTGGCAAGAAAAAGGCAGCACTAAAGCAACTGCATAAAGCGGTTCGCAACAAGAGCCGCTATGTTGAGCTTGATGATGGCACCCTGGGAGTTTTGCCGGAAGAGTGGCTGGCTAAGCTGGATGAATACTTTAGCATTGGCGAAATCATTGACGATTTGCTGTCTACACCTAAAATAAACTTTGCATCCGTAAGCCAGGTGTATGAAGATGCGATGCTGGATGAAACGGTGAAGGAGGAGCTTGCTCACTATGAGCGCGAGTTCAGTTCTCCCGATGCTATCCGTGAAATACCTGTTCCCCACGAGTTGCAGGCTACATTGCGGCATTATCAATGGCAGGGGCTTAACTGGCTCAACTTTCTCGACGAGTTTAGTTTTGGTGGATGTTTGTCTGATGATATGGGATTGGGCAAGTCGGTACAGATCATAGCTTTTATTTTATCGCAGCGGCATAAGGTCGCTACCAATAATAACCTTATTGTTGCGCCTACTTCTTTGCTGTTTAACTGGCGCGATGAAATAGAAAAATGGGCGCCGTCTATCAGAGTTTATACACACCATGGTACTTCACGGACTACGGATGAGCGTGTCTTTCACGACTATGAAGTAGTGCTTACCTCGTATGGTATGTTATTATCGGATAATGCGATGTTTCGCCGTTTCCGGTTTAATTATGTTTTTGCCGACGAATCGCAGAATATCAAGAATACCAATTCCCAGCGTTATAAAGCAATGCGCCTGTTACAAAGCCGGAACAGGGTTGTTATAACGGGAACGCCGGTTGAGAATAACACCTTTGACTTGTACGGCCAGTTGTCGTTTGCATGCCCTGGTTTGCTGGGGAGTAAACAGTTTTTCAGGGATGTTTATGCAATACCTATCGACAGATTTAAGGACAGCCGCCGGGCTAAAGAACTACAACAGAAGATACATCCCTTCATTTTAAGAAGAACAAAGCAGCAGGTTGCTACCGAGCTGCCTGATAAAACAGAGATGCTGCTGTATTGTCCTATGGGTGAAGAACAGCGGAAAGCATATGATGCTTATGAGAAAGAGTTGCGTGATTATCTGGAAGGAGAACGTAACGAGGAGCAGCATGTTACTACAATGCATGTGCTGAAAGGGATCACCAGGTTAAGGCAGATCTGTGATGCGCCGGCTTTGCTGGGCGAGGATGCGGTTCATGGAAATGCTTCCGTTAAAATGGAGATGCTGATGGAGCAACTGATGGAAAAAACGGTGAACCATAAAGTACTGGTGTTTTCACAGTTTGTGTCTATGCTTTCGCTCATTGAAAAGGAATTGGGAAAGCGTCATCTTAAGTATGCATTATTAACAGGAAGCACGCTTAACAGGGAAGCTGTGGTAAATGATTTTAAAAATAAGGAAGATACGCGTGTTTTCCTGCTAAGCCTGAAGGCAGGAGGTACGGGGCTTAATCTTACCGAGGCCGACTATGTATATCTTGTAGATCCGTGGTGGAACCCTGCTGTTGAAAACCAGGCGATAGATCGTTGCTATAGAATAGGACAACAGAAAAATGTAGTGGCAGTACGCCTGATCTGTCCCGATACTGTAGAAGAAAAAATGATGAAATTACAGGCTGCCAAAAAAGAACTTGTACAGGATCTTATTCAGTCCGATGTGGTGGCCTTACTGCAAATGGCGCTTGGCATCTCTCATTGATGCCATAAAAATAATTTATAAAAGACTTTACTCTTTTTTATTTATTTTTATAATATGATGTTATTGCCATTAATTTAAACTACCTGTGGACCGACTACAACACTACATCAATTCCGGTGTCATTGAACAATATGTGCTGGGCCTGCTGAACGACAATCAAAAACAGGAATTCGAGGAACTGCTGTTGCGTTCTCCCGGTTTCAGGGAGGAGGTGCTTATGGCGCAGCTGCTTTTACCTCCGGGTGCTACCGAATGGGAGATACCTCCGCCCATAAGTTTTGAGGAACTGAATTACAAAAATGAAACAAATGAGTTGATCAGGCGCAGGAATGCCAGACACCGCCGGGAAACAGATGCAGAACAATTCATTCCTGTAAATGAAAGATCATCGAAGTATATAGAGGAAGACAAAGGCATTATATGGCTTGCTATTATTTGTGTGGTAGTGATGCTGCTTGGTGCGGGAGCTGTTATCTGGTTTTTACGGCAATGATTTTCAACTGTTTGTATCAACTGGCATCATTTGTGCATATAGCCGTTGCAAAGCCCTGTGTGAGCATCACGGGTTATTTGTAACCAAAAATAAACAAATGAAAAAACATTCGATCAAACTGTTAGCTGCTATTGCGTGTGTGTTTGCAATGGCATTATCGGCAAAAGCGCAAAGCCCCTGGCGCTTGGGCATTGGTGTTAATGTTGGTTCGGGACTTGAAGATCCCAAGCCTTTTGTATTAGGTGGCGACCTTCGTCTTCAGAAAGGTTTAGGAAACAGTGTTAGTGCTATTGTCACTACAGGTTATACGCATTTCTTTAAGAAGGATTTTGTATCCTCTGTAGGTATTATTCCGTTAAAAGCGGGTGTTAAAGTTTTCCCTACTCAAAATTTCTATGTTAACCTGGAAGCGGGTGCCGGTTTTGGTACCAACGACGGGTTTGGTACATCCTTCGTATACTCGCCCGCTGTGGGTGTTGCCTTCCAGAATGGCTGGGATTTTAGTGTGAAATACGAAGAATTTACAAAGTATGATTATACCAAGCAGGTAGCCTTACGTGTGGCGTATGGCTTCAGCTTATAGACGATTTCGATATACCCATTAAATTCAAAGAGGTTGTACTGTTGGTACAACCTCTGTTTTTATAAAAACAAAATACTATTATTTAAGATGCCAGCGCAGCTTTCAACCTGCTTTCCAGCGTTTCGTAATCGGTATAGCCCTTTGCCAGCAGTTGAAATTTGCTTTCTGTAACCTGGAGCAATACACATGGAAAGCCATTTACCTGCAGCTGTTTCACGAGTGAAAACTCATAGGCCGCCCTGTCTTTATACTCCTCGCTGGCCAGCCGGCTGTAGAAGAGCTCTTTATTGATGGAGTATTTCTCCAGCAGGTGTTCATAAGCTGCATCATCTGTAAGGTCGCGTCCTTCGTAATGTAATGCATACTGAAGGTCGGCAGCGAATTCTACCTGTCTTTCGGGATAAAACTCCTTGAAAATACAGAGTGCGATCGCTGGTTTTTCTGAATGGGGAAACCAATCGCTTTCTTCCGCGTTATTGATATGCCAGAGGTAATCGCTGCCAAATCGGATACCGGTATATTCTTCCACAGTTTTATAGGCTTTCTGGATGTATCCTGCCGTAGCTGCAATAGGAACCGGTTTTTCAGGCAGTATCATGCCACCCGACAGCACTTCGGTCTGCAGGTCGGGAAAGTTTTCAGTGATCTTTTTAATTACAGGACTAAACCCATAACACCAGCCGCAATAGGCATCGTAACAATAAAAAAGGATCGGTTTCATGATGCAAATTTAGCAAAGAGCAGCCGGATTATTACATCCGTTGCATTTCCCCTGTCCGGGTGAATGCTTTTACCTATATACATGGGCATACCTATGTGTAAGTAGTTGAAAAAAACTTTAAAGTAAAATTTGCTGAATTGCAATAAGGCGCTATACATTTGCGCCATAACAGACTACTTTACTATCGGCAGCTGGCTGCTGCCCATCCTTAAACTCTGAAGCATGAAATCCGTACGCACGCTGTTGCTGGCTATTGGCTTAGCAACTTCCGTATGCTCTTACGCCCAGTTAGAAGGCGATAAAAGCATTAACCTGCACCTGGGAAGCCAGGGAGCAGGTGTAGAACTGAAGTATAACTTCTACAAAAAACTATCGGCAAGACTGGGAACCAGCATTATTCCTGTAGAAGTAAAGAATGTTATCAATCTTGATAACTTCGATACTGACGACCGTTTTGCCGCAAAATTCACCAATATTCACCTCTTACTCGATTACCCGCTTATTGGCCAGGGTTTTCGTTTTGTTGCCGGTGGCGCTTATTTCCTGAAAGCAAAGGGGACCATTGAGCGTACAGCAAAAGAAGAAGCAGGCTTTGGCGATATTACCTATTCGCCTGAGCAACTGGGTACACTTACAGCAGATGTTGACTGGAAGGGCTTTGCTCCTTATGGTGGCTTTGCTTTTTTCAGAGCTTTCCCCAGGCACCGGTTTAATATTACGCTCGACATGGGTACCTATTACCTTGTAGCACCCAAAACCAGGTTTACTTCAACAGGTATGCTTACCGTTGACGATAAAAGTCAGCAGCAGTTTCAATCTAATATGAGCGAATACAGATGGTTGCCTGTTCTTCAGCTCAATTTCAACTTCAAACTCTAATTATCTGTTTTCATGAATACAAGAAATTCGTTATTTAATCTTGCTGTTGTATGTCTTCTTTTCAGCTGTTGTTTACTGCAGGCCTGTAAGAAGCCAAGTGAGGGAGTAGAGGTAACAGTGAACACCGATATCTATACCAGCCCAATGTTATTTCATTTTGCAAATGCCAGCAGCACCGCTACAACGCAGCCTGCCGACTTTGAGGTAACGGTAACCGGGCAAAATGCGACATCTGTTGTAACGCCTGAAGGTGGAAAAACATTTAAAACAAAAGGTGGTGTGCTGGCGCTGATGCTTGAAAAAACAGCAGCTCCATCTGCGGAACATCCGGTTAATTTTTCACTGGTGGCGAATGTAGAGGGTTTTACTCCTGTAGTACAAAATGTAACTATCATCTCCGATTCTGTTTATACGAAAGAAGTACGCCTGGTAGAGTATGCAAAACCTGCAGATGGTACTTCTGCAAGAGTACAACAGGCTACGCTTTTGTCCGGATCGCTTGTAACAGCTGCAACTATTGCTACATCCACTACAGCTTCTACAACTGAAATGGCGTCTATTGCATTACCGGCGGGAACTAAATTTTTTGCTGAGAACGGCACACAGATCACATCTGGTAATCTGGATGCCAAAGTGGTTTATTATGGTACCGGCACACAGGCGTCATTGGACGCCTTCCCCGGTGGTTTTAATGCGAATAATATCCTTGGCGAGAATGGACAGTCTATCCCGGGTGGCGTAACCTTCGTTACTGCCGGCTTTCTGGCTGTTAACATGAAAGTAGGGAATACTGTAGTGAAAAGCTTTTCACAGCCTTTGCAGGTAACTATGCAAATCAGCAGTACGCTTGTTAACCCTAATACGGGCGTTGTGGTGAAGGCCGGCGATATTATTCCTATCTGGAGCCTGGACGAGAAAACAGGACAATGGAAGTTTGAAACAAACGGAACAATCAGCACCAGCGGCGGCAAGCTTCTAATGACCTACAACATGGCGCACCTCTCCTATTGGAATATCGACTGGCCTTATTATATGAATGGCACCAGTTCTTGTTACAAGAGTTCTTCCGCTCCTGTAAAAGTTACCGTTAAGGCCGGGGTGAATTCTTTTTATGGAAAGATATACCTTGCTACAGCAAGCGGACAGCCGCTTACCACTTATGCCGGCGGTATGGCTACTATTTATAATAACGGAGTTTACAATTTCTACGGAAGCACACCCAATATGACCGGGGTAAAAGTAATAGTAGCTGATCAGTTTGGCGTTAAACTGGCTGAGTCTGCTGCATTCAATCCTTGTAGTACAGGAGAGCTCACCGTTACTGTTCCTTCGTCTGTAACGTTTCCTAAATTAACAACGGTGGATCTGAAGATAAATGCACGTTGTTCCAATAAGAATATTGTAGCTAATGTTACCAATGCTGCGTCTCTTTATTTATGGAACGGAACGGCCTATACCTATTACAAAACCGTTTATGTGTATAATGGTGTTGCGAAATTTAACCTGCTAAACGACCAGCGATACAGGATAGACACTTACTATGGCTCAAAAAGTTATTCTGCTGTTATGGATTTCAAATCTGCGAATTTCAATTTCACAGGCGCAACTACCAACGCAAGCCTGACAGGTGTAGCCACTTATAACAGCGGCACAAATATTTATAGAGCTACTGCTGATATTGCAGTGAACTGTAACTAAGCATTGCCTGCCAGTACTACAAAGGCCGCGTTAATTTTAACGTGGCCTTTGTAGTACTTTACCAGCTGTCCATTACATAACCTGTGATCTTCCAGGCGAGAATGAAAATGCCTGTCATAGCCAGGAGTATTACAATAAGGAAGATTATAAATAGCCGGGTTATTCTTCTTTTTTGCCGGCGGGCCTGTAAAGCGCCGGCTTCTCTTATGTGGCCTGGTAGTAGCCTGAAGGAGGCGTTCATAAGGAAAGGGACAATTAACAGGTCGTCGATGTAGCCGAAAAAAGGAATAACATCGGGTATCGCATCTACCGGACTTACCAGGTACAAAAGAGTAATGCCTATCAGCAGTTTGGGAAGAACCGGGGTGTCCCTTTGCTGAACAGCGTAAAATAATATCAGCGATTCCTGTTTGAATATCCGCCACCGGCGCCCGATAATTCCACCTACTCCCATAGGTTTTTTAATATACCTGTATCAAAGATCGTTCCCACTCCTACCAGCGAGCGGGCGGGGATATTTCTATTAATTGATTGATTATCACCTCAGACCCCGTTGTCTTTTTTTTCCCGTTTTCCGCAAGTCATTTTGCGGGAAAAAAATAATGGCCTGCATTTATTTTTAGTGAATGAAAAACTACGCCCAACTTTTACTGCTTTTATTTTTGAGTGTAAGCGCCAATGCTGCTATCCTGACTGGTGTTGTAACCAATGAGAAAGGAGAGCCCCTTTCTTATGCTTCCATTCTTATTAAAGGAACTACCAGGGGTACCACCGCCAATATGCAGGGTGCTTATACGCTCACGATAGAGCCGGGTATTAACACCATAGTTTGTCAGTATGTTGGATACGAACGGCAGGAAAAGAAGGTCTCTGTTTCAAAAGAACCATTAACGCTGAACTTCAGTCTCCTGCCTTTGCAGGATAATATAGGTGAAGTTGTTGTGAAAGCAGGCGGTGAAGATCCGGCTTATGCAATTATCAGGAATGCGATCAAGATGCGTCCTTCCTATGTTGAACCGCTGGATTCATTTACCAGTGAAGCTTATATCAAAATGCTGATAAAGTTGCGAAAAACGCCGGATAAATTTATGGGACAAAAAATAGATGAAAAAACGCGCAAAGAAATGGGGTTGGATTCGGCAGGTAAAGGCGTCGTTTATTTGTCGGAATCACTTACCAGGCTGGCGATGAAAAAGCCGGGTAAGGCAAAGCTCGAAGTATTATCCGGTAGGGAAAGCGGCAGCAACGGTTATGGTTTTAATTTTCCTTCAGTGATCAACTTTTACGAGAACAATGTGAATGTGATGTCTACAGGTTCAATGTCCCGCGGATTTGTATCTCCTGTTGCCGACGATGCATTACACTATTACAAGTACAAATACAGCGGTTCTTTTTATGAAGATGGCAAGGAGATAAGCAGGATTAAAGTTATGCCTAAACGGAAATATGAACCTTTATTTTCGGGCATCATCAATATTACAGAAGGTGATTGGCGCATTCATAGCCTGGAGCTGTTACTTACCAAAGAATCGCAGCTTACCTTGATAGACTCTATGCTGATCAAGCAAATTCAGATGCCGCTATCGTCTGACATATGGCAGGTGAAAGATCAGGTAATTAGCTTTTCGCTTAATATTCTCGGCGTTGAAATGGCGGGAAGTGCTTTAAATGTTTTTAGTAAATATGATACACTGCCTCAATTTGGAGAGAAATATTTTAACAGGGTGGTTATAAGCTATGATACCGGTGTAAACAAGAAGCCCAAACATTATTGGGATAGCATGCGGCCTGTTCAACTGGAACCTGAAGAGCTCAAAGACTATGCTTTTAAAGATAGCATACATGAATTACATTCCGACCCTGCCTGGGTAAAAGCAAACAAGGACTCCATCCGAAAGGCTGAGGCCAGCTTAAACTTCTCTAATGTGTTTGTAAACGGAATTGAAGTATCCGATTATCATCCGGAGCATCCGTGGAGTTTTAGCTGGGAGCCGTTGGGTTCAATGGTAGAATATAATGCTGTAGAGGGCTATGCTGTAAAAATGAAGGCGAAGTTTCAGCAGAAATGGGGAAGAACACGCCGCCAGTTAAGCTTTATTCCTAACCTGCGTTATGGGACCAGTAACACACATTTTTATGCAGCTGGTAGTTTTGTGTTCTCAGGAATAGCCCGGAATGAAGAAGGCGAGTGGGTAGAAAAGCGTAGTAGCTGGCAATTAAGCGGGGGGAAAAGAGTTACACAGTTTAATCGTAATGAACCAATTACTCCTTTCTTTAACTCAGTTTATACCCTGCTGGAACACCGTGCTTATATGAAGATTTATGAAAACTATTTCGGTGAGCTCCGTTATAGTAAGCGATGGGATAATAGCATGCGTTTCAATGTGGCTGTATTGTATGAAGACCGTCTTCCTTTGGAGAATACATCCAACTATTCTTTCTTTAAAAAGAACCGTGAATTTACCCCCAACTATCCTTACGAACAGTTGAGCAGCCAGTTTTCGCGGCATCAGGCAGTGAGCTTTGATATAGAATGGCAATACCAGCCAGGACAGTATTATATACAAATGCCGGACAGGAAAATAGCATTTGGATCTGACTGGCCTGTTTTTGAAGTTGCTTATACAAAGGGTGTGAAAGATATAGCGGGTAGTGATGTAGACTTCGATAAGTGGCGCGTTTCAATATGGGACAATATCGACTTGAAATTAAAAGGTGAGTTGAGTTATGGAGTGAATGCAGGTGGCTTCCTTAACAGCAAGCGGGTGCCCATACAGGACTACCAGCATTTCAATGGCAACCAGTTGATCTTCGCAGGCCGTTACCTCAACAGCTTTCAGTTGGCGCCTTATTATGCCAACAGCACCACGGCATCGCTGTATGGCGCCGGCCATGTGGAATATCATTTAAAAGGAATGCTTACTAATAAAATTCCGTTGTTTAAACGGTTGAACTGGTTCCTTGTAATTGGTTCCAATACATTTTACGTAAACAGCAACAACAACTATGTAGAAGCATTTGCCGGCCTTGAAAATATTCTTGGATTTTTCCGGGTTGACTTTATTGCGTCGTATCTCAATGGTAATAAGAGTTCTACGGGTATCAGGATAGGATCGCCCTTGTTCTCCGGACCACGTTTCGGCAGAAACTAATTTTTTCAGGATTTTGATTTTTCAAATAATTGTCTACCTTCACTAAACTTTAGGGGTGCCTGTATGGGCTGAGATGATACCCTTTGAACCTGATGCAGTTAGTACTGCCGAAGGGAAAAAGTAAAGACAACTTCATGCGCTTTATATAACTTTCACGCGCCTGCATGTCATTCCTAAAGTTAAAATTGTTACAGGAATGACAATTATCTTAAACAATAGTCCCAAAGAAATTGCCGAACGGGCAACACTCGAAAGCATTGTAGCTGCTGAGCTTGGCAGTAAACGCAATGGCGTTGCCGTAGCAGTGAACAATACTGTAATCCCTAAAACGCAGCACGACAGCTATATCGTGCAGCCAAACGACACTATTCTCATCATTAAAGCAACACAAGGAGGTTAAGCTATGAGTAAACAGGAAAAAATGCCTTCACAGCAGGCTGTGTCAACCGGTGCTATCTCCGGTTCCCGTAAAATTTATGTAAAGGGTCTGCTGCATCCTATCGAAGTGGCGATGCGGGAAATAATGCTCTCGCCAACCAGGCTTGGCAATGGAACGCTCGAAGCCAACAACCCGGTGACTGTATATGATGCCAGTGGTGCGTATACCGATGATAATGTAAACATCGATATCAGGAAAGGGCTTCCCCGCCTGCGCCAGCAATGGATCCTCGACAGGGGTGATGTTGAGCCGCTGAACGAACTTTCTTCAGAGTATGGCCGGCAACGGCTGGCTGACGAAAGCCTTTCTCCGCTTAGGTTTGAGCATATTGCCACTCCTTTGCGCGCGAAAAAGGGGGCCAATGTTTCACAGCTGCATTATGCGCGTAAAGGCATTGTAACTGCCGAAATGGAATATGTCGCTATCAGGGAAAACCAGCGGATCACGGATCTGAAGCAACAGCTGAATGGCTCCTATGAAGTCTTAACACAACAGCACCCGGGACAGAGCTTTGGCGCTAATACGCCCCAGGGATTTATTACGCCTGAGTTTGTAAGAGATGAAATTGCTGCAGGACGGGCTATCATTCCCAATAATATCAACCACCCGGAATCGGAACCTATGATCATAGGCCGGAATTTCCTGGTGAAGATAAATGCAAACATCGGCAACAGCGCCGTCACTTCCTCTATTGAAGAAGAGGTGGAAAAAGCGGTATGGGCCTGCCGCTGGGGAGCGGATACTATTATGGATCTTTCTACCGGCAAGAATATTCACGAAACCCGTGAATGGATCATACGCAATTCTCCCGTTCCTATTGGCACAGTGCCTATTTACCAGGCGCTTGAAAAAGTGAATGGCAAAGCAGAAAACCTTACCTGGGAGATCTTCCGCGATACGCTTATCGAGCAGGCTGAACAAGGTGTTTCCTATTTTACGATTCATGCAGGTGTCTTGCTCCGGTATATACCGCTAACAGCAAAAAGAGTAACGGGCATTGTTTCCCGTGGTGGCAGCATCATGGCAAAGTGGTG
Source organism: Filimonas effusa (assembly GCF_004118675.1). NCBI lineage: Bacteria > Pseudomonadati > Bacteroidota > Chitinophagia > Chitinophagales > Chitinophagaceae > Filimonas > Filimonas effusa. The sequence continues at coordinate 50,469 of NZ_SDHZ01000005.1, read as the reverse complement.
CCTGGCACATCATAAAGAAAATTTCCTTTATACTCATTTCGAAGAGATCTGTGAGATCATGAAAGCCTACGATGTGGCTTTCTCCTTAGGTGATGGCCTTCGCCCGGGCTCCATCGCCGACGCCAACGATGCAGCTCAGTTTGCAGAATTGGAGACCCTTGGTGAATTGACAAAGATTGCATGGAAACATGATGTACAGGTGATGATCGAAGGCCCTGGGCATGTGCCTATGCATCTCATCAGGGAAAACATGGATAAACAGTTGCGTGAATGTCATGAAGCGCCTTTCTATACGCTTGGCCCCCTGACTACTGATATCGCTCCCGGTTACGATCACATAACATCGGCTATAGGTGCTGCTATGATTGGTTGGTTTGGTACTGCCATGCTTTGTTATGTAACGCCTAAAGAACACCTGGGACTTCCGGATAAAAAGGATGTGAAAGATGGCGTGATCACCTATAAGCTGGCAGCACATGCTGCAGATCTGGCGAAAGGCCATCCCGGCGCGCAATACCGTGACAATGCACTAAGCAAAGCCAGATTTGAATTCCGCTGGGAAGATCAGTTCAACTTATCGCTCGATCCCGATACGGCGCGGTCATTCCATGATGAAACCCTACCAGCGGATGGCGCCAAGGTGGCTCATTTCTGTTCTATGTGCGGACCTAAATTCTGCTCTATGCAAATAACGCAGGAGATCAGGGAGTCTGCTGCCTCAGGCTTGTTTGAAAAGGCAGAAGAATTTAAAATGCAGGGCAGTAATATCTATTCCTGATGTTAGCTGTAATCTCCAGTCCGCACCCGGTAAAAAATGAAGCGGGTATAATTAACAGCTTGTTTAAAGCCGGCCTGTTTCATTTTCACCTGCGCAAGCCTGCTGCCTCTTTGACGGAGGTAAAAGAGCTGCTTGCGGCTATTGATCCGGAATATTACCAGCGAATAGCGCTGCATCACCATCATGCGCTGGCATTGGAGACAGGGTTAACGCGCTTGCATTTTACAGAAGATGCAAGATTAAAAACTGATAAGATCTTTTGGCGCGAACTGGTGGCGGCAGGATTCAGGTTATCGACTTCGCTTCATGATGTTGAAGCTGCCAGATCGTTGTCCACTTGCTTTAGTTATGCTTTTCTGGGCCCTGTGTTCGATAGCATTTCAAAAACGGGATACAGGGCCAATGTCAATCTCTGCGGATGCAAACAGGTGACAGAGGCTGTGTCGCCATTAATTGCGATAGGAGGCATTGATAAACACAACTGTACAAAACCGCTGCAAATGGGGTTTAAAGGAGTGGCTGTACTGGGTGCCATATGGGAGGATAATAGTCCCCTTGAAGCATTCCGGGACTTGAAAGATCAATGGCTTTCAGACGCAAAGCCATTGTTCCCGCCAATAGTATAAACAAAATTATATGTTTAGTAAACTTCAATACATATCACAGGGAGATACACCCGCAGGGCAGCTTCGGAATATACAAACAGCGCTCGATGCCGGTTGTTCCTGGATTCAGCTGCGCGCAAAAACATTGGAAGAGCACGAGGTGCGCTCGTTGGCTATACAGGTACGCGACCGCTGCAAAGCTTACAAGGCTACTTTTATTGTTAATGATTTTGTGCTGCAGGCAAAAGAAATTGATGCCGACGGTATTCATGTGGGCTTATCCGATATGCCGGTTCCCGAAGCCAGGCAATTATTGGGAACAGGCAAGATCATTGGTGGTACGGCCAATACCCTGGATGACGTGCGGCAACGCATCGCTGAAGGCTGCGACTATATTGGCCTTGGCCCCTTCCGGTTCACCACTACAAAAGACAAACTAAGTCCTGTGCTGGGTGCTGAAGGATATAAGGACATTATAACTGCCTTGCCGGCATCTTTTCCTCCCGTTTATGCGATTGGGGGTATTGTGCCTGACGACATCCCTGTAATAGTAGCTACAGGTGTATATGGCGTTGCTGTTTCCGGTGCTATCACTAATGCGGCAGATCCTACAACATTGGTTCATCAATTTAATCAGGCTTTATATGCAGGTGCTTAATATCGCAGATAAAACATTCCGGTCCAGGCTGTTCCTGGGTACGGGGAAATTTGGTACGCCGCAACAGATGGAGGAGGCGGTGCTGGCTTCACAATCTGAACTGGTAACAGTGGCATTGAAGCGTGTTGATCTCACTACCGATTCCGATACATTACTGGCGCATTTACAACATCCGGGTGTTCACCTTTTGCCTAATACTTCCGGCGCACGTAATGCCCGCGAAGCGGTGTTTGCGGCACAACTTGCAAGAGAGGCGCTGGAAACCAACTGGCTGAAACTTGAAATCCATCCCGATCCTAAATACCTGTTGCCGGATGCTATTGAAACATTGAAGGCTACAGAGGAACTGGCAAAACTGGGATTTGTAATATTGCCTTATATCCATGCCGACCCGGTATTATGTAAGCAGCTGGAAAATGCCGGAACAGCAGCTGTAATGCCTCTGGGGGCTCCTATAGGAACAAACAAAGGACTCCGGACCTTCGATTTCCTGGAAATTATCATAGAGCAGTCTAAAGTTCCGGTAATCATCGATGCCGGCATTGGTGCGCCGTCCGATGCGGCAAAAGCGATGGAAATGGGCGCCGATGCGGTGCTGGTGAATACTGCCATTGCAGTTGCCGGCAACCCTGCAAAAATGGCAAATGCCTTCCGTCTGGCAGTAGAAGCCGGCCGTGAAGCCTATGAGGCAAAACTAGGTGCTGTTCTGCAACATGCACAGGCCAGCAGCCCGCTGACCTCTTTCCTGGAATTATAAAACCGCCCTGTTATGTTCACTAATATTTTCGATACCTATAACTGGCATGAGGTAAAACAAAGTATCCTGGCAAAAACGGGAGAAGATGTTCTTGCTGCACTCCATAAGGAAAAACGCTCGCTGGAAGACTTTAAAGCCCTGCTTTCTCCGGCAGCAATACCTTTCCTGGAACAAATGGCGCAGATGAGCCATTTGCGTACACAAAAGCGTTTCGGGAAAACCATCCAGATGTATGTGCCGCTTTATCTAAGCAATGAATGCCAGAATATCTGTACCTACTGCGCATTTAGCCTTGATAACAAGATCAAACGCAGGACACTTTCCGATGCTGAAATTCTACAGGAGGTAAAGGTTATCAAGGATATGGGTTTTGATCATATCCTGCTGGTTACCGGCGAAGCTATGCATACAGTAGGAGTGTCGTATCTGCGTAATGCTATCAGGTTGGTAAAACCCTTCTTCTCCCATATCTCAATGGAAGTGCAGCCGCTTGATCAGGACGACTATGCGCAATTGGTGGAAGAGGGGTTGAATACAGTACTGGTATACCAGGAAACTTATTTTAAGGAAAATTATAAGAAATACCATCCTAAGGGCAAAAAGTCAAATTTTAATTACCGCCTCGAAACGCCCGACAGGCTTGGGAAAGCAGGTATTCATAAAATAGGATTGGGTACATTGATAGGCTTGGAGGATTGGCGCACCGACTGCTTCTTTACCGCCCTGCATTTGCGTTACCTGGAAAAGCAATACTGGCAAACAAAGTATTCTGTTTCTTTTCCCAGGTTGAGGCCTATAGATAAAGAAAGTACTGGCACTGCCGGGAAAAAATCTTTTGAAACCTATATGAATGATCGTGAGCTGGTACAGCTTATCTGCGCCTGGCGGTTGTTTAGTGAAGAGCTTGAAATTGCTATTTCCACACGTGAACGGGAAGTGTTTCGCGACAATGCAGTAAAATTGGGTGTTACCAGTATGAGCGCTGCGTCGAAAACAAATCCCGGTGGTTATGTGGTAGCACCGGAATCGCTTGAGCAGTTCGAAATATCGGACGACAGGCCGGTAGACGTTATTACAGGGATGATCCGGCGGCAAGGTTATGAGCCCGTATGGAAAGACTGGGATAGATCATTTAGCTGACAATAGAAGCGGATATGTTTAACATAGATGAACTGAACAGGTATATGAAGCAGCTGCTGTTGCCCGAGGTGGGTATTGCCGGCCAGGAGCAATTAAAGCAGGCAAAAGTGCTGGTGGTAGGTGCCGGAGGGCTTGGTTGTCCTATACTCCAATACCTCGCAGCCATAGGCATCGGAACCCTGGGGATGGTGGATGGCGATGTGGTGGATGTTTCTAATCTGCACAGGCAGGTGTTGTATATGAATGCCGATATAGGCAGAAATAAAACAGTTGCTGCTGCCGAAAAGCTGGCAGCGCAAAATCCTCACGTTATATTACAGCAGCATCCGGTATTTCTTAATGAAGAGAACTGTGCAGCGCTGATGAAAGATTACGACCTTATTATAGATGGCTGCGATAATTTTGCTACCCGTTATGTCGTGAATGATACAGCTGTTGCATTAAATAAACCACTGGTATATGGCAGTATTCTTGGATACGAAGCGCAGCTGGCTATCTTTAATTATAAAGGAAGTAAACACCTGCGTCACTTGTTCCCGGAGCCGCCAAATCCTGAAGATGTTCCCAGTTGTTCCGTGAATGGCGTATTGGGTACTGTGCCCGGGATCCTGGGCACACTTATGGCCCAGGCTGCTGTTTCTGTTTTGCTGGGTAATCCACAGTTTGTAAATACATTTATTGTACTGAATACACTCACACTCGATAGGGTGAAGCTGAGTTTTTAGACATCGGCTGCTGTATCTTTTTTTGTTTCAATAAATTTCCTTCTTTCAAGGTTCTGTTATAGTTTTGCCTCATCTTAATCTTTCTTCATTTGAGGCAGCTATTAGCAATTTTCCTGTTCACGGCATTCCTTGCTCAAACATTCAGCAAGGCTTTTGTCGTTGTGGATTATTACGCTAATACAGCAGCATTCGCTCAGAATTGCGTGAATAAAAGCCGCCCTTCCATGCATTGTAATGGTAAGTGCCAGATGATGAAGAAGATGGAGCAGCAACAAAAGAAAGATGCAGAAAATGAGCGCAAAGCGGGCCCTAAGCTGGAAGTCATTTCTTCCAAAGCATTCTTTGCAAGTGTTTCTTTTTATGCAACTGGTACCGCAGCAAGTTTCTTCACTTATAATGATAATGCTGTATTTGATAGGGCAATATCTGTTTTCCATCCTCCTGCTATTAGCTAGTTTATTTATTGTTCAATTACAGAAAGCGAATATTGCTTTCCTGTATCCCCATGTCGTTGATCGCCGGTTCTGCTGAGGCTGATCCGCCTGGTTATGCCTATTGCTTAAACAAAAAATAAATGAAGCATTTAATAACGTTGTTAATGCTAGTGGCTATTCTATGCCCTGCATTTTCACAGCAATCAAATAAAATATCCGGCAAAGTGTATGATGCTATTAGTAAAGAGCCTGTCCAGGGAGCGGTAATATCGGCTCCTGGTGTTCGTGCCATGTCTGATGCCAGGGGCGAATTTCATTTGTTGGCGCAGGGTAAACAAATAACAATTGCATCCGTTGGGTTTGACACCGCTTTTGCAGATGCAAACGGAGAAAAGCTTGCAATAGCATTGCGCCCCCATGACAGGCTGTTGCAACAGGTAGTAGTGAGCGCCAACCGCACTGCCGAAAAAAGAAGCGAGGCACCTGTTGCCATTGCTGTTATAAGTAAGGAAACAATAGACGATACCAAGGCCCAGCGTATGGATCAGCTGCTGAATAAAGTGAGTGGAGTGAATATGATCGCACTTTCTAACGAGCAGCATCAAATGAGCATCCGTCAGCCTATTACCACTAAAAGTCTTTTCTTATACATGGAAGACGGCCTGCCCATAAGAACTACGGGCGTTTATAATCATAACGCCTTATTGGAAATGAATATGGCGGCAGCAAAAACAATAGAGGTGATCAAGGGCCCTGCTTCGGCTTTATATGGTGCAGAAGCCATTGCTGGCGCCGTAAATGTGATCACCCAGGCGGCGCCCGCATTTACTTCCGGCAGCATTAGCACACAAATAGACAATCTTGGATATAAACGTGCCGATGCACAATTGGGTACTTCTCTGGGAAAATGGGGCGTTATTGCAAGCGGTTATTATGCCAACAGATCCAATGGGCCGGTTGACTTTAGCGATTTTCATAAGTCTATCGCTACTTTGCGTACCGACTATAAGCCTAATGATAAGATGAACTGGACCAATACATTAGCTTATCTCGATTATAATGCTGATATGACGGGCTCGTTAGACAGTCTCAAATTTGCCCGTAAAAACTATACTTCCCAGCAAACCTTTACATTCAGAAGTGTTTATGCTTTGCGGTACAAGTCAATGCTCAACTATCAGTGGAATAAACAAAGCAGCTCCAGCTTGTCCTTTCTGTTCCGTGACAATTCTATTAAACAGAATCCTTCCTATTCCATATCCGCAATGCCTAATACTACCGACAAGTCGAAGTACAGGGGCCAGATCAACGAAAATGCTTTTCAAACCTATGCACTTTTTGCGCAACACACGCAACGTTTTAATTGGCTGAACAGTAAAGTTATCGCGGGTGCTACCCTCGACCTGAGTCCTCAGCGCTACAATGCCCGGTTTATTACAATCCACAGGGATATAAACTCTGGAATATATGACAGCTACGCCAATTCTGATTCGCTGCTTAGCAACTATAAAACAGGCATTACCAATATGGCAGGTTATCTCGATTATGAGTTTTCTCCTGTGAAAAATGTTAGAATTGTAACAGCCCTGCGATACGATGCGTTTCGTTACGATTACACTAACAAGTTGCCGGCAAACAAGGTTACCGGCGCCGCTTCCACCGTTAATAACTTCAGCAGGTTTACGCCCAAGCTGGGACTCACTTACAACTATAGAGGTATAGGCTTTTATGGTAACTATAGCCAGGGCTATGTGCCGCCGCAGCTTACAGAGCTTTACAGTTCTACAGCAGTAGCGCCTTATCTGCTTCCGCAAACATTTTTTAATTATGAAGTGGGAGGCTGGTTGTCGCTGGTAAGTAATAAGCTGTATGCCGATTGGAGTATCTATTTAATGAATGGCAGTAATGAGATCATTTCTGTGTTGCAGCCCGATAACACCACAATAAATCAGAACGCAGGAAACACAAGGCATAAAGGGATTGAATACGGGCTTACTTATAAAACGGCGGCGGGCCTGACCGTACGTTTCAGCGGATCCGGTTCAAAACATGCTTTCATCCGGAATGTGGCAGGAGGCATTAACTATAATGGCTATGAAATGAGTGGCGCTCCCCGGTTTACAGGTAACGCAGAAGTGACTTATAAACCCACATGGATAAACGGCTTGAGAGTAAGTGCCGAATGGCAGCATGTCTCCGGCTACTATATGGATGACCTCAATAAAACAAGATATAAGGGATACGATGTTCTGAACCTGAGAACAGGATACCAATGGCACGGGCTGGAAATATGGACAAATGTATTAAACCTGTTTAACCAGTATTATGCAACAACAGCTACTGCTGCTTTCAGGGCCAGTGGTACTACCTATTCCTATAATCTCGCAGACCCCCGCAACATTACAATAGGTTTAGGATATAGGTGGTAGAAATGATATGGAAATAACCGCTTTGAACTTGTTAAAGAAAGAAAATAATGTTTCGCAGAAATATATATAAATGGCATCGGTGGGTATCTGTTATTGTAGCTGTCCCGGTTTTATTATGGGCAGTTAGCGGCTTCCTGCATCCCGTTATGACCAATGTCAGACCCCAAATTGCCAGCCAGGTTTTACCTGTAGAACGCATTGACTCGGGGTACATTAAAATGCCGCTTGCCCAGGTTTTAAAACAGAATGGTATTGATTCTTTATATAGCGTAAGGATAATACATATCGATACAAGCTGGTTTTATCAGGTAAAAACAAATGCCGCAGGACGGCTTGAATATTTCAGCGCCCTAAACGGTAACCGTTTGAAGCGCGGCGATTGGCTTTATGCACAATACCTGGCTAAGTACTTTTTGGAAGGTGTAAAACACGATAGTTTAACCATACACAAACAGAAACCGGCAAACGAACCGGTTTCACAGGACTGTTGTGATGCTGCTACAGATTGTGTGATGAATGCTTCCGGGGCAGAAGTGGCAAATGTGGCGCTTGTAACTGAATTTAATGAAGAATATAAACCTAATAACAGGCTTCTGCCGGTATACTGCGTATCCTTTAACAGGCCCGATGGCATTCGCATATACGTAGAAACAGGACAGAGCCGGTTTTCTGCAGCCATAGACGATAAACGGGCCTTATTTACACGTTTTTTCAGTCTTGTACATACCTGGGGATGGCTCTCTTTTTTAGGACCCGGACGTTTGATTGTTGAAGTAGTATTGATGCTCCTGTCGCTGGCTACAACTATTATGGGGTTGTATATTTTCTTTATTTCCAAGGCCCCCCAAGCAAATAGTAATGGCATTGGTAAAGCACGCCGCCGGCACCGTTTCACCGCGTTATTGGCATCATTGTTTACACTAATGTTTTCCATTAGCGGAGGCTGGCATGTTCTATCACATTTCACTGAAGAAAAAGCAGCCGTTACAAAACAGTATGGGCTCCCCGCCAGTGATGTAAAAATCAACCTGGAACAATGGCAAACATTCGCAAAAGGAAAATTATCAAATATTGGACTGGCATATATAGAAGGAAAGTTTTATTGGCAACTTTATCTGATGCCGGAGTTTACAGGCCCAACGGGTAAAGATCTGATGACGAGTAGGAGCGTTGCTGCGAAGCCAGTGATGTATATCGATAGTTACGATAATACAGTGTTACCCGTTGGCGATGAAACATATGCCCGCAGCCTGGCAGCAGCATTAAGCGGATATAAACGATCAGAACAGGTTGCAGCTGTACCGGTCACGAAATTCAATAGCGAATATAGTTTCATAGATAAACGCTTGCCGGTATGGCGCATCGATTATGGCAACAAAGTTTTTTATATCGAAACATCAACCGCCACACTGGCAAAGAAGCTAACAGCCTCCGGCAGGTACGAAGAACGCTGCTTTGCTTTTTTGCACAAACATCATTTCATGGACTTTGCAGGGAAGGCCTGGCGCGACGGCAGCACTATGCTGGGCGCAGGCTTACAAATATTGATGGTTGTTGTTGGACTTATCCTTTATTTCCGTTGGAGAAACAGGAAGAGAAGGCCAGTTGTTTAGGTGCAGAAAATCAGGCAAGCCGCTGTTGCTGTTACACCTGCTTTTGTTCCTGTATCAGTGGAAGCAGGAAGTAAAACCTGCTTCCCGAACCTTGTTCGGTTTGTACACCAATAGTGCCTCCCTGTGCTTCTATAAATTCTTTGCATATCGCCAGGCCCAGTCCTGTTCCTGAGCGATTACTGCCAGGAATTTGAAAATAACGGTCAAATATTTTATCCCTGTATAAAGGGTCTATGCCATGCCCTTTATCCTGTACAGAAAACAGCAGTTGTTTATTCTGTGGTTTCACCTCTATGATTATGTCGGCTTGCTCGGGAGAATATCGGATAGCGTTGGTGAGAAGGTTGATCAATACCCATGCTGTTTTCTCCTCGTCAGCCTTAACGGGAGGAAGACCTCCGGCTACCTGGCTGTCGAGATGTATATGCTTTAATTCAGCAGGAACTTTTACAGCATCCATTGCATAACGGAGTATCTGGTAGGGACTGCTTTCCTGGAGGTTCAGCTGAATATTGCCCGTTTCTACTTGCGACAGGTTCAGCAGCTCTCCTGTTATTTTCAGAAGCCGGCCTGCATCGTCTTTAATACCTTCTATTAGTTGCTGCTGATCTTCATTCAGACCTCCCGTTTCTTTCTTTTCCAACAATTGAACACCAAGTTTGATGGAAGAGATGGGCGTTTTCAACTCGTGCGAAACAGTTGCTATGAAGTTTGTTTTGGCGAAGTCAAGTTCTTTATAAGGCGTAATATTCCTGAGCAGGATAACATGACCTATTTGCTGCTGTTGCGTTTCACCCGTTGGGGTGATAGTGATATTGATGATGTTCTTTTCAAAATAACTTTCTTTACCGTCGGCATATATCTTCATGCTTCGGTCTTTGTTGCTGGCACCGGGTGACATCATATCCTGTATCAGCGCCCGTATAAGATCATTCACTACGGCAACATCCTGTGCCAGCTGGCCCACCAGTTTGGCTGCAGGTAATCCGCAGGCCGCAATTGCAGCTTCATTTGCAAAAAGAATTCTTTTGTTCTCATCGAGCCCGATAACAGGATCGTGCATGTTATTGATAAGTGTTTCTATTCTTTTCTTCTCGATCAGTAGTTTAGACAGGTTACTGTTATGATACTCTTCCAGCTTCTCCGCCATGGTGTTAAAAGACCTGGCCAGGTCTCCGAATTCATTTTGTTTGTTGAAATGTACCCGTTGGGCATAGTTCTTATTGGCAATTTGCCTGATGCTTTCCGTTAGCTCCCGGATAGGGTTGGCAATATTTCCCGGGAGGTTTACCAACAGAACAAAGGCAATGATGAAACAAAGTGTTCCCGCGGTGGCGATCCATAAAGTAGCAGTATCGGCAGTTGCTGCTGCGATATTGGTTTTACGCTGTATGGCCTGCATATTCAGCAGCATTACCTGCGAAAGATCCTGCCGTATTAAACGTGGGAGCAGGGTGTCGGCCAGGTTGGCTTTGAAAAGCTGGTAATGTTCGGCAAGTTGTTGCGTTGCATCCTTTTCTCCGGTTTCGGTAACATTGGCTTTTTGCAATGCCAGGTTTTCTTCGAACTGGTGTATAGAGCCGCCGGGAAGATGAATGCCATCGAGCGCAAGCATCATTTTACGCGAGTACTCTACCGTGTTATAGTTGGATACCAGGATGTTGCGGGTGTCTTTTTTAAGGATATTGATATATCCGGTACCCAACACAGCCAGCAGCAGGATCAGTGCAGATAGCACCCCTGTTCCCAGTATAAGTTTTGCCTTAATACGCATTATGACAGAATTACAAGATCAATATCATTTGAAGATAGCTTTTTTAGTATTTCGTTGAATACATTGGTGGCCATGATCACTTTAAAAAGATTTAAATGGGGCTTGCCAATACAAATGGTGGTAACCTGCTTTTGCTCCGCTACCTCTATAATGCCTTTCCCTATTTTTTTATGTTTAATACGAATGACCTCTGCACCCAGCTCTGTCGCCAGTTTAAAATTGTTGATGAGGTGTCGCTGAGCCGCCAGGCCTATCTTATCCATTTCCTCTCCCGGCGTTTGCACATATAACAGCAACCACCTGGAATGATAGTAAGAAGCAAGACGCGCCGTTTTCCGGATCACCTTTTTGGCCATTTCATGATTGCTGCTGATGCAGGCGAGAAGACATTCATTGCGCGCATGCACATTCCTCGGAAGAACAGTTTCTATTTTACGCTCTACCTGGCTGGCTACTTCCTTTAACGCAAGCTCCCGAAGCTGAAGGATCTTTTCAGGCTGAAAGAAATTTTGCAGTGATACAGCAATCTTGTCAGGTGCATAGATCTTACCCTCTTTCAGGCGTGACACCAGTTCATCGGCAGTAAGATCTATATTCACCACTTCATCAGCCTGCTGCAAAACACTGTCGGGTATTCTTTCATTTACATTGATGCCGGTGATGTTTTTAATTTCTTCCTGCAGACTTTCTATATGTTGAATGTTAACGGCGCTGATCACGTTAATGCCTTCATCAAGTATTTGCATTACATCCTGCCAGCGTTTTTCATTCCGGCTGCCTTCAATATTGGTATGAGCAAGTTCATCGATGATCACAACCTCTGGATGGAGATTCAATACTGCATGCATGTCAAGTTCTTCCAGCTCCTTGCCTTTATAAAACAATTGCCTCCTGGGAATAACCGGCAGCCCTTCCAGCAAGGCATGCGTTTCGGGCCGGTTATGCGTTTCAATATATCCGATCTTCACATCTACGCCATTCCTGAGTAAAGCCCTTGCTTCCTGTAGCATACGATAAGTTTTACCCACTCCGGGGCTCATACCTATATACACTTTGAACTTTCCCCGGCGCGACTGGCGGATGAGTTTGAGAAAATGTTCTGCATTATTGTCTTTATCCATATAGAAGCTGGTTATTACCGGGTCATACATTACCCGGGATCAGAAAATGATAATGCTTTTGTTCTGCTGCTATCGCAGTTTGGCGTTCGGGATCAAATAACATGGCCGTACATAAACAATTCCTGCATCCTTTACTTTGTAAAATTGCATAATTAACACAGGAAGAACAACCACTCCAGAAGCTTTTATCCCGCGTGATCTCATCAAATGTTACCGGCTCAAAGCCTAGTGCCATATTAATGCGCATAATGGCAAGACCGGTCATAATGCTGAATATTTTGGCTTCCGGGTAAAGCTCGCGCGATAGCTCAAATATCTCTTGTTTAATGGCTTTGGCGATGCCTGCTTTGCGAAAGGCTGGGGCTACAATAAGTCCTGAATTAGATACGAATTTCCCGTTGCTCCACGATTCTATATAAGAGAAGCCGGCCCATTTTCCGTCAATGGTTACAGCTATAACTGCTTTCCCTTCTTCCATTTTATCAATAATAGTTTCTGGCGTACGGCGCGATATTCCGGTTCCGCGGATAATAGCCGATGAAGCGGTTTCCATTGAAATCTGCCTGGCAAAATGAGCGTCTGCTGCTGTGGCTCTTCTGATCTCAATAGCGGGGGATGGCTCAGTTTCCATATATATTTAATATTAATTTGCTCCTCTTTCCAGTATACTGAAAGCAGCCGCGTGTACCCCGGCTGGCTTATTGGTTGGCATTACAACCTGAAGTTGACCGCAACGATCACGCGGTTCTCATTCTTCCTCAGATCTGCTTTCCAGTTAGGATCAATAGCGTCATTGCTGAAACCTGTTTGGGAGGTGGTTCCACCAGGTCCTGCGAAATAGGGCACATTCGCAATACGGTGTGCATACTCAATGCGGAACGTGAAAAAATCGCTTGGCATCACATCAAAGGTGGTGCTAAATTGTCCCATTCTAAGCGCTTTTCCACTGGCTATTGCTATATCATAGTCATTGGGTATGGCGCCTGCTACAGCTGGCGTAAAAGCAAGATAACCGCCTGGGTTGGTTACATAGTCGCCTCTTAAGGTCCAGGCAAGTTTATTATTGTTGAACCACAACCTGTGCGCAAGTGAAGTGCCCATCATATAATTGTCTTTTGCCTTCACCCCGTCGCCACTCTGGAAGCCATAGTGGCTGTTTAAGCTGAAAGCAGCCTGTGATATACCTTTGCCATCTGCTGACCTGTTCTTGTAATAACGGGCAACGATACTGTTGTCGTGGTGAAGGCGGCGTACTTTAGATAATTCCGTAGTACCGCTTTTGCTGTCATTCCCATAGTAGAAATTGGCCACCAGCTGCACATTCTCCGAAGGACGGTAGTAGTTCGAGTTACCAAAGCCTATGTTTTTACTCCAGCTGTTATAACTCTGCCATCCGTTGAGCAGCCATAGTTCTGTTTTAAACTTACGCGAAGGATAATATTGAAGCCTGGCTCCCTGGAAATAGAAAGGAGTGAAGTCACATACCATACTGCGTTGATAGCTCCAGTTCTCTTGTAGTACATAACTCTCAAGACCAATATAGCTCATGAAAATTCCCATCTCCACATTTAAACCATAGTCCACATTGAAATGATACCCTGCTGCTGCTTCTCTTATAAACTTTAGATTGCCGGTGCCTGTGTTACGTCCACGATTAACAGACCCGTCTGCTTCCTGAACAATATGGGTCATGCCACCGGTTTGTAACCACAGGCGCCCGATAACATTCTTGTAATTCGATTCTATACCAATGCTCGCCTGGTTGATGGAGAATTCATTACTCCTGCCGGTTGCGGCAGAAATAGTTTGTGTATTGTCTTTGGGACGTGCAAAATTGTAATTGAAATAGCCATCGAGTAAGGCCACGCCTGTAAAGATGGTTTCCCCGTTCTTATCAGTTACGGTCAGCGGAAAATTTCGTTGCCTGTTTTGTCCATTGATCCAGGTGAGGTCCATTCCCTCGAAAGGTATCTTTGTTTTGGGAATAGAATCCTGCGCCAATGCGGAGCCGGCTAATAATGCGTTTAACGTAAGTGCCGCCGCTCCTGCGAAATACTTGTTCATGTGAGTGTGTTGTTTGCGATTTATTTAAGTTGATCTAAAGCGATGTTGAGTTTTAGCACGTTGATCTTAAGCGGTCCCATCATTTTACCCAATGGCGCTTGCGTATGTGCTTCTACCAGGTCGTAGATCTTTTTTTCGGGGATGTTGCGTACGGCAGCGACCCTTTTTACTTGTATACGTGCACAGGCAGGTGATATATCAGGATCAAGCCCGCTGCCCGATGCAGTTACCATTTCGGCAGGGATCTCTGCTTTCTTGACGCCGGGATTATGAACTATGAAACTGTCTATACGTTCCGAAACCGTCTTCAGGTAGTCGGGGTTGGAAGGCCCTTTGTTGGATCCTGCAGAGCCTGCCGCATTATAATCTACGGCAGAAGGACGTCCCTGGAAGTACTTGTCTTCAGTGAACTTCTGCCCAACTTTCTCATAACCTACAATACGGCCGTTTACACTTACGGTTTCACCTTTTCCTTTGCCGGGCGCCATTTTCGCAATGCCGGCGATCAGCAGGGGGTATAAGACGGCGCATAGTACAATCATTACAATGGTCATCTTGAGTGAAGGGAGGATATACTTTTTCATTATTTTATTTTTAAAGAACTACAGGAAAAAACCCACAAGCAGGTCTATCAGCTTAATACCTATGAATGGAACGATGATGCCGCCCAGTCCATAGATCAGCAGGTTCCTTCTTAACAGGGCGCTGGCGCCTATAGGCTTGTAGGCAACGCCTTTTAAGGCAAGTGGAATAAGAACAGGGATAATGATGGCATTGAAGATTACCGCCGCCAGTATAGCGCTCTCAGGACTTTTCAGGTGCATAATGTTCAGCCCTTGTAAAGCAGGGATGGAAGTGATGAAAAGGGCTGGTACAATAGCAAAATACTTGGCAACGTCATTGGCAATGGAGAAAGTGGTTAAGGTTCCTCTTGTCATCAATAGCTGCTTGCCTATTTCTACGATCTCTATCAGCTTGGTTGGATCGTTGTCAAGGTCAACCATGTTGCCTGCTTCTTTCGCAGCCTGCGTGCCGCTGTTCATGGCAACGCCAACATCGGCCTGTGCGAGAGCGGGCGCATCGTTGGTGCCGTCTCCCATCATAGCCACCAGTTTACCGCCTTCCTGTTCTCGGCGGATATATCGCATTTTATCCTCCGGCTTGGCTTCCGCTATAAAGTCGTCAACACCAGCCTTCTCGGCAATGAATTTGGCGGTAAGAGGATTGTCGCCTGTAACCATTACGGTTTTTACCCCCATTCGTCTTAAACGCTCAAAACGTTCTTTGATGCCGGGTTTAATAATATCCTGTAGCTCAATAACACCTACTACGTCTTCATTTACACTTACTACCAGCGGGGTTCCACCATTGGATGAAATTTGTTGCACGCTTTTTTCTGCTTCTGAAGGAAACAGGTTGCCGGCTTTGGCGGCAATATTCTTAATAGAATCAAATGCCCCCTTGCGTATTCTCTTGCCGTCGATATCAATACCACTGCTGCGGGTTTCGGCTGTAAAGCGTATAAATCTTGCCTGCTCGCTTTGTATGGGCCTTGATTTAACACCCTGTTCAGCTGCCAGCTCTACAATGGACTTGCCTTCGGGTGTTTCATCGGCCAGGGATGATAAAACACAGTATTCAATAAAGCTCCGTTCGTCAACATCCTTGATAGGCCAGAAATGAGTGGCCTTACGGTTGCCGATAGTTATTGTGCCGGTTTTGTCAAGCAGCAAAGTGTCAAGGTCTCCGGCTGTTTCCACTGCTTTACCGCTTTTGGTGATAACATTGGCTCTTAACGCCCTGTCCATACCTGCTATGCCAATAGCGCTTAACAGTCCGCCGATGGTAGTAGGAATAAGACATACGAAGAGCGACACAAATGCGGCGATTGTAATAGGCGTATTGGCATAATCTCCAAACGGCTTCAGCGTAACACATACAATAATGAACACCAGTGTAAAACTTGCGAGCAGAATGGTAAGTGCTATTTCATTGGGAGTCTTCTGGCGGCTGGCGCCTTCTACAAGAGCAATCATTTTGTCAAGAAAGCTTTCCCCGGGCTCGGTA
The DNA here is from genome assembly GCF_004118675.1 of Filimonas effusa. Classification (NCBI taxonomy): domain Bacteria; kingdom Pseudomonadati; phylum Bacteroidota; class Chitinophagia; order Chitinophagales; family Chitinophagaceae; genus Filimonas; species Filimonas effusa. The sequence continues at coordinate 34,304 of NZ_SDHZ01000005.1, read as the reverse complement.
GTTACTCTCACCTTAATGGAGTCGCTTAATACTTTGGTGCCGCCGGTTACGGAAGATTTATCGCCTCCTGCTTCGCGTATCACAGGCGCAGACTCACCGGTAATGGCGCTTTCATCGATCGTAGCAAGGCCTTCTACTATTTCTCCGTCCATAGGAATTAGGTCGCCAGCCTCGCAAATAAAGTGATCACCCTTGCGTAGCTGCGAAGACGACACTACATGTATTTCATTCGTAAAGATCTCCCCCACTGCCATTATCTTTTTGGCAGGAGTGTCCTCCCGGGTTTTACGCAGGCTCTCCGCCTGTGCTTTGCCTCTTGCTTCTGCAATGGCTTCAGCAAAATTGGCAAACAGCAACGTAAAAAAGAGAACAATGAAAACAGCCAGGTTATAACCGGCAGAACCCTGTGCTGCATCCCCTGTAAATACAGCATAAAGCGTTACGGCCAGCATAATGGCTGTTCCTGTTTCAACCGTGAACATTACCGGGTTGCGGAAAAGACTTACCGGGTTTAATTTGAGAAATGATTGCACCAGCGCCTCTTTTACAAGAGAAGCTTCAAACAATTTATTCTTTGTATGATGGCTGGACATAATAGAATGTTTTACACTTTTTATAAGTGATTAGTACAAATTGAAATATTCTGCAATAGGGCCTAACGTGAGGGCGGGGAAAAATGCCAGCGCTGCAATGATCATGATAACAGCATAGGTCATGATGCCAAAAGTTGCCGTATCTGTTTGCAAGGTGCCGGCCGATTCAGGTACATATCTTTTTTTAGCCAGCAATCCTGCAATGGCTACCGGCCCTATGATAGGTATGAACCTTCCCAATGCCATGATAAGCCCTGTGCTTACATTCCAGAAAATATTGTTGTCGCCCAGTCCCTCGAATCCTGAACCGTTGTTGGCAGAAGATGAGGTTTGTTCATATAACATTTCTGAGAACCCATGCGATCCGGGATTGTTAAACCAGGCACCGGGTTTCACAGCCCAGTCTATACCGGGATGATGTGCTGCGAAATAAGCCGACAAAGCAGTTCCGGTTAATATCAGGAAGGGGTGAAGCAGGGCTATAAGTGCCGCAATCTTCATTTCCCTGGCTTCAACCTTACGACCCATAAATTCCGGCGTGCGGCCTACCATAAGACCCGAAATGAAAACTGCTATGATAAGAAAAATGAAATAGTTGAGTAAGCCTACCCCTTTACCGCCATAAAAACAGTTGGTCATCATACCCAGCATTTGCATCGCGCCGGATAATGGCATAGAACTGTCGTGCATCGAGTTTACGGAGCCTGTTGATATAACCGTTGTCATCACCTGCCAGTAGGCCGAAGCAGGTACCCCAAGTCTTACTTCCTTACCTTCCATAGCGCTGGCATCAGCCAGCCCCAGCCTATGTAAGGCAGGATTACCGCCGGTTTCAGAAAGCATACACGGCACCATAAAGGTGAGCATGCCCACCGTCATTACACCAAAGATCACATACCCCATTCTGTTGCGCCTGATGAAATAACCAAATGCAAACACCAATGCCATAGGAAGTATTACCTGGGCAACGATCTCAACCATATTTGTGAAATAGGTTGGATTCTCAAGTGGGTGTGCCGAGTTGGCGCCAAACCAACCGCCACCATTGGTCCCAAGGTGCTTAATAGCGATCATGCCGGCAGCAGGACCACGCGACACCTGAACGCTGTCTCCTTGCAAGGTCACAATGCTGTCTTTGCCATCAAAGCTCGCAGGTGTGCCATTAAACGCCAGCAGGCTGGCTATCACAATGGCCAGCGGCAATAATACACGTGTAATGGTTAATGTAAAGAAGACGAAAAAATTACCCAGCTTTTCAGTGGTCTTATGGGCAAAGGCGCGGAAAAGAACAGCTACTGCCGCTACACCTGTTGCTGCCGATACAAACTGGAGAAAGGTGATCACAATCAGCTGGCTCAGGTAAGTAACACCCGTTTCTCCCGAATAATGCTGCAGGTTACAGTTCACCAGGAAACTGATAGCAGTATTGAACGACAGATCAGGCGTCATGCTCGGATTCCCATCTGGATTTAACGGCAGACTGCCCTGGAATAATAAAATGAAAAAGGCATAGATCAGCCATATCAGGTTAATAGATAACAAGGCTGCCATATGCTGCTTCCAGTTCATTTCCTTTGCCGGGTCTATACCACAAACGCGATAAATAAATCGCTCAAAAGGACGTAAAAAGTCGGTAGGCGTTTTCTCTCCGTTAAATACCCGGGCTATGTATTTTCCCAGGGGAAATGCTATGATCAGCGTAAGAAGAAATGTAATGATAACGCCCGCGGTTTCTGTGCTCATGGGACTATTGTTTTTTACGGTTTAAAATTTTTCCGGCCTTAACAGTACGTATATCAGGTAAATGAAAACGAGCACGGAAACAATAAAAAGGATAGACATCATAACTGTTGGATTATATGTTTGCATGTTAGATCTGTTCAAAAAAATCAATGCATTTGTAAAAAATGTAGAAACAGACCAGGCAGATGATAAAGAGTGCGATTGTTAACATGATATGATTTTTAAAATATTGTACTAGCAACCCGGTTGCATTACCTGCCGCATATAAACAGAGTAAAGCGTAATAGGCATTTTTGCCTGCAGAAGCCGCCATTCCACACTGTTGCACGTCATGCGGAAAATGGAAAAGGAGTAAACAAAAACATTCGTCACGGCAGTTTTAACAAGATTGTTGCCTTTTACATATATCTCGTCAGCCAGCTTCATGCACTTTTGGATGCCACGCATATCATGCGCCTGGCACATCCGCTCGGTATAATTGGTAAGTATATGCAGCGTGTTGTTAATGTTGCAGGCGTTTGTTGGCTCTGCCAGCTCATGCCTTACCTCCGGGATATTGTCAGCTATCAAAGCAGGAACTTCATATTGGTTCATTACTGTGAGTCTCATCATTGCGACATTTTAATACAGTAGTGCCAAACCATATGCCTTTGAACTCCCCTAACTGGTACCACCCGCTCTAATGCAACGCACACAAGGCTTGTAGCGTTTCACTGGTTTACACGTGCCAGGTAAAGGCATAAAAAAACCTTCTCATTTTGAGAAGGTTTTATCAGAATGATATCGATAAGCGTATTATGGTCTCACCAGCTTTTTACTCCAGGCTCCCAGTGCTGCAGCATCAAATTTCTCCTTTTCCATCATGTCTATATCCTTATTGATCATCACCATCTGGTTAGCCTTAAGCGTGTCAGGTGCATTGAACTGCGACTTATAATTAGGCGCTACTTTTAGGGTACCCGATAACACCTGCACTTCTTCCCCCGCTTCCTTAGCCCAGGCAATCACGCGGAAAGAAGCCTTACTCATTACGGTCATAACCAGTAACCTCGACTTTAACACAAGCGGACCTGAATCTTTGTTCACTTCTATATACATATCTCCGTCAACCTTTGCTTCCCTTTGACGGGGATAGCCGGCAGCGGGCTGAATAGTAGCATCCTTATCCAATATCCACACTACAGTACTGTCGGCAAGTGTTTTAGTCTGCACGGGGTTGGGTATTACTTCTTTTTTGGGGCCGGAATACAACGGCTCCGTTATCAGGCTATCCTGTGTCTGTGGTCTGGGTTTGCCGGGTCTGAATACGGCGTAAGCAATGATAGCCAGTAATACCACCAGTGATAACCATATGAAGCGTCCCGCAGGACGTTGTGATGTTGCCATAACGCTCGGAATAAGATAGCAAGGATAATACAATTATGGTAAATCGCCCATGGCCCATTGCAACCCCTTCAGAAAATGCTGCGATATCAGCGGATGACTGAAACTTTCCGGCGTATGGCCAAATGCAGAATAGAACGTCCTTCCGCCATCAAAATTACGATACCACGACATAGGATGAAAGGCCCCCATTTTACCATGCTGGTAACTTCCCTCGTCTATCCGCACCAGGAATTGAAGACTATCAGTTTTCACCGACTTGAAATCATAAATTTCATCACGGTAATTAAAGCTGTCAGGCAAGTGGGCCGATGCAGGGAATTGTTTATCCAGGGTAATGATCTTACCTTCCTGGATGGCCGGATGACTCGCAAAATAAGCCCCCACGAGCGAATTGTACCAGGGCCAGTCATATTCGGTATCGGATGCCGAATGTATCCCTACATACCCGCCGCCTGAACGGATATATTGCTCGAAAGCATTTTGCTGCTGCGCGTCCAGCACATCTCCCGTAGTATTTAACCATACTACTGCAGCGTACTTCGATAAATTGTCTTTGGTAAACAAACCGGCATTGGTGGTAGTGTCTACATGAAAACCATGCTGACGGCCCATTTCCATGAAAAAGGCATTACCCTGCACAATAGAGTTATGATGAAAACCCCTGGTCAGCGAAAATACCAGCACCTGTTTAGGCAGACCGGCCGGAATATCGGAATTGGTTTGACTCGAACAGGTGATAACCACAAGCGCCAGCAGGCAAAGCATCGATCGTTGTATGAATTTCATAAAAGGAAATTTACTGATTTAAACGCAGCGGGGAATCATAGAAGCTAAATATCCCAAAAAAGTTATCTTGCCGTCATGATTGACCAGTTCGTTTACGTCGTCCTTTTTATTGTATTGATAGTGGTGGTGTCGAAATATATGAGCAAAAAGCCCGCCACCCCCCAGTTGCCGGCTAATTATCCCGATCTGCTCCAGCAACATGTTTCCTACTACAGACTATTGCCTCCCATTGAGAAAAAGTATTTCGAAGCAAAAATGAATTACTTCCTGCAACATACACGTATCGAAGGGGTGGGAACTACGGTGGATGATCTTGATAGAGTACTGGTAGCGGCAAGTGCTGTTATTCCCATTTTTGCATTCCCCGACTGGCACTATTATAACCTTACCGATGTATTGCTTTATAAGGACACTTTTAACGAAGAGTTTCATATGGAAGGCGCCGGGCGCGCCACATTAGGTATGGTGGGAGAAGGCGCTATGCAAAACACCATGATCTTATCCAAACCTTCGCTGTATGCAGGTTTCGATATCCACTCCCATAAAAGCCAAACCGGTATACATGAATTTGTTCACCTGCTCGATAAATCGGACGGAGCTACCGACGGGCTTCCGGAAAATCTGATAGGAAAAGAATATGCTTTGCCCTGGTTAAAGCTCATGCACAAAACCATGGCGCAAATGCGGCATGGCAAAACGGATATAAATATCTACGGCGCTACCAACGAGGCAGAGTTCCTGGCGGTAACTGCCGAATACTTCTTCAAAAGCCCCGAAGAACTGAAACATAAACATCCGGAACTGTTCGAACTATTACAGCAGATCTTCCACCAGGATCCCGCCCATCCCTCAGGCAAATAATTCTTTCAGGAAAACCAGCAGATACTGCCACGAACGTTTATCGGCAAGCTCATTATAAGCGGCTCCCTTGGAATTATCATTACCGGCTTTCTTCTCGGTAAAGGCATGTACTGCATTACTGAAAGCAACAAACTGCCAGTCGGCTTTGCTTTCACGCATTTCTTTTTCAAAACTTTGCACATCGGCATCCGGTGCATACGGGTCATCGGCGCCATGTAATACCAGTACCTTTGCATTTACAGGAGTATTGGGCCGCGCAGCCTCCTTGGTAAGTCCGCCATGGAACGAAACAACACCCTTTACAGGCAGCCCGCCACGGGCCGCCTCCAGCGCACCGGTTCCGCCAAAACAATAACCTATTACAACTATTTTTTCAGGATTGGCGCCCTTATCAACCAGCGCCTCTATAGCAGCCTTGATACGCTGCTGGTATAGCTGGTAGTCCTTTTTATACTTGCCGGCAAGCTGGCCGGCCTCCTGGGTATTGGCAGGTTTAACGCCTCCGTAAATATCTGCGGCAAGGGCATAATAACCAAGCTCGCCCAACTGATCTACTACCGATTTTTCGTGGTCTGTAATCCCCATCCATGCATGAATAACTACCACGCCGCCAGGCCGGTTGTCACTCGCAACCTCCACGTCGGCAGGAGGCTCTGCATAATAACCAGTCAGCTTCGTGTCTCCATCGGAATAGGAGAGGTTGCCACCCTGGCTGAAGCCCGATGAAAAGGCTGTAAGCATCGACATCAGGAGTAAGGGTACTTTGCGTATCATAGTTTTTCAAGTTTTTTCTCTTCAATAGTGGCTTCTGCCCGCTCTTTCTTCAAACCCACACGCACAAACGCAAACAGGCTCATATACACATTGGCGATCCATACCAGCGAAAAACCGCCGATCAGGTAACCACGCCACCCCTCCAGCAACAACTGAAAATCAGCAAGCCATAAAAAAAATAAAGCGATATAATGACTGAAACAATATTCGCAGGTAAAAAGATAATACCATTTCCGCTGAAATATAGTCCTGCTCTTCTTACTTCTTTCCACACAAAACTCCCGCGGCTCCCGGAATACCTCTTCATGCGTCACCGTCCAGGCAATACAGGCCACAGGCAACGCCAGTGTGAACAACCAGATGAGTTGCATTGAAACAGACATGAAACAATTTTTTAACCCCCAATCTCTTCCAAAAATGCTGCCACTACATCCCCTATGTCCCTGCTATCCGTCATTCTTCCATCTATTTATTATCTTGCCTAAAATAAATTTATGAAAACCGCTATTGTCATCGGGGGAACCGGCCTCGTAGGAAATGCTTTGGTGCTTCAGTTACTGAATAGCACCCATTTCGGGCAAGTGCTGGTCTTTGGACGCCGTTCTTTGGAACTTGTCCACGAAAAATTACAGGAACATATCATCAACTTCGACAAACCTCAGCTCTGGAAACACCTGGTAAAGGGAGATGTCTTCTTCTCCTGCCTGGGAACTACATTGCGGCAGGCAGGTAGTAAAGATGCACAATACCGCGTCGATTACCAATACCAGTTCTCCATGGCTTCGGTAGCTGCTGAAAACAAAGTGCCCGCCTACATACTGGTGTCCTCCGTAGGCGCCGATAGTAATTCCCGCTTGTTTTACACCCGCATGAAAGGACAGCTCGATGAAGGAGTGAGCCGACTGCCCTTTATCCAAACAGCCATCATCAGGCCCGGTGCGCTCTACGGTAGCAGGAAAAAATTCCGCCCCGGTGAAACCGCAAGCGTAGGCCTGCTAAAACTGTTGAATGCAGTAGGAATTCTTCGAAAATACCGCCCCATTACAGGTAAACAGGTGGCAAACGCCATGATCCAGATCGCACTCGGCGAAAAAAGAGGTGTTACTATATACGAAAACGACCAACTCTTTGAGTTGGCCGTTAAATAGTGAGGGGATGCCCTTTAGAAAAAAGACATCCCCCGCCGTTTTTGTGGGCTAGTACGTAGAGCTTATAGTCCTAGCCCTATTCCGAAGACCCAGGGATTACTTTTTTCTGCGGGTTTTATCCTGCCGAGGCTATTCATAACAAACAATCGTATTTAATAACAAACAATCGAAAACTAATCTTTCTTCAATGACACAAAACTAATGGCCACACTATCCGTGGGAAATGATAACATTCAGTTTATCATATGATTTTTATCAGCTCCCCAGGCTGGCATGCCGCTTGACGCTATTTTAGTTCCCAAACTCACTTACCTCAACTTTAAATAATTCTTTTAACCATGACTAGTTTTAAACCTACTTACACCCTCGGAAGCGATTTTACCGTGAACCGTATGGGCTTCGGTGCTATGCGTATCACCGGTAAAGGCATCTGGGGACCGCCCGCCGATAAGGAAGAAGCTATCAAAGTATTGCAAAGAGCCGTTGAACTCGGTATCAACTTCATAGATACCGCCGATAGCTACGGCCCCAACATCTCCGAAGAGCTGATCGCAGAGGCCCTCTATCCTTATCCCGAAGACCTCGTGATAGCCACCAAAGGCGGCCTCCTCCGTACAGGACCCGATCAATGGCCTGTTAATGCACATCCCGATCACCTCAAAGAAGCATTGCACGGCAGCCTCGAACGATTGAAACTCGACTGCATTCAACTATACCAGTTGCATCGTATCGATCCCAATGTCCCTTTCGAACAAACGCTTGAATTCTTGCAAAGAGCCCAGGAAGACGGACTCATCGAACATATCGGATTGTCGGAAGTAAGTGTGGCTGATATCGAAAAGGCACGCACCTTCGTCGATATTGTCTCTGTTCAAAACATGTATAGCTTCAGTAACCGTAAATGGGAAGCAGAGCTGCAATATTGTAAGGAAAACGGCATCGCATTTATTCCATGGTATCCATTGGATGGTGGCAGCGCCGAATCGCTGAAAGCCCTCGAAGCCTTTGCCGCCAATAAAGGCATAAGCCTCCAGCAATTAGCGCTTAGCTGGCTATTGCATTATGCTCCCAACATCCTGCTTATACCCGGCACTTCCAAAGTAAAACACCTCGAAGAAAACTTCGCGGCTCAAACCATCCGCCTCACCGCCGATGAAATGATAGCGCTCGATGAAATAGCAAAAAAATAAGTCAACCTGTCATGTCTGCGAAACACTAATGAAATTAGCAGAGTATAGGATGAGTATACGATCAGTATAGGATAAGTGCACAAAGAGCCTGCTCAAAAAGCAGACATATTGTCTCTGTTACTAAAATCTTTATCAGTAGAAACAACGAAGCCGGAGATAATTTCCCCGGCTTCGTTGTCATATCACATCTGTAACATAATTCTACCATCTGCCATCCACTCTCTCCACCCCATTCAATCCCTCGTCCACAACCAACACGCCCGGCTGTCTCCCCTTTTCAAAACTGCCATACCTGTCCTGCAACTGCAGCGCCTGCGCCCCGTTAAAAGTGGCCCATCGCAATAACTCCGCTAAGGTTAGATCAGGAAAATGAGTTTGTAAAGTCTTTAATTCGGCAAGAATACTCAACTGGCGATTGCTGGCCAGGCTGTCAGTACCAACCGTAATAGTGCATCCCATTTCTCTCAGCAGCCCAACAGGAGGCACCTGGTTTTCAATATAAAGATTCGCATTAACACACAAGGTCCAGAACAGTTGCTGGTGATGTAATTGCGCCTGCTGTAATGCCAGGCTAATATCTTCAGTAGTACTGCAGGTGTTATGAACCAGCAGCACCTGTGCCGGTCGGTCAAGCAGCGGCAGCCAGTGACGAAGTGAACGGCAGCCGGGGGCCTGGTAAAACGAAATATCAGCTCCCAGCATACTATACAACTGCCGGAAGGCAGAGTCGCCGGTAACAAAAAAAGCATCCTCTTCCGGGGTTTCCTGGTTGTGTACCGATGTTATTTTGCCAGCGCTATGTTCATTGATAAGCGAAAACAAAGCCGGGGAAACCGAATACGGCGCATGAGCCGTAATGGAGCCGTTTAAGCCGGCAGAGTTGAAAGCTTCCAGGTTTTGTACCGCCTGCGCCATCCGCGCACCAGCGCCAGCAGGAATAAAACCGCTGACTTCCATAAAGTTATGATATGTGAGCCTGCCCTTTTCCTTCTGTTGTATGGTATGAGTAGTATTACAGATATCGCCAACCGCCACAACCCCGCCGCGGTACATTTCGTCCTCTCCGGCAACGATGGCCTCCGCTATCTGCTCCGGGGCAAAACTGCGCTGCTGCATAACGCCGGTCACAAAATTCACTAGCCCGGTAGATTCCGGAAGCAGCGCCTTCATATGACTCAATTCCAGGTGGCAATGGCAATTCACGAACCCCGGGCTAACAATGCCATTCACCTTCCGGATATCATCACCCGCATCTTTTTCGGCAATAATTGCTGCTACTTTTCCCTGCTCATCCGTAATCAGTACCTGCTCAGGCCCCAGCATTTCCCGGCCGTCGAAGAGCCCGCTACCCTGAATTTTTAAGTATGCCATAAAGCCAAAGTTACAGGAGATGCCGGATGCCACTGAAAACTCTTAATTTTGCCGCCGCTCCGGGCCAATCTGCCGGAGATAGAAAATCATACACAATGTTAGATCAACTAGACGGCATTAAGGCCCGTTTTGAACAGATAGGGATAGCACTTACCAACCCAGAGATCATTAATAATCAACGGGAGTTCGGTAAAATGAGCAAGGAATACAGGGATTTGGAGAAAATTGTGAAGCCCTATGAAGAATATCGTAAGGTGATGGCCGATTATACCTTCAGCAAGGACGCCCTCAATGGCAGCGACGAAGAAATGCGTGAGCTGGCCAAAATGGAACTGCCCGAACTCGAAGAGAAAAAAGAAGCGCTGGAAAAAGAATTGACCAAACTGCTGATCCCCAAAGATCCGCAGGACGATAAAAACGCAGTACTGGAAATCCGCGCCGGTACCGGTGGCGACGAGGCTTCCCTGTTCGCAGGCGACCTGCTGAACATGTACCTCCGCTATTGCGCTAAAAAAGGCTGGAAAGCAGCTATCGTCAGCGAAAGCGAAGGCACCGTGGGTGGTTACAAAGAGGTGATGGTAGAAGTAACCGGCGAAGACGTTTACGGAACCCTCAAATTCGAAAGTGGCGTTCACCGTGTACAAAGGGTTCCCAACACCGAAACACAAGGCCGCGTTCATACCTCCGCAGCTACCGTGGCAGTAATGCCCGAAGCGGAAGAAGTGGATTTCGAACTCAACCCTTCCGACGTGAAAATGGAAACCTCACGAAGCGGTGGCGCCGGTGGTCAGAACGTTAACAAGGTGGAAACCAAAGTAATGTTGACACACATCCCAACAGGTACCGTGGTTATCTGTCAAACAGAACGTACACAGCTCGGTAACCGCGAAAAAGCGATGACCATGCTCCGTACACGTTTATACGAAGAACAGGTGCGCAAACAGGAAGAAGAGATCTCCCGCCAGCGTAAAACGCTTGTGAGCACAGGCGACAGAAGCGCGAAGATCCGTACCTATAACTGGCCGCAGGGACGCGTTACAGATCACAGAATTGGCTTAACTTCCTACAATCTCGACGCTGTTGTCAACGGCGAAATAGAGGAATTTATCGAAGCATTGCAAATGGCAGAAAATACTGCTAAAATGACTAAACAAGACTAAGCATGGAACAACTGTTGCAACAGATTGAGGTATTAAAGCAGGAAATAACCGCTTTCGAAGCAGACGGTAACGACGCCGCCGAATCTTTCCGCATCAAATATCTCGGCACAAAAGGCATCATCAAAGGCCTTATGGGCGAGATGAAAAATATTCCCAACGACCAGAAAAAGAACTTCGGACAGGTGATGAACGACCTGAAACAACACGCCGAAGACAAATGGGAAGCCCTCAAAGGCAGCGATAACGCCGCCGCCGACACTTCGCTCGCTTACGACTGGACCCTCCCGGGTTCCACTGTAGACGTTGGAAGCCGTCACCCCATCAGCATCGTCCGCAATCAGATAGTATCCATCTTCAAACGCCTGGGCTTTGCAGTAGCTGAAGGCCCCGAAATGGAAGACGACTGGCACAACTTCACCGCATTGAACATGCCTGAAAACCACACCGCCAGGGACATGCAGGATACCTTTTACATTCTTCAGAACCCCGATTGGGTCCTGCGTACACACACATCGAGTGTGCAGGCCCGTGTAATGGAGAAACAAAAGCCGCCGATCCGCATCATATGCCCCGGCCGTGTATATCGCAACGAAACCATCAGCGCCCGTGCGCATTGCTTCTTCCACCAGGTAGAAGGTCTATATATCGATGAACACGTAAGCTTTGCCGATCTGAAACAAACCCTTTACTTCTTCGTTCAGGAGATGTTTGGCAAAGACGTTAAAATCCGTTTCCGCCCATCTTATTTCCCATTCACCGAGCCCAGTGCCGAAATGGATATCAGTTGTACGGTATGTGGTGGCAAAGGCTGCTCATTATGTAAACACACCGGCTGGGTTGAGATCCTCGGTTGTGGTATGGTGCATCCCAAAATGCTCGATAACTTCGGTATCGACTCTAACAAGTACACCGGCTTTGCATTCGGCATGGGCATGGAGCGTATCTGCCAGCTCAAATACCGCGTCAACGACCTCCGCCTCTATTCTCAAAACGATGTCCGCTTCCTCCACCAGTTCACCGGTGAAGTCTAGCATACATATAACATGATAAACAGCAAGCCCGGAACGTTGTTCTGGGCTTTTTTGTTGCACTGATTGGGAGTACGGCTTTCAGGAGTTTCCTTCTTAATTTCTTGTGATAAGACTACGCTGCTTGCCGTAACTTTATAGACGAAGCTACAGGCTTCTGTTTTTTATTTGCTCTCGTGGAATTTTAGAGTAGAAAAATTAGTGAAACCAGGGAGAGAAGAACTGAACCCATACCTTAAATTAATTAAACTATTGCGATATAGATGTTTGCGGCAAATTGGAAACTGCAACGAACACGTAATCTGGAGTATAACCATAGTATAAAAAGAAAAAAGGCAATGCCAGTTTCCCGGCAAAGCCTCCAATACAAATATACCAATATATTTTGCATTACTCATACTAGCTTGTTTAAAAACATCCCAAAATAAGCGCTCAATTTTTAGGCTATTGAAAATGAGTTGATTGCAAACTCGAACTTCCCTAAATGGCAGTCATTATTTCCTAAAGATCCCCCAACTGCGGCCTTAAAATAATCTCCTCTACACAAGCCTGCGGCGATAAAAACGCCGCCGTATAAATCATCGAAGCAATATCCCCCGCCTCCATCAATCGCTTCGGATCAACACCCGACCCCGCCCACGAATCAGTATAAGCCGCTCCAGGGTACACCGTCGTCACCTTGATATTATAAGGCTTCATCTCCTCCCGCAGGTTCTGCGAAAACCCCGCCAGCGCAAACTTGCTGATGCTGTAAGCCCCTCCATTCGCATAAGCCTGCAGCGAGGCAATAGAACACATGTTGAAAATATGCCCGCGCCGCGCTTCCATCATAGCAGGCAGCAATGCCCGCGTCAGATCATACGCGCTGAATAAATTGGCCGCCATCAGTTGCTCCAATACGCCTTCCGGCTCATTATGTACACTGCCCGGGATAAACTGCCCCGCATTATTTACCAGTATATCCACCGTAACTTCCTGTTGCTTTATCCATTCAGCAAAAGCCGTAACCTCTTCCTGTACACTTAAGTCGGCGGCGAAATGCTGCACATTGGTACGCGGAAAACGCGCCTGCAGGTCCATCGCAAATGCCTTTAGCGTCTCCTCATTCCGTGCACAAAGAAAAATGCCATGCCCTTGTTTATCTTCTCCAAACTTCTCAGCAATCGCTTTGCCCAGCCCCTTCGATCCTCCGGTAATAACAATATTCATAACATAGGTATTTACAAGCTCAATTTTAATAGTCTTACCTTTGCAATACTATACCAGACATCAGATTTCGCCAAATAAGACATTTTCATGCGCTATCGACACTTGTTCTTCGACCTCGATCATACGCTTTGGGATTTTGAAACCAATGCTAAGGAAACCCTGATGGAACTGCATGGCATCAATAACTTATCAGAAAAAGGCATTATCGATACCGAGCTTTTCTTTGAACGTTATAGCTTCCATAATAAACGCCTCTGGGAACGGTATGAAAAAGGATTCATGAAACAGGAAGACCTGCGCTGGAAAAGAATGTGGTTTACACTCCTCGATTTTAAAATAGGAGACGATATTTTGTCCAAAGCCATGTCCGCCCAGTTCCTGGAACGGCTGCCCTTCAAAAAAAGACTCTTCCCCTACACTGTAGAGATCCTCGATTACCTTATCAATAAAGGATATCAGTTGCATCTCGTAACCAATGGTTTCGATGCCGTACAGCACAACAAGCTGAAGAGCAGTAATCTTCAGCATTACTTCGGAAAAGTGATCACCTCCGAAGTCAGCAACAGTCTTAAACCCAAAAAGGAAATATTCGACTACGCGCTGCAGGTAACAGGCGCGTTAAAAGCAGAAAGCATCATGCTCGGCGACAACCTCGAAGCCGACATCCGCGGCGGCAACGACGCAGGCCTCGATACAGTTTTCGTAAATCACCTGAAAATCGAAGCCCACGTTCCCTCAACCTATACCATCCACCATCTTAAAGAACTCGAAGACATCTTCTGATATGTCTATCTCCTTTAACACAACAGTAGCCCTGCGAATAGGTTATATTGTGTTTGCGATATTGGCTTATCTCATCCCCTGTCAGCTTTTCCCGGTTAGTTATCAGGTTGCTGATATAGAAAATGAAAAAGTAGCTTTCAAAGGAGACGAAGAAATAGGCACTTGGGATGAATACTATACAATGGTGTACACAGACTCAGACGAAAGTTTCAGGATCCCCAACAGGTATCTCAAAGAAGAATTCAACATTGGGGATACATTTGTTGTTGCCAGGAACCTGGTGCTGAAACCTGCGCTAGTTAATAAACGCCACAGTACATATGTATACCCCGTTGCGAACCACGATAAAATAGAAGCGTTTGTTCTTTTCTTCACAGCCCCTGCGCTGCTTACATTGGCTATTTGGAGACGAAAGCATTACGCCCGCGATTCGTCGGCAATACTCATATTATGTACTATACTGGTTATCATAGTCCTGGCATATTACATAATATAGACTACCCCTTTGCTGAAAGAAAATCAAATGCTCCTTTCCTTAAATGAATCCCATACTCCATCCATGCTTTAAGGCAGGCCAGGAAATTAGTCCACCCTTCAGTATTACTGATTACCCACTTTAAACCCACGTCATCGATAGGAGCATCCTTTTCCGTGATAGCTATTATCGTAGAGTTATTGCTGGCTTCGGTCAATGTCATTTCAACGAGCATCTCCCTGGTCCCGTTATCCCAGTGAAACGAGATATATTTATCCTGCTCTATATTACCCACGCGTACAGGAAATGAATCCGGAAATTCAGGGAAAGTCCACTCCACAGTTTTACCTGCATCTAAACGGCCAGACCCTTTGCTGATAAAATACTGGCTCATCTTATCCGGATCTGTAATAGCATCAAAAACTTCGGCTGCCGGTTTTTGTACCTGGATTTTGGCTTTTGCAACAAGTATCTGATCCATATGATAATTCTTTTGATTGATATAATAACCCTATCATGTATAAATCAGCGCCATAAATATGCCATCACGAAATACGCATGGCGCTTTGCAACAACTACAATACTTTACTATTTGCAGAAAGCATAGCGCTATATCGGTCGCGGTAAGCATAAGCCAGCACAAGATGACCCACCAATAAAAGTATTGCCACCAATAATCCGTCAGGCAATACAAATGCGTGATACAGAACAATGTTTAGCGTTACCGGAAATAAAACCACGTTAGCCAGCGGAACAAACCTGCCAACCAGGAAAGCAATGGCGCATACCAGCTCAGTGATCTTTATAAGCGGAAACAGGTAGCGCGATACCATAAGCCCGTCCATAAAAGTTTTTACATCACCGCTTAATGCGGGCATAGGAACAAGTTTGAATAATACAACTACAGAAGAAAAAAGGAACATCAGTCCCATAAGTATCCTGATGATAATGACAGCAATTCTCATAACTATTACAGTTTAAAATGTTGTAATAAGGGCTGCTAAAAGCCGCCCGGGTATTTAATGTTTATTCGGATAACCAAATGTACATCTAATATAAAGCCCCCAAAAGGGGGATTTAAGACAAAAAAAGGGGTGGTTCAGACAGATAGTGAGGAGGTCGCTTCACCTTACAGAAAAGCATAAAATAAGGGGCCGTATCAAATTATGATACGACCCCTTATGTATAATATGCCTGGCTATCTTATGCAGTCACCCGCATACACATCCTAAAGCTTCTCCTTAAAATAATCAGTGATCTTCTGCATCAAATGCACCCTGTCCTTACCCAGCACATTATGCAAATGACCAGGATAAACAAAATAATCGATCTGAGTTCCATTATCAACACAGGCTTTCAGAAAATCAATGCTATGCTGCCATACAACAACATCATCATTGGTGCCATGTATCATCAGTAATTTACCCTTTAAATTCTTCGTTTTTGTAAGCAGGTTCGAAGCTGCATACCCTTCGGGATTTTCTTCAGGAGTATCCATATAACGCTCCGTATACATAACCTCATACATACGCCAGTCGATAACAGGACCACCCGCTACACCAACTTTAAATACATCGGGATGACGCAGCATAAGAGAGGTGGTCATAAATCCGCCAAAGCTCCATCCATGAACCCCCATACGCTGTGCATCTACATAAGGAAGTGCCTTCAGATAGTCAACCCCCTTCAGCTGGTCTTCCATTTCAACAGTCCCCAGCTGACGGAAAGTAGCCTGCTCAAACGCGAGCCCGCGGTTCGAGCTGCCACGGCCATCCATCGTAAATACAATGAATCCCTGCTGTGCCATATACTCATACCAGAGGTTGCCGCTGGCAGGAAATGAATTGCGGATCAGCTGTACATTAGGACCATTATACAGGTAAACAATAACAGGATATTTACGCGTACTGTCGAAATGGGTTGGTAATATCAGCTTGCCATAAAGGATGGTACTGTCATCCGCAGCCTTTAACTGCACAGGACGTATCACAGGCCTGTCAAAATCTTTCAGCGGATCAGGCGAAGAGTGTAGCTGCTGATCATATTTTCCCTTGATCTCCGAAACCCGGACAACATAGGGAACAGTCTCTGAACTATACTTGTCTAACAGGAATAAACCGTTTGTGCTGATGGTCGCATCATGCCACCCGGCAACAGTGGTCAAACGTTCTTTCTTTTTACCATCGATACTGGCGATATAAACCTGCTTCTCCAGCGCACTGGCTTCGGTTGAAGTATAAATGATCTCACGTGTCTTCTCACGAAACCCGGTAAGTTCATTTACCATCCAGTTGCCTTTGGTAAGCTGCTGTACCAGCTGCCCGCCGGTATTGTAGAGATAAAGGTGCTGGTAGCCGTCACGTTCACTCCACCAGATGAACTGGTCTTTATTCCATGGAAGAAAACTGATACTATGCCTTGGCTGAATATAACGTGGATGCGTTTCTTCAAATAAAGTCTTAACCAGGCTGCCGGTAGACGCCTGGTATTGATTGAACCAAACATGATTCTGTGCACGGTTTAACAAGGCAATATATACCTGCTGCCCATCCGGAGCCCAGCTTACAGCAGTAAGATACTGGTCGGCAGGTGTTCCCGTTTGCATAAAGCGGGTGCTGCCGGCAGCAATATCATAAACACCCAGCGTCACCTGGTGCGAAGTCCTGCCCGCCATGGGATATTTGATCTGCTTTACCTGGGCCGGAGTAACGCTCCAGTCAGGAATAGGATAATCGCTCACCATCTGCTGATCCATCCTGTAAAAAGCAACCTTGGTCCCATCGGGAGAGAAGAAGATCCCATGATCTATCCCAAACTCTTCACGGTGTACACTCTGACCATTTACAATACCCGCTGCCGTATCATTCGTAATCTTAACAGTATTGCCATTGCTGTTCCGCAAATACAGGTTATTGTCGATAGTATAAGCAGCATGACGGCTCTTCTCATGTATAAATACATTTTCCGCAGCCGCAGGTAAATGAAACCACAGGCTGTAGTTTACGCTGCCATCGGCAGCGAACGAACAACGGTAATAATTGCTGTCCCTGCTAAACCAGGCTTCTGTCGGTGACAACCAGTGAAAAACAGGCATCCACCGGAGTGTAGAATCATGAAACAGCTGCCAGCTCATATTACTGACACGGAACAAAAGCTGCTTTTTGCCGGAAGGCAACAAGGTTTTCTCCCACACGAATTTTTTCTCGGCAGTAACAGTCAGCTGCGAATACGCCTGTTCGCCAGGTATCCATTCCAGCTGCATAAGCCGCGAAGGAGCGAGGTTCTGACGTAAGCCATTAGTGGCTTCAGCCATTGTATATTTTCTTTCCTGTGCACAAACCGTTGTGAACGAAAAGAATAAAATAATCCATAAACAAGAATTACGCATGAGCCTTTTCTTTAATTGGAAATATATATATCTTTAATAACACGACCATTAAACATTGATTATTATGACAACCCGTTACACATCTAAGATTAGTCTGGGCCTTTGGATTCCGGTATTTACAGCCTGGTGCGGGGTAATTGCACTCATGATAATACAACGTGTTTGGGTCATGGTGCCCCTGATGCTGCTGGGCGCGGCATTTTCCGCCTATTGCACTTTTACCATCCGCTATGTCATTGACGACGGTAATCTAACCATCACATGGGCATTCTGGAAGCAGATCGTTAAAATCGATTCCATCAGGAAGATAAAAGAAACAAACAACCCGCTTAGCTCACCCGCCGCGTCCTTCGATCGCCTCGAAATCCTCTATAACAAATACGATACAGTGATGATCTCTCCCAACGACAAAGAATCCTTCATTCACCAGCTAACCGCCATAAATACCAACATACAGGTACAATCAAAACGGAAGAAATGAACAACCCGTTAAAACACACACACAACCTGTGAGCACTAAATAGAATCGTAGATCACCACTTTCTCAAAGAATACGCGGAACTCCTCCAGGAAAGCCTTGTGTAAGGGATGCACCTGGTACACATCATGACCAGCCATATCTTCAAAGAAAATCACCAGCGAAAATGTATAAGTAGTATCTACCACCGCGCGACTGATACTGGACGGTTCACCTACATGAAATGTCTTTACCGTCTCAACTTTTTTAAGTCCTTCAAGACTTTCACGGAACGCCGCTTTTTGCGCTTCTGTTATATCCGCTTTCAGCCAGAATAATACATGATGTGCCAGCATAGAAAAATTAATTTTTTGCAAGATAACGTTCAAACTTCGTAGTTCTGCCATCTACGTTATAAATACCCTTTAATAGCTATTTACAAAGCAACCGCCGCAGAATATTTTTACGAAAATTAAAATCCAATGTCCGCCGTTAAAAAACATGCAGCCCTCGCGGCTGCCGTCATCCTTTTTGCGTCCTGCGTAAATTCTAAACCCACGTACGACTATACTTACATCAAACTAAGTAACAAAGGAAAATTCCAGGCGCCGTAACAAGGCGGAAACTGTATCTGCCGCTCACAAAGGCAAACCGGTAAAGTGCAAAAAAGCCATCATACCGGCACATCTCTGTTTTCCGCAGTAACAAACCGGTCCCAATGCAGGGGAAATGCAATGCCGGTATCGGCTGTGGAAAGCAGAGATCTTATATCGCTTGTTCAGGATGCTCCCTTAATAGCTTCCTTGTATAGTCTAATCCTATCTGGTAAATGGCCTCAAAATGTTTGAAATCAAAAATGCCATACTGGCTCAGATCTTCAGGTTCAATAAACCGGCTGCATAACTGCCGCGTAAAGCTGATCTGCTCCCGTATCGCCATCAGCAGCGTGCGCTCTATATTGGCACGCAGACTGTTGTCAGGCTTATAAGGTTTAAGTGGATTTACATGAACGCCTATGATGTTTTCATACGCCGGCACCAACGGTGTGGCAGGCAAATTACCCGACAGCCCGCCGTCAACATAAGGAATGCCGTCAATCTCCACTGCCTGGAATAAAAGTGGAATGCTCGACGCCGCAAGAATAGCAGGAATAAGAGGCCCCTTGTTAAAGATGGTTTGTTGCCCCGTAATAAAATTGGTGGCAGTAACATGAAGCGGAATCTTCAATTCTTCAAACGTAGTATGTCTCAAATGCTGCTTCATCGCCATTTCTACAGTTTTCAGCGATAAAAACCCCGAGCTCATATTTTTCCATTGCATCGATACGCCTATACGCGTATGTCTTACCAGTTCAAGCACTTCATCAGGAGTATAACCGTCACAGATAAAAACTGCAACAATAGATCCTGAACTCGTTGCAGAAATAACCTCCGGGAAAATTCGGCATTCTTCAAATGCTTTCAGCACCCCAAGATGCGCATAACCACGGGCGCCGCCACCCGATAGAACAAAAGGCCGGAAAATAGGCTCCTTGGCGATATTGGCGTTCATAATGCTAATATAGGAAGAGATGACTCTCCCAAATAAAAAATCCCGGCCGCACAAAACGACCGGGATCAATATAAGATCTGTCTGTTTCCTGGATCCTTAAAAAGCGCTCTCCCTCAATTCCTGACCCGCTGCCTTCTATCTTTAGATCCCAAGCTTCCCGCGAAAATCTTTCGTTATCGCATTCTTATTCAGAAGGATAGCAGTTGATTTATACTGAACAAAAGCCTTGGTCACATACAGGTAACCTTTGTAGTCGTTCGATTCACCCCAGGAGTTCTTTACAATATAGTACTCACGGCCATTCTGATCCTTCGCAAGACCTACGATCTGCATACCATGATCATCCTGTGTCGTATAGTTGTCAAAAGCTTCCTGGCGCGCCTCAGGAGTAATAACTCTTTCAGGCTTAGGTCCATTGAAAATATTGGCTTTCTCGATAGACGTCATTGCTTCAAATTCTTTTTCAGGAACATAAGCAACACCATTGGCCCAACTGAAGTATTTTTCACTTACATCGGTTGCCCAGCCTACACTGTAACCGCTCTTCAAAGCGTTATCTATCAGGTCGGTTAACTCGGTCATCTGTACATTGTATGCATAGTCGAAGCTCCAGTTGTCAGGAACAGGAAGAAATACTTTCTGGTAGAAAGGTTTATCCTGTAAAGAGGTCAGCTCAACATAATCGGAAGCCTTAAGACCTATTACCTCTTTTGCAAAAGATTGCGGAGTATAAGTTTTACCGTTGTACTGGAATTGCTCAGGAACTTTACCCAGGTAACTGTCCAGCACTGCCGTGAAAGCAGGCAGCCAGTTGGCTGTTAACTTGCCGTTCGCATTTTTGATGACACCGTCAAGCATACCTTTCAGTACATCCTGCATCTCTGCAAACTTGTTGACGCTGGTTCCATAGTTTAAACCGGAGTAAACAGACTGGGGTAAAGCACCATACTGGCCATAGATATTAACAACATCATGTAACTCTCCGCCGTCGCCCCAGTTCAGGGAGCCATGCATACGTACATAGTTTTTCGCTTTTTCAATATACACGCAACGCGCAGTATATATTTCCGCGATGTCAACAGGTTGTTTACCCGCTTTTATCATTTCCGATTCCAGGAAGGAATTCCCCGAATAGCTCCAGCACGTTCCGCTGCTGCCCTGGTTTTTTACCGACGTCCTTTCTATGTTGATAACTGTGGTAAAATTGAATTTCTCTTTCGAAGCATCGCTCTTATTAGCGTTCAATGAGTTTACCAGGTTGTCCTGCGCCCATATCCCGCTACTCATAGGCACCAGCGCCAGCAGTAGTAAATACTTTTTATTCATAAACATGTACTCAGTTTTAAAGAGCCGCTAAGGTAGGGCATCACACGTAACAATTCCTTCACGTAAAGCAAAGGGCTGTTCTAAAGAGTTGTTAAAGCGCACCTCCCATAACGCCTGATAACCAGTAGCATCCCATTCCATGAGTGGAAACACTCAATTATTTTACTGTTGTAAAACGGCTCCCTTTCCTGCCCACCCCAAAGCCGCTCTTAAGCCGTCTTAAAGCCGCCTTAAAGCCGCTCCCAAACCATTGCTCCCAAACAAACTCCCTCCAAAACCCCGTAACCCACCCCCGGTAATTCAAAACTCCCAACCCTTTCTAATCAATACAGAGCACCACTTACAGCCCTCTAAACACTCCCAAACCCGCTTTTTTAAAGGCTTTTACAACACAAGTAAAAAATAGATGCAAATTTTTTATTGAAAATCAGCAACTTACGAAACATGCACGTAAAATTACTGCTCAAAAAATAGGATTTTTAGAAAATACACGCCTACCTTTGCACTCCTGAAATTTTCAGGGGATTTACTACCGGTGGGATAGCGCCGGGCGCCTCAAAAAGGCGTTTCACTTTAAAAAGAATAACAAAATGAGCAAACTTCATTTCACAACCAAGCATGCAAATGCGGCTACCGTACAACGCAATTGGTACGTTGTGGACGGTACTAATCAAACCGTAGGACGCGTGTGTTCAAGAATCGCTTCTGTTCTTCGCGGTAAGCACAAAGCTTCTTACACACCGCATTTCGACGCGGGAGATTACGTGATCTTCATTAACGCTGATAAAGTAGTTTTCAGCGGTAACAAATTTGAGGACAAAACATACATTAACTTCTCTGGTTATCCAGGTGGTAAAAAAGAAGAAGCTGCTAAGGACCTCATCAAACGTCGTCCCGATGCAATCATCGAACGTGCCGTAAAAGGTATGTTGCCTAAAAACCGTCTGGGTCGCAAAATGATCAAGAAACTGTTCGTTTATGCAGGTGATCAGCATCCGCACACCGCACAACAACCTAAGGAGTTAAAATTCTAATTCTCAAAACCGTAAAGGCTAAGCAGTAATGCCCGCGCCGATAAAGTTGAAATAAATGGAAAAACAAAAAAATGCAGTTGGTCGCCGTAAAGAAGCCGTAACACGCATCTTCATCTCTAAAGGTGAAGGCAAGATCACTGTCAACAATAAAGACTATAAAGAATATTTTCCGCTGGTTTACCTGCAAAATCAGGTAGAAGCTCCCCTCAAAACCGTTGAATCTATCGATAAATTCGATGTTAAGATCAACGCAACTGGAGGTGGCTTGAAAGGCCAGGCTGAAGCAGCTAAACTGGGTATTGCCCGCGTTCTGATTGAAGTAAACCCTGAATTCCGCCCCGTCCTTAAAGCGGCAGGTCACCTGAAACGCGATCCCCGTGGTGTGGAACGTAAAAAGTTCGGTCACAAAAAAGCGCGTCGCAGCTACCAGTTCAGCAAACGTTAATCCGTTTCCTGTATGGGTTGCAACAGCAGCTTAAACAATTATTCAAAATATTTCAATCATAATTTGACAATGGAAAATAACACTTCATTACAACAACAATTACTCGAAGCCGGTGTACACTTTGGACACCTGCGTAAGAAGTGGAATCCTAAAATGTTGCCTTACATCTTCGCCGAGAAGAAAGGTATTCATATCATCGACCTCAACAAAACCGTCGACCACCTGCAGGAAACTGCAGCTGCTCTCAAGCAAATTGCTAAAAGCGGTAAAAAAATCATGTTCGTAGCCACTAAAAAACAGGCAAAAGAAATCGTTAGCGAATGCGCTAAACGTGTAAACATGCCTTTCGCTACAGAACGCTGGTTGGGCGGTATGTTAACAAACTTCAACACTGTTCGCAAATCCGTTAAAAAAATGCAGAGCATCGAAAAAATGCTCGCCGACGGTAGCGCTGAAAGCCTGACTAAAAAAGAACGTCTTACTTTAAGCCGCGATAAAGACAAAATGGAAAAAGTACTAGGTGGTATCGCACAACTCGGTCGCCTCCCCGCAGCTTTATTCCTCGTCGATATCGGGCACGAACACATCGCACTCGCCGAAGCTAAACGTCTTGGTATCACTACTTTCGGTATGGTCGACACAAACTGCGATCCTAACAAAGTAGACTACGCAATCCCTGCAAACGACGACGCTACTAAATCTATCGCTATCATCACCAACTACGTCGTTGCCGCTATCGCCGAAGGCCTCGCCGAACGCCAGGCTGCGAAAGAAGAAGACGTAGAAGAAGTGGATAACGAAAACGAAAAGAAAGCAGCACGCATCCAGGCCGAAGCTGAAGCCGAAGCAGCACGCGGTGGTAAAGTTCGCGGCGGTCAGCAACCTAAACGCCGTGTTCCAGGTGGCGCTAGCCGCAGACCAGGTACACCAGGCACTGGCGGCCCTCGCTAATCGCATATAATAGTTGAATGTTAAATGAACGCTGAATAACATCATCTTCATTTAACATTCAACTTGCCTCTTTATACCAAAAAACAGTTTATGTTGATGCCCCGAATGCATAGAACTCTCCCGCATTCATCCTTCAACATGTAAAATATAGAAAGCATTATGTCTTCCGCAACAATTACAGCCGCAGATATTAACAAATTACGCCAGGCTACAGGCGCTGGTATGATGGATTGCCGTAAAGCATTAACTGAAACGAACGGCGATTTCGAAGCTGCTATCGACTGGTTACGTAAGCAAGGCCAGAAAGTTGCTGCTAAACGTAGCGACCGTGAAGCGAAAGAAGGTGTTGTTTTAGCTAAAACAACTGCCGACAACAAAACAGGTATCGTTCTCTGCATCTCTTGCGAAACTGACTTCGTTTCCAAAAATGCTGAATTCGTAGCCTTCGCTCAAAGCATTGCCGACGCAGCAATCGCTAACGACGTGAAAAGCGCTGAAGAACTGAACGAAGTTGCTATCAACGGTGCTAAGGTTTCCGACCTCATCAACGATAAACTCGCAGCTATCGGCGAAAAAATAGGTATAAGCAAATTCGAAAGAGTGGAAGCGCCTTTCGTTGCTTCTTATATCCACGGCGCAAACCGCATGGGCGTTCTCGTTGCACTCAACAAAGAAGCCGCTGAAGCTGGTAAAGACGTAGCAATGCAAATCGCAGCTATGAACCCTGTAGCAGTGGATCCCGAAAGCGTTTCTCCTGAAACCGTAGAACGCGAAAGGTCTATCGTTACTGAACAAATTCAGCAGGATCCTAAAATGGCCGGTAAACCAGCAGAAATGATCGCTAAGATCGCTGACGGTAAACTTAACGCCTTCTTCAAAGAACAAACACTCATCGCTCAGCCTTTCGTAAAAGACGCTGGCAAAAGTGTTGGCGAATACCTGAAATCAGTAGCCGCTGATCTCAAAGTGATCGAATTCAAACGCGTTGCTTTAGGGTAATCCCCCAAAGCCCCAAATAATAAAAGCCGTCTCAGTCATCATTGAGACGGCTTTTTTATTGCCATACCACAGCATACCCGGTAATCCCTGAAACCCAACCCGCAATACGAAAATATCCCCGGGATGATATCATTCTTACCTGCTAATAACCAACATATTAGTTCAATACAACAGGCAAACGGCACACCGGCATACAATGCCGGGTAAAAGACGGCCAAAAGTACCTGCCCGATTTATGTTACATTTGTTGCCTTCTTCTATCATTGCATAAAGGAACGTATGGACGAGCAACAACCCGGCCTTGGTCAAAAAATAGCCAGACTTAGAAAAGCAAAAGGATTAACCCAGGAAGAACTGGTTGAAAAATGCCACCTGAACGTGCGCACACTTCAACGCATCGAAGCCGGAGAGGTGACCCCAAGAAGCTACACTATCAGGCTCATATTAAATGAGCTGGGCCAGGACATTCCCAAAACAGAACAGCAGGAAGTGGAAATCGGCGCCGATACCACGCCCAGCAACGTTCAGCCAGGCAATAAAACCACATTCCGGAAGCTCTCCTTTTACGTTCTCGATTTATTTAATCTCAAAACAAATGCAATGAAAAAATTAACCATCCTTTCCTCAGCCGTTCTCGTCATTTTTGTAGTGGTCTTCTCCGCCTGCTTCAGCACCAAAAAAGCCGCAACGCCCGATGCCACATTGGTAGGTACCTGGCAGCTTTTCAAAAATGGCTTCCCCGATACTGCCTATGGCAACGTGCCAGGCCAAATACGATATAAAATAATTACGCCCGGCCATTTTATGGTAACCGATATCCAGGTGAAAGATAACACCATGTACGCCGCATTCTTTGGCACGCTTACCGTCGACACACAAAAAGGTACTTATTCAGAGAGCCTTCGCACAGCAGGAACAGGTTACAAACATAATCTTAGAGAAGAACCCTACCTGTATAAATTCAAGATCAACGGCAACTTCCTTTACACTACAGGCATCAATAACAACTACAACGAAGTCTGGAAGCGGATCGATTAACGCTTTCTCTTCTCAGCCTTCCATTCTATCCGCGTCTTTAGTTGATGACGGATACAATAATTCTGAACCGCGTCCAGGAAAGCCTCGCCGTATTTAGCCAGCTTAATAGCACCGAAGCCGCTGATCTTCGCAATATCACTCGAAGTAATAGGTAAATAGGTCGCCAGCTCGGTTAAGGTAGCGTCAGAAAATACAATGTAGGGAGGAACATTTTCCTTAACCGCTATTTTCTTGCGCAGCAGCTTAAGCTCCTCGAACAGGTCATTCTCAGGCTGAGGGGCATCCCCTTCCATCGGTATACTAACGGTTACCCCGGTCTCTTCATCTATCACAGTAGTGTAAGAAATGCCGGCGCCTCTTTCTTTGGAAACTTTCTTTTCTTCAGAAATGGTAGTGAGTAGCACCGTTTGAGCGCCCCGCAGTATCTGCCAGCTGCTTTCAGTAAGCTGCAACAGCGGGTATTCCCCCTCCGATTGCTGCAGGTGCCCCAGGTGTATCAGCTCCCTTAGGAACGAACGCCACTGGTCTTTCGAAAACTCTTTACCCGCACCCCAGGTCTTGAGCGATTGATGAAAAGGTTTAACAGTACTGCTGCCTCGTAGGAAATCTATGACGTAGTTCATTCCAAAACGTTCCTGTAAACGGCTTACAGCGCTTAGCGCCTTTTGGGCCGCTATCGTCATATCGGTTTTAACAGCATCGGTCAGGCAAACATCGCAGCTGCCGCATTCATTGCCCGCCGCTTCCCCAAAATAGTTCAGCAGGAACTTCCGCCGGCACGTGCGCAGCTCACAGTAGTCGGCCATCTTACGCAGCTTCTGCAACAGTATGGCCGACTGCTCTTCGTTGTCCTCCACCTTGGCAAAATTCCGCAGCTTGAACAAATCGGCAGCGCTGTAATAAAGAATAGCCTCACTCGCCAGCCCATCGCGCCCCGCACGTCCCGTCTCCTGGTAATACCCCTCCAGGTTCTTAGGCATATCGGTATGTATCACATAACGCACATTGCTCTTGTTGATGCCCATTCCAAAAGCAATCGTAGCCACTATAATACGAATCTCATCCCTCAGAAACTGCTCCTGCCGCTGGTCACGCACACGCTTCTCAAGGCCGGCATGGTAAGCCTCTGCCTGAAATCCTCTCGCCTGTAACTTCGCAGCAAGATCCTCCGTATTCGCGCGCGACAAACAATATATAATACCCGCATCTTTATCATGTGTCTTCAGGTAGGCACATAACTGCTCGAAATAATGCTTGCGCGGCTTGATATAATAAGAAATGTTAGGCCGGTTGAACGAATTCTCAAACGATGTATAATGGCTGAAACCAAGCTTGTCTATAATGTCTTCCTTGGTGCGCTTGTCCGCTGTCGCAGTTAACGCAACCACCGGAACAGAAGGAAACTGCTTTTTCAGCTCACCCAGTAAAAGATATTCCGGCCTGAAATCATGACCCCATGAACTGATACAATGCGCCTCATCTATCGCAAACAAACATACCCGCGTGTTTTCCTTCAGGTAATGAAGGAAATTCCGCTCACCCAAAAGTCGCTCCGGCGAAATATATAATAACTTCAGATGGTCTTCCCGCGCAGGCGAATGCTGCGAAGGCAAACGCTGTAAAATAAGCTGCTGCTCATTCAGCGATAAAGTGGAATTCAAAAAGGCCGCTTCAATACCATTCAGATGCAACGCATCCACCTGGTCCTTCATCAGCGCAATAAGCGGAGATACTACGATGGCCAGCCCATCCATAGCCAACGCCGGCAACTGGTAACAGATCGATTTGCCGCCACCCGTCGGCATCAATACCATCGAATCTTTGCCCGCCAGCACATTTTCAATAATAGCCTGCTGGTTATGCCGGAAGGACGTAAATCCAAAATGATCTTTGAGCAACTGTTCCAGCCTGTCGGTATTTGCAACGATGCCATTCATCTCAGCCCAATTAGACTATGAAGATAGGCACGAACACAACGTTTTCCCCAACGGTCTTTGAATTTTCGGCACGATTCTTAAAATAAAGATCAGCGTTCCCCGCATCGGAACATTTATTCTTACCACTATGATGATCTCTACCAACTTCAGGCTTAGCAGGATCGTACAATACACCTGGAAAACCGACCTGGTGATAACGCTCTCCTGCGTAGCCGCATACTTTATTGATAAACACCTGCTTGTAAAGCATTTTGTGCTGCCCGCCATCGTCCCTACGGTCCTCGGCTCGGCCATAGCCTTTTTCATAGGCTTCAACAACAACCAGGCATACGACCGCTGGTGGGAAGCACGGAAAATTTGGGGAGCCCTCGTCAACGACTCCCGCAGCTGGGCACGCAATGTCCTGAG
This sequence comes from Filimonas effusa, assembly GCF_004118675.1. Classification (NCBI taxonomy): domain Bacteria; kingdom Pseudomonadati; phylum Bacteroidota; class Chitinophagia; order Chitinophagales; family Chitinophagaceae; genus Filimonas; species Filimonas effusa. The sequence goes on along the minus strand of NZ_SDHZ01000005.1, from coordinate 6,263 downwards.
TTATGTGAATGCCGGCGACGGGAACCACGACGTTAAAACAACTCAGAAAATAATGATCTGCCGCCACCTCGCATTTATCTACGCCCTCAAATCAGCTTTACGCCCTCAGAACGACAATACCTTCCGCAAATTCCTTTCCCCCGAAGAACACGAAAAGGTGATTGCACATTCTAACGTCCATAATGCCATCCTGGTCTTGCAGTCGCAAAGCCTCCAACAGCTCTCCGAACAGAACGCTATCGATGGCTTCCGCTTCCTCGAACTCAACCAGATGCTCGTAAACTTTACCGACTCTATGGGACAGGCAGAACGTATTAAAAATACCGTCTTCCCAACCATCTATATCTTTTTTACCCGCGTATTCATATGGCTCTTCACCATCCTTTTCACCATAGTCTGCGCCCACGAGATCGGCGCCTGGTCCATTCTCATGGGCGCCGTTGTTGGCTTTGTATTCCATATTACCCATTATAACGGTATCACCCTCATCAACCCCTTCAGCACGCTAACCACAAGTATCTCGCTCAACCAGATCTGCAGGACCATAGAAATTAATTTGCTCGAGATGCTCGGTGAAGAGGAAATTCCACAACCCGTAAAGCCCATTAATAATGAGTATATTATGTAAGCCGGCAACAGCCTGTAATGCCCATGGGTACTGCATCTCAGGTATACCACGGCAGCAGGAGAACGCAACGCCCCGCATGCCGGCAACAGCAATGAAATATAACCACAACAGCCGTCACAGCAGCTGTTTGCAAAAGGTATGATTTGGCATTTGGTTAAAAATTCAGGTTATTTGCACGCGAAAACTTCTTTACATACTCAATCCATATTCATGCTTCCTAAATACAAACGTATCCTTCTGAAATTATCAGGAGAGGCTCTCGTGGGCGGATCCAACAATGGTTTCGATCCATTTGATCCCCGTGTTATCGAACAGTATGCAAACGACATTAAAGCAATCACCGACCTGGGTGTTCAGGTTGCCATCGTGATCGGAGGCGGTAATATCTACCGTGGAATGAATGAACATGACAGCGGTATCGAAAGGGCGCATGGCGATTATATGGGCATGCTCGCCACTATGATCAATGGAATGGCTATGCAGGCAATGCTCGAAAAAATTGGCGTGTACACCCGCCTGCAAAGCGCTATTAAAATGGAACAGATTGCCGAACCATACGTACGCCGCAGGGCGATCCGCCACCTCGAAAAAGGCCGCGTGGTCATCTTTGGCGCAGGTACAGGTAACCCTTACTTTACTACAGATACCGCTGGCTCACTGCGCGCTATCGAAATAGGAGCCGACGTTATCCTCAAAGGAACGCGCGTAGATGGCATCTATACCGCCGACCCCGAAAAAGATCCCAACGCAACTCGCTACGAAAGCATCAGCTTCCAGGAATGTATCAGCAAAGGATTGAAAGTGATGGATATGACAGCCTTCACACTTTGTATGGAAAACAAACTCCCCATCATCGTCTTCGATATGAACAAACCCGGCAACCTGCTGAAAGTAGTAGAAGGATTGAGTAATGTCGGCACCTTGGTAAGCTAAGCAAAATATGATTCTTATCATAAATCCCGCCTTCCCGGCGGGATTTTTTTGTGCCCCCTTACAAGTACGATACCTTTGATGCAGAAAAATTGCTGTTACTATGTCTATCCAAAGAGCCATTGCTGATATCCGCACCGACTATAGTCTGAAAACGCTTGATGAGTCTGTTATCGCTCCCGATGCCATCGACCAGTTCACCACCTGGTGGAACGAAGCCATCGATAGTGAGATCGAAGAAGCCAACGTTACAACCGTTGCCACCGCTACAAAAGACGGTATCCCCGATGCACGTATCATCCTCCTGAAGAGTTACGATAAAAAAGGCTTCGTGTTTTTTACCAACTATAACAGCGTGAAAGCACAGGAACTCGCAGAGAACCCCAAAGCTTCCATGATCTTCTTCTGGAAAGAATTACAACGCCAGGTAAGGGTCTTCGGTACCGTCGAAAAGATCTCCGCCGCCGATAACGACGAATACTTTAATTCCCGCCCCGAAGGTAGCCGCATCGGTGCCTGGGCTTCCCCACAGAGCCATGTGATAGCCGACAGAACCATCCTGGATCAAAAAATAGAAGCCGTTAAAGCCGAGTTCGCAGGCAAACCTATTCCTCGCCCCGAATTCTGGGGAGGATACCTTATTAAGCCCGAAACGGTTGAATTCTGGCAGGGTAGAAGCAGCCGCCTGCACGACAGGATCAAATACACGCGTCAAAATAATAACTGGAAGATCGAAAGGTTGGCGCCTTAGTATTCCATACCAACTTACAGCACCCCGCCTGCCTGTTATTATTCGGAATCTGAACAGCGCAGGCCTTAACTCCCAATTGAAAAAAAACGCTGGATCAATCTATAGATTGCCGGCGTTTTTTAATGAGTTGATTTCACAGGCTGCTGAATAAGATACATCAGTAACATACGCAACCGATGCATGCCAATAATACAAATGCCTGATACCTTACGCAAATGCTCGGTATCAGGCATTCTATATTTTAAAAGTAAGTCATAACTATTATGCTTTCTTTTCTTCAGCTTTTTTAGCAGCAGCAGGCCTTGCAGGACGGCTTTTGCCAAAAGAACCCTTGAAAATTTTGCCTTTTTTAGATTTTTTGTCACCTCTACCCATGATTAGGATTTTTAAACTGGTTTTGAAATTAATATTAGGACTGCGAATTTCGCGAAAATCCCCGAACTGCAAAGATTAAAAATAGATGGCGGAATACCACCCCATAAACTGCCCGCCAATGCCCCCGGCACATACGCACAAAAAAATGGCGCGTTCGGTGAGAACACGCCATCCGGAGTGATATTTCAATCCCTTCTTATAATTTGGCCGACAGCTCTTTACCAGCTTTGAAGCGGGCTACTTTTTTCGCCTTGATCTTGATAACGGCGCCTGTTTGAGGATTGCGACCTGTACGGGCTGCTCGTTTCGACACAGAGAAAGTACCAAAACCTACCAGGGTAACCTTTCCACCGCCTTTCAGGGTCTTTGTTACGGCTTCTATAAAAGAATCAATAGCCGCATTTGCCTGGGTTTTAGTGGTGCCTGCGTCTTCGGCGATTTTAGCAACCAATTCAGCTTTGTTCATAATATGATTTTTTTCTTAGTGATTAAGTGAAACAAATTTATTCGCTTTTATCAACCAGCAAAATTTTTTTTAAATGATCATTCCCCCGACAAAATGGCTGAACCTCAATATTAGCAAGCTTTGACACACTTACCCTTCCCTTAATTCAGGAGTGCGATTGTCGGCTTTTTCGCTAAAATGCAGTTCCCATCTGCATTACAGGGAAATGACCCCGAACAGCTGAACTACGCCTGTTTTTACCCCTCAGCCCCGCACGCGCTAATCAACAATTTCCATCAGACTGCGGAACGAGATCACCCGCTCCCCCCATTTTACATGGGTAGCCTCCCGTAATACAGGCGCATGCGCATTGATATAATGATTATACCGCGCCATCGTCGACGTATAATACTGGATCGCATAAGTAGGCCCCTCCGTCTCATCAATGTCCAGCACACGCACAAACTGATGCTTGTCAAAACAACCCGTACCAAGCACCGCAGGCATATGCGTCTCTTCCATCCAGGCCCGCCACTCCTCATGAATGCTCCAGTCTACTTTCGTTGTGATGTTATAGATATACATAGGCTCATTATTTTATTTCAAGATATATCGGACAATGATCACTGTGCTTTACATCAGGATAGATACACGCATCGGCAAGCCGCTCCCGTAAAGGCTCGGTAACGGTAATATAATCTATACGCCAGCCCTTGTTCTGCAATCGCACCGTCGGAAAACGCATGCTCCACCAGCTGTACTGGTGCGGCTCCGGCCTGAATACCCGCAACGTATCTATAAACCCATGCTGCAAAAACTTGTCCATCCAGGCCCTTTCTTCAGGCAAAAATCCCGAAGAATTTTTATTGCCCTTAGGATCATGAATGTCTATCTCCTTATGCGCAATATTGTAATCGCCGCATACCACCAGGTTCGGACGCGTCTCACGCAATACCTGCAGGTATGCATAAAACTCATCAAGCCACTGGTATTTATAGGTCTGGCGTAAATCGCCGCTTGTTCCCGAAGGAAAATAAGCATTTACAACACTGATATCACCAAAATCAAGACGTATCACACGCCCCTCGGCATCGCTTTGCATAATGCCATTGCCGAAATAAGTATTGTCAGGATGTATACGTGTAAAAACCGCCACACCGCTATATCCTTTCTTCTCCGCCGAAAACCAGTAAGTACTATACCCCAAAGCCTCTATCGCAGCATAATCTACATTGTCCTTATGCGCCTTGGTCTCCTGTAAACAGATGATGTCTGCCGGATCGGTCTTGAGCCAATCGATAAAACCCTTGGTAATAGCACTGCGTATGCCATTGACGTTATAGGAAATGATGCGCATGTTAAAATGAATTATTGCTGCAATGTAATACATCAGTTATACATAACTTGCATGACTGGCATAAATTATAAGATCGTAATATGAATAAAGCTCCGGAGAGAATTATACCTGCTGATGCTGATAATGCTTACCTCGAAGGCCCTAAGCCACGAATGAATGAACTGGTCTTCGCCTGGGAGGTTTTTACTGGCTTTCTGAAAGGTTTCCGTACACTGCATTTCGTTGGCCCCTGTATCACCGTTTTTGGATCTGCCCGCTTTAAACCAGGCCATGCCTATTATGAAGCTGCCGTAGAATTTGGTAAACGTATCGCCGGAATGGGAATGACCACAATGACAGGCGGCGGTCCCGGTATCATGGAAGCCGCCAATAAAGGCGCATTCGAGAACCAGGGTATGTCCGTAGGTTGTAATATTATATTACCACATGAACAGCACGCCAACCCATATGTGCACAAATCCATTAATATAAAGTACTTCTTCGTCCGCAAGGTCTTGCTCGTAAAATACTCCTACGCATTTATTATCCTGCCTGGCGGTTTTGGTACTATGGATGAATTCTTCGAAACGCTTACCCTCGTTCAAACGCGTACCATCAGCGATTTCCCTATCGTGCTCTTTGGTACCGAATATTATAAACCCCTCCTTTCCGCTATGGAAGATATGGCCAAACAAGGCACCATCTCCCCCGAAGACATGAACCTGGTCCTCATCACCGACGACATCGATGAAGCCATCGCCCACGTGTCCAGGTATATCTCTTCTAATTATAAAGTCAAAAGAAGGAGATGGGGAAATAACAAATGGTAAATACTACCAACCCCCAAATTGTAAATGGCATTTTGCTAAAAAAAGACGGGCTTTCGATAAAGCATCCTTAAAGCATGGTAAAAGCTTCTTTAAAGCTTCTCAAAAGCTTCCTCGAAAATCTCCGCTTTTTTAGCAAAAGACCACTTTGCTAAAAATTACTAAGGAAATCGCACCCCGGAAAAGCTGCAGGGTTACCTGATCTAAAAAAATATCCCCCTTTTTGATTTCCGAATCAGCACTTTCCCCTACTTTTGCACCCCGTTCAAACGGAGAGCTCTTTAAAAGGTAATGTTCTGATGCTCAAAAGCAGTTACTAATAACCTCTTGGTTCCGGATTTACACCGGGTACATAATCTAAGTTTTAATTACTGATCACTAATGCTGGTTTCTGAATACTAAGTTTCACTTAGCTTTCTGAAATAAATTTTCAGAAGATGATTTTTGAAACAAAAGAAACCCTTACCTTTGCAACCCGATCGAAAAAATAAGATCATAGTTCATTGAAAATCAAATAGTTAGGTAGAAGGTTTTAAAAATAATTCTAAAAAACATTTGATTCGTAAAGTAAAAAAGCTTTACCTTTGCAACCCGCTCGAAAAGCGATCAAGTTCATTGAAAATCAAATGGTTAAATAGAAAGGTTCTAAAAAATATTTCTAAAAAACATTTGGTTGATAAGCGAAAAAGTCTTTACCTTTGCAACCCGAATCGAAGGAAACGGTAGCAAACAGAAGCAAAAAGCGCTGAAAAAAATAGAAAGTGTTAAGGCGATAAGGCCTGAAGAGATCGGATCTCTGACATGATCAAAAGTTTTGAACGAAGCAGTAGTGCTGAGTTTAGAATAAAGTTCTTTGAAAGAATGGAAACAACAGTACTTAAATAGCAATATTTAAGGTAAGTAACAAACGTAACACAATTTAATCCGACAGTTAATTTCGAGAGATATTAATAGTTGGGACAAACAAAACA